>NZ_JBEXVD010000004.1:0-398112 GCF_040638655.1 Streptomyces sp. NPDC005963 | reverse complement strand
CAAGACCCGCACCCGGACCCCCCAAACCCCAGCCCCCCAAAACCCGAGCAAACCCAGCCCGTCCGGCGCTTGAGGACGGAACCCCGCCACCCCCCAAGGCGGAACCCAACAAACGAGCCCCACCCGGACCAAGCGAAAGCCAGAACCCCCCGCACCCCAACCCCGGGCAAAGGCCCAGCGCCAGCCCCCCCACCCCCCAGAGCGGAGCTCAAAGAGCGGGCTTCGTCACGGAAGCACCCCCCGAAACCAGGAACTGCGTCGCAGCCAGTTCCCCGTACAGCGCATCCCCCGCCACCAGATCCGCGTGCGTCCCCACCGCGCGCACCTTCCCCGCGTCCATCACCACGATGCGGTCGGCCAGTGTCACGGTCGAGAGCCGGTGGGCGACCACCAGGACGGTCACTTCGCGGGCCACTTCCGCGACCACGTCGCGTAGGGCCAGCTCGTTCACCGCGTCCAGTTGGGAGGTCGCCTCGTCCATCAGGAGCAGTCGTGGTTTGCGCAGCAGGGCGCGGGCTATCGCGACCCGTTGGCGTTCGCCGCCGGAGAGTTTGGAGCCCCGGTGGCCCACGAGGGTGTCGAGCCCGTCGGGGAGACGCCCCACCAGCGTGTCCAGGCGTGCCTTCACCAGGACTTCCGCGATGTCCTCGTCCGTGGCGTCGGGTGCGGCGAAGAGGAGGTTGTCACGCAGGGTGCCTGCCAGGACCGGTGCGTCCTGTTCCACGTACCCCATGGCCGCTCGGAGTTCGGCTAGGGGCCAATCGCGTACGTCCTTGCCGTCCACCAGGACGCGTCCGCCGCCCACTTCGTAGAACCGTTCGATGAGGGCGAAGACCGTCGTCTTGCCGGCGCCCGACGGGCCGACGAAGGCGGTCATTCCACCTCCCGGGATGTCGAAGGAGACCCCGTGGTGGACCTGTGGCAGATCGTCCCGGTAGCGGAAGGCGACCTCGTCGAACATCACTGAAGCCGGTTCGGCGCGCTTCGCGGGCACGGGCCCGCCACTCCCCGTCTCCTCCGTCGCCAGTTGTTCGGCTTCGACGATGCGGGCGATGGCGGCCGAGCCCTGCTGGTACTGGGTGGCCGCCTCCACCATCCGTGACACCGGGTCGATCAGATAGAAGAGGAAGAGGAGGAAGGCGACGAGCGTCGAGATGGAGATCGCACCGGACGCCACTCGTGCCCCGCCGATCCCGAGGACCGCGAGGAAGGACACCTGGACGGCGAGTCCCACCGACGACCACGCCACGGACTGCCATTTCGCGGAGCGCACGCCGTATCGCCAGGCTTCGGTTGCTGCTGCGGTGACGACCGCGGTTTCGCGTTCTTCCGCGCCCGACGCCTTGACCGTACGGAATGCTCCGAACGCTCGTTCCAGAACGGTCGAGATCTCCGCCACGGCTTCCTGTGCCCGCTGGGTCGCCCGGGAGATCTTCGGCATCACCAGGGCGACGCAGCCTCCGATCAGCACGATCACCGCGAGCGTGACCCCGAGGAGGACCGGGTCCATGACGGCCATCAGCACGATGGTGGCGACGAATGCGATTCCTCCCGTGGCCGCGGAGACGATCGACTGGGTGGTCACGGCACGCAGCAGGGTGGTGTCCGATGTGACGCGGGACATTAGATCGCCCGGTTGGGTCCGTTCCATCTCGGGCAGCCGCAGTCGGAGCAGACGTCCGATCAGGGAGCGGCGGGCCGCCAGCACCACGGATTCCGCGGTGCGTTCCAGGATGTACGCCCCCACCGCCTCGATCGCGGTGCCGATGATCACCAGCCCGGTGAGCAGGAACAGTACGCCGGTGATCGACTCGTTGTTGCCGAGGCGATCGACGAGGGACTTGGCGGCGAGTGGCTGGGCCAATCCGGCCACGGTGCCGACGAGGGCGAGGGAGGCGCCGAAGGCCACGGTCCAGCGGTGTGGCTTGAAGTGCGAGTACAACGCACGCCAGGTTTCGCGGGCGGGCAACCGAACGGGCGCGGTGTCGCTCGTCGTGCCGGAGTCGGCGGGCGGTACCCCGTTCGCGGCGGTTTCGGCGGGGCGCGGGGTGGTTTTGGCGGTGCTCACTTCCACGATGACGCGAAATCCCCGCCCCCACCTGACTGGCGCGAGGCATCAACCGCCCCCCGCCGGGGCGTCAGCCCCGTACCCCGCACAGATGCAGCAGTGCGGCGATCTGCCGGTAGGGGTCGGTGCGCCCCGCGCGGTCCTCGGCGGCCAGGAGGCGTTCCAGCGCGGTGGCCGCGGGAATCTCGGTGTCCGCGCCTCGCTCGGTGAACACCTGTACGCCGTACCAGGCGTGCAGGGGGGCGGCGATGCCCGCCAGTGCCGCGGTCAGGGCCTGGAGCCGATCGGCCCGCTCCACGGTCCCGCCGCGGTCGGTCCGGACGTCCGAGTCGAAGGCGGCCAGTGTCGCGTCCCAGTCCCCGCTCAGTCCGGGGGCGAACGCCAGTGCGTCCCCGTTGCGCACGAGCAGGGAGAGCAGCCCGCCGGGCGCCAGCATCCGGGCGAGGCCCGCGAGCATGGCGTCAGGTTCCGGTTCGGACATCAGCACGCCGTGGCAGAGGACCACGTCGAAGCTGCCGGGCAGGAAGTGGACGCCGGTCTCACGACAGGCGCCTTCGATGAAGCGGACGCGTTCACGGATGCCGGCGGGTTCGGTCGCCAGGGACTCCTGGGCGGCCCGTAGCAGGCCGGCGTCGGATTCCAGTCCGGTGATGGTGTGCCCCGCGCGGGCCAGCCGGAGCGCTTGGACGCCCCGGCCCATGCCCACGTCGAGTATCCGCAGTCGCTGGCCGACCGGGTACCGCGCGGCCATCTGCTCGTCGAGTTGGCGGGCCACCAGTTCCTGGCGGACGGTTTCCTTCAGTCCGCCCCGCAGTACGGGGGCGAGCGAAGCGGTCCGTCCTTCCGGCCCGTCGGGCACGGTGACCGTACCCCCGGGGGTCTGGCTGCTCAGGGTCGCTCTCCACGCTTGACCTGCGGCTTCGGCAGGCGAAGCCGTCGCAGCTGGAGCGTGCGCATCAGCCCGTAGGCAACTGCGCCGCGCTTCGGCTCGTCCGGGTAGCGCTCGCGCAACTGCTTCTTCAGTCGGATGGCGAGCCCGATCGAGTCCACGACGATCATCACGATGACGCCCAGCCAGACCAGCAGAGCGATGTTCTGCATCTGTCGGTTCTGGATCAGGCTCATGATGAGGATCAGGACGGCGATCGGCAGGAAGAACTCGGCGATGCAGAAGCGCGAGTCGACGAAGTCCCGGACGAAGCGCCGCACCGGGCCCTTGTCACGAGCGGGCAGGTACCGCTCGTCACCGCTGGCGAGGGCCTCGCGCTGGCGGGCCAGATTGGAGCGGCGCGTCTCACGCGCACGCTTCATGGCCTCCTTGCGGTCGACCGGCGTGCTGGCGGCACGGCGTCGCTGGGTCTGGGCCTCACTGCGCTTGGGCGTGGGGCGGCCCTTGGGGGCCTCGGGATCGCGGGGCTGCTTGGAGAGGTCCGCCGTCACCTGATCGGTGGGGGCCTTCTCTGTCTTGGCACGGCTACGGAACACAAAACCCAAGGGTACGGGGTGGCAGGCATGGACCCAACGCCGGAGGGGAACGATCCGGCAACACCAAGCGTCTGTAGGGGGCAGAAGGGACAGAACGCGCATTGCGTGGAGTTCCCCTGGGGTTCCTGAGCTTTCCCTGACGGCCGTCTACTCCCTGCGCCGGATCGGAAGCTGTCCGCAGTCGTCCTTGGGGATGAGCGCATCAGCGCTCGAACAGTGCGGTAATGGATGTAGGGCCCGTACTGTGGGTTCTGTTGGAGTGCTGGAGCCGGAGTCCGTCAGAAGGGGGCGCGCGAAGCCCATGAGCGGTGTCATGAAGCGTATGGGGATGATCTTCCGCGCGAAGGCAAATAAGGCCCTGGATCGGGCCGAAGACCCGCGCGAAACCCTGGATTACTCATATCAGAAGCAACTGGAGCTGTTGCAAAAGGTGCGTCGGGGCGTCGCCGATGTGGCCACCTCGCGCAAGCGCCTCGAACTACAGGTGAATCAGCTCCAAGGCCAGTCCTCCAAGCTGGAGGACCAGGGCCGCAAGGCGCTGGCGCTGGGCCGTGAGGACCTGGCGCGTGAGGCGCTCTCCCGCCGTGCCGCGCTACAGCAGCAGATCAGCGACCTCGAAGTGCAGCACCAGACCCTTCAGGGCGAGGAGGAGAAGCTCACCCTCGCGGCTCAGCGCCTCCAGGCCAAGGTCGACGCCTTCCGCACCAAGAAGGAGACGATCAAGGCGACCTACACCGCCGCTCAGGCGCAGACGCGGATCGGTGAGGCGTTCTCCGGCATTTCGGAGGAGATGGGCGACGTCGGCCTGGCCATTCAGCGGGCCGAGGACAAGACCGCGCAGCTCCAGGCCAGGGCCGGGGCCATCGACGAGCTGCTCGCCTCCGGCGCGCTGGACGACCCGTCCGGCATGGCGAAGGACGACATCGCCGCCGAGCTGGACCGCATCTCCGGTGGTACGGATGTAGAGCTGGAGCTCCAGCGGATGAAGGCGGAGCTGGCGGGTGGCAGCAGCTCCTCCCAGCAGGCCATCGAAGGGAACAAGGGAGCCCCGCAGGACGCTTCCGGCCAGCAGCACACGAACAAGCCCAACTTCGACAAGAACTGATGGCGTTCGACCAGCCCCAACAAGCCCCAACACAATCTGCCCCGGCATAAAACGACCGCCAGGAGCCCAGCGGGACCGTCAGGTCCCGGTCGGGCACCCGGCACCAGCACTGCCCCGCACGTGCCCGAGTGACTTCGACCAGTAGGGACTCGTCATGATCGTACGGATCATGGGGGAGGGTCAGGTGAAGCTGGCTGACACCCACTTCGCCGAACTGAACAAGCTCGACGACGAGCTGCTCGCCGAGATGGAGCGGGGTGACGGTCCCGGCTTCCGCCGGACTCTCGGCGCGCTCCTGGAGCGCGTCCACGCACTCGGGGAGCCGCTGCCCGATGATGCTCTGGAGCCGTCGGAGCTGATCCTCCCGGCAGCGGACGCGACGTTGGAGGACGTGCGCGCGATGCTCGGCGACGACGGGCTGATCCCCGGACTCCCCGGCTGACCCGACCCCGGCCGACCTGATCCCCGGTGTCCCGAGCTCCCGTTTCCCGGGCTCCGGGCCGCCGGGGACCGCCTTCCCTTCCCACCTCCGGGCCCTTCCCGCACAGGTCGTACCCATGACCGCGGGAGAAGGGCAGGGGAAGCGCCTTACCCGGCCCTGGGGTCACGTCGTACCGTTCCTGGCGTGACCTCACTCGCCTCCGGCTTCGCCCGCTCCCAGCGCTGGCTCCGCGAGCACCCGTTGGCCCTCGACGGTTCGCTGGCCGTGACGGTCCTGATCTGCATGGTCATCGGATCCTTCGCCGAGCCCTACGGCAAGCACGGGCCCGAGTTCGGCGCCCGCACCCCCGAGCTGCGCAGCGTCCTGCTGATCGCCGTGGTCTCGGCCGCGCTCGTCCTACGACGCAGCAGGCCGATGTGCGTGCTCCTCTTCACCGGGCTGCTCTCCGTCATCGAGCTGATCGTCGGCGATCCCGCCGCCCCGGTGGTGATGAGCGCGGTGATCGCCCTGTACACCGTCGGTTCCCGTACCGATCGGCCCACCACCTGGCGGGTCGGGCTCCTCGCCATGACCGTGCTCACCGGCACCGCGATGTTCTTCGGCTCGACCCCCTGGTACACCCAGGAGAACCTGGGCATCTTCGCCTGGACCGGAATGGCCGCCGCCGCGGGGGACGCGGTCCGCAGCCGACGCGCGTTCGTCGACGCCATCAGGGAACGCGCCGAACGGGCCGAGCGCACCCGCGAGGAGGAGGCCCGTCGTCGGGTGGCCGAGGAGCGGCTCCGGATCGCCCGTGATCTCCATGACGTGGTCGCCCACCACATCGCCCTGGTCAACGTGCAGGCGGGGGTCGCCGCACATGTGATGGACCGGCGCCCCGACCAGGCGAAGGAGGCACTGGCGCATGTACGGGAAGCGAGTCGTTCCGCGCTCAACGAACTGCGTGCCACCGTCGGACTGCTGCGACAGTCCGGGGACCCCGAGGCCCCCACCGAGCCGGCGCCCGGCCTCGATGTCCTCGACGCCCTCGTCACCACCTTCCGACAGGCCGGCCTGCCGGTGGAGGTGGCCCGCGCGGACGACGGTGCCCGTCCGCCGTCAGCCGTCGATCTCGCCGCGTACCGGATCATCCAGGAGGCGCTGACCAATGTGCAGAAGCACGCCGGCCGGGAAGCGACGGCCGAGGTCAGCGTCATTCGGGTCGGGGCCACCCTGGAAGTCACGGTCCTCGACAACGGGAAGGCCCCGGAGCTCTGCCCGGCGGGCTGCGAGGAGGTCCATCCGGGGGGACCGCCGCCCGGCGCCGGCGCTCACCCGGAGCCCGGGGGAGGGGGCCACGGTCTGCTCGGGATGCGCGAGCGGGTCACCGCACTCGGCGGCCGGCTCAGCGCGGGCCCCCGATACGGCGGCGGATTCAGAGTGCAGGCGATACTGCCCCTCACGGTTCGTACGGGGGAGAACAGATGACGATCAGGGTGCTGCTCGCCGATGACCAGACGCTCCTGCGCAGCGCGTTCCGCGTCCTGGTGGACTCCGAGCCCGACATGGAGGTCGTCGGCGAGGCCGCGGACGGAGCGGAGGCGGTCGCCCTCGCCCGTGCCACGCGTGCGGACGTCGTTCTGATGGACATCAGGATGCCGGGCACCGACGGACTGGCCGCCACCCGCATGATCAGCGCGGACCCGGAGCTGTCCGCGGTCCGGGTGGTGATGCTGACGACCTTCGAGGTGGACGAGTACGTGGTCCAGTCGCTGCGGGCGGGGGCGTCCGGCTTCCTGGGCAAGGGGGCCGAGCCCGATGAACTGCTCAACGCGATCCGGATAGCGGCGGCGGGTGACGCCCTGCTCTCACCGGTCGCGACCAAGGGCCTGATCGCCAAGTTCCTGGCCCAGGGCGGCGACATGGACACCCAGGAGTCCGAGAGCTACTCCGAGCGCCTCGGCGCTCTCACCAGCCGGGAGCGCGAGGTGCTCGTCCTGGTGGCCGGTGGGCACACCAACGACGAGATCGCCGAACGCCTCCAGGTGAGCCCCCTCACCGTCAAGACCCACGTCAATCGGGCCATGGCCAAGCTCGGTGCGCGCGACCGGGCCCAACTGGTGGTCACGGCGTACGAGTCCGGACTGGTACGTCCAAGGGTGGAGTGATCCGGCTCCCTCCCGTACTCCAACCGCGGTATGCCTCAGATAAAGAAACGGGACCTGGGGCCGACAGTCGGGCCGATTCGATGGCTGATGGTATTAGCGGGGTTCTGGCGGTCCGTGCGCGCACGTCCGCCCCCGGTCGAACCCTCCGCTCCCTGCCTGCCGCGAGTCACAGAAGAGAGTCCCCATGTCCTGGCTGTCTCAGTTCAGCCTGAAACAACGCGCCCTGGTCGGGCTGATGTCGATCGTCGCGATCGTTTTCGGCGCGATTGCCATACCCCAGCTCAAGCAGCAGTTGCTGCCCTCCATCGAACTGCCCATGGTCTCGGTGCTCGCCCCCTACGAGGGCGCGTCCCCCGATGTGGTCGAGAAGCAGGTCGTGGAGCCGCTCGAAAGCTCCTTGGAAGCAGTCGACGGCATCAAGGGCATCACCTCCACGGCGAGCGAAGGCAACGCCGTGATCATGGCCAGCTTCGAGTACGGGGACGGCACCAAGCAACTCGTCGCCGATGTGCAGCAGGCGGTCAACCGGGCCAGGGCGCAGCTCCCCGACACCGTCGACCCACAGGTCATCGCGGGTTCGACGGACGACATCCCGACCGTCGTCCTCGCGGTCACCTCCGCCAAGGACCAGCAGACGCTCGCCGACCAGTTGGAGCGTACGGTCGTCCCCGCCCTGGAGGACATCGACGGCGTCGGACAGGTCACCATCGACGGTGTCCAGGACCTCCAGATCTCCGTCACGCCCGATGACGCCAAACTGGCCGGGGCCGGTCTGAACACCGCCGTCCTCGCCGAGGCACTGCGTGCCGGTGGAGCCACCGTCCCCGCGGGTTCGTTCAGCGAGGACGGCAAGAGCCGCACGGTCCAGGTCGGTGGTGGCTTCACCAGCGTCCAGCAGATCCAGGAACTGCGGATCCTTCCCCCGGCGCCCGCCAAGGGCAAGCCGGTGCGTCTGGCCGACGTCGCCACCGTCCAGCAGGCGCCCGCCACGGCCGTCTCCCTCACCCGTACCAACGGCAAGCCCAGCCTCGCCGTCCTCGCGACCATGGACAACGACGGCAGCGCCGTCGCCATCTCCGAAGCGGTCCAGGACAAGCTGCCCGAACTGCGCAGGGACCTCGGCTCCGGGGCCGAACTGTCCGTGGTCTCCGACCAGGGGCCCGCGGTCTCCAAGGCGATCTCCGGACTCACCACCGAGGGAGCACTGGGACTCCTCTTCGCGGTGATCGTGATCCTGGTCTTCCTCGCCTCGCTGCGCTCCACCCTGGTCACGGCGGTCTCCATTCCGCTGTCGGTGGTCCTCGCACTGATCGTGCTGTGGACCCGTGACCTCTCCCTCAACATGCTCACCCTGGGCGCGCTCACCATCGCCATCGGCCGGGTCGTCGACGACTCGATCGTGGTCCTGGAGAACATCAAGCGTCACCTCGGCTACGGCGAGGAGCGCGAGAGCGCGATCATCAACGCCGTCAAGGAGGTCGCGGGAGCGGTCACCGCATCCACCCTGACGACCGTCGCGGTGTTCTTGCCGATCGGTCTGGTCGGCGGCATGGTCGGCGAACTCTTCGGCTCGTTCTCCCTCACCGTCACCGCGGCCCTGCTGGCCTCGCTGCTGGTGTCGCTCACCGTCGTGCCGGTGCTCTCGTTCTGGTTCCTGCGCGCGCCCAAGGCGGTACGGGGACTGGACGCCGACGAGGCCCGTCGCATCGCCGAGGAGCAGGAGGAGCGCAGCCGACTCCAGCGGATGTACGTCCCGGTCCTGCGCTTCGCCACCCGGCGTCGTCTGACCAGCATCGGCATCGCGGTCGTCGTCCTGTTCGCCACCTTCGGCATGGGTGGGCTGTTGAAGACCAACTTCTTCGACCAGGGCGAGCAGGAGGTCATGTCGATCAAGCAGGAGCTGCCGGCCGGTACCAGCCTGGAGGCGTCGGACGCCGCAGCCAAGAAGGTCGAGCAGGTGCTCTCCGGCCTTGACGAGTTGAAGAACTACCAGGTCACGGTTGGTTCCTCCGGCTTCATGGCGGCCTTCGGCGGCGGCACCGGCTCCAACCAGGCGTCGTATCAGATGACCCTCAAGGACGCCGGCGACTACGAGAAGGTCCGGGACCGCATCGATGCGGAACTGGCCAAGCTCGACGGTGTCGGTGACACGACCATCGCCTCGGGCGACGGGTTCGGCAGCCAGGACCTGAGCGTCGTGGTGAAGGCGGCCAATCCGGACACGCTCAAGTCGGCCTCCGAGGCCGTGCGCAAGGAGATCGCCGGTCTCGACGACGTCACCGACGTCCAGAGCGACCTGGCGCAGTCCATCCCCCGGATCTCCGTCAAGGCGAACGCCAGGGCGGCGGAGGCCGGATTCAGCGACGCCACCCTCGGTATGGCGGTCGCCCAGGCCGTGCGCGGCACCCCGTCCGCCAAGGCGGTCATCGGCGACACCGAGCAGGACGTGGTCATCACCTCCGCACGACCTGCGAAGACCCTCGCCGAGCTGCAGAACCTGCCGCTGGGTGCGGTCAGGCTCGGTGCCATCGCCGAGGTCAAGCTGGTGCCCGGACCCGTCTCGATGACCCGCATCGACGGTGCGCGCGCCGCGACGATCACGGCCAAGCCGACCGGGGACAACACGGGTGCGGTCAGCTCCGCACTCCAGACCAAGCTGAACTCCCTGGACCTCCCGGAGGGTGCCACGGCGTCCATCGGCGGAGTCTCCGAGGACCAGGACGAGGCGTTCACCTCCCTCGCACTGGCGATGTTCGCGGCGATCGCGATCGTGTTCATGCTCCTGGTGGCGGCGTTCCGTTCGCTGATCCAGCCGCTGATCCTGCTGGTCTCCGTCCCGTTCGCGGCGACCGGCGCGATCGGACTGCTGCTCCTCACGGGGACGCCGATGGGCGTTCCGGCGATGATCGGAATGTTGATGCTGATCGGCATCGTGGTCACCAACGCGATCGTGCTGATCGACCTGATCAATCAGTACCGTTCGCAGGGGCTCGGGGTCGTGGAGGCGGTCATCGAGGGCGGTCGACACCGTCTTCGCCCGATCCTGATGACCGCTCTAGCGACGATCTTCGCCCTGCTGCCGATGGCCCTGGGCGTCACCGGAGAGGGCGGCTTCATCGCCAAGCCGCTGGCCATCGTGGTGATCGGTGGACTGCTCACGTCCACGCTGCTGACCCTGCTGCTCGTACCGACGCTGTACGCGATGGTCGAGCTCCGCAAGGAGCGCCGGGCCGACAAGCGTGCTGCCAAGCGCGTGAAGACGTCGGGCGAGGCGGCGGCCGGGGAAACGGACGCGCAGAGCGAGGAGCCGAGCCCGGCCAAGGTCTGATCCGGCGGCCCCCCCGATCGACGACGAACAAACGTGGTGCCCCGGCCTTCATCGACGGCCGGGGCACCACGTTTGTTCAGGGGGCTTCTTCAGGTGGCTACGGAAGGGCCAGCATCCGC
This sequence comes from Streptomyces sp. NPDC005963, assembly GCF_040638655.1. Classification (NCBI taxonomy): domain Bacteria; kingdom Bacillati; phylum Actinomycetota; class Actinomycetes; order Kitasatosporales; family Streptomycetaceae; genus Streptomyces; species Streptomyces sp. NPDC005963. The sequence goes on along the minus strand of NZ_JBEXVD010000004.1, from coordinate 387,418 downwards.
TCCAGGGCGAGCTTGGCGAAGCTCTCCGTCTCGCTGTCGACCTGGATCTGGTTGACGAGGGTGCCCTCGGCCAGGGACTCCAGCGTCCACACGAGGTGGGGCAGGTCGATGCGGTTCATCGTCGAGCAGAAGCAGACGGTCCGGTCGAGGAAGACGACCTCCTTGTCCGGGTGGGCCTTGGCGACCCGGCGGACCAGGTTCAGCTCGGTGCCGATCGCCCATGCGGACCCGGCCGGAGCGGCGTCGAGCATGTTGATGATGTACTCGGTCGAACCGACGTGGTCCGCTGCCGACACGACCTCGTGCTTGCACTCGGGGTGGACCAGTACGTTGACGCCGGGGATCCGCTCGCGGACCTCCCGTACGGAATCCAGCGAGAACCGGCCGTGCACCGAGCAGTGGCCGCGCCACAGGATCATCTTGGCCGAGCGCAGCTGCTCGACGGTCAGTCCGCCATTGGGCTTGTGCGGGTTGTAGAGGACGCAGTCGTCGAGGGACATGCCCAGGTCCCGTACGGCGGTGTTGCGGCCCAGGTGCTGGTCGGGCAGGAAGAGGACCTGCTCGCCCTGCTCGAAGGCCCAGTCCAGGGCGCGCTTGGCATTGGACGAGGTACAGATGGTGCCACCGTGCTTGCCGGTGAACGCCTTGATGTCCGCGGAGGAGTTCATGTACGAGACGGGCACGACCCGATCGGCTATGCCGGCCTCGGTCAGCACGTCCCAGCACTCGGCGACCTGCTCGGCCGTCGCCATGTCGGCCATCGAGCAGCCGGCGGCCAGATCGGGCAGGACCACCTTCTGGTCGGCCGAGGTCAGGATGTCCGCGGACTCGGCCATGAAGTGCACGCCGCAGAAGACGATGTACTCGGCGTCCGGACGCGCCGCCGCCTCCCGCGCCAGCTTGAAGGAGTCACCCGTGACATCGGCGAACTGGATGACCTCATCGCGCTGGTAGTGGTGGCCGAGGACGAAGACCCTCTCGCCCAGCTTCTCCTTCGCCGCGCGGGCGCGCTCCACCAGATCCGGGTCGGAGGGGGACGGCAGATCGCCGGGGCACTCCACGCCGCGCTCGCTCCTGGGGTCGGCCTCGCGGCCGAGCAACAGGAGGGCGAGCGGCGTCGGCTGCACATCGAGCGACTCCGTACGGGGTGGGGCGGTGGTCACGACACACACCCTTTCTTTCTCTGCACAGACCTTTTCGTCTATTTGACGTTATCTATGATAACCGCTTCACGTCACTTTGACGATGGCCATTGCGTCGATGTGACGCACCCCCCTGTGCGGGCCGGTGCCCCCTCACGGCCGGGTGTGCGAGCATGAAGACAGACACAAGAAGGCCAAGGAAAGCCCCGGGCCCGGAATGAATCCGCGGGCCCGCCGGTTTGAACCGTCTGCAAGCAGTCTCCGTACTTCCCCTGCCTCTGGTGGGGAGACCCCATCCCGGGAGTGATGAAGCAGATGTCCGTATCGGACGAGACCACCACCGTGAACGACGGCATCCTCCTGTCCGAAGCCGCAGCGGCCAAGGTCAAGGCGCTGCTGGACCAGGAAGGTCGCGAGGACCTGGCACTGCGGGTAGCCGTCCAGCCCGGCGGTTGCTCCGGTCTGCGCTACCAGCTCTTCTTCGACGAGCGCTCGCTCGACGGCGATGTCGTCAAGGACTTCGACGGAGTCAAGGTCGTCACCGACCGGATGAGCGCTCCCTACCTCGGCGGCGCCTCCATCGACTTCGTGGACACCATCGAGAAGCAGGGCTTCACCATCGACAACCCGAACGCCACGGGGTCCTGCGCCTGCGGCGACTCCTTCAACTGAGTCACCCCCGAACGCACCGAGGGCGGCGGTCCCCGAGGGGCCGCCGCCCTTTGGCATGTACCGGGTTCGCTCAGCCGGACGAGCCGGCCCGCTCGACCGCCCCACCGGACTCGGCGTCCACCACCGTCCGGTCACCGAGCGGCCGATCCAGCGTCACCGTCTCCGTCAACTGCTTCGCCAGGGCGATGCACACCCTGTCCGGGTCCGGGGAGGATTCGGTGATCCGCACCTTCACCGCACCACCGCTCTCGACCGCCGTCGCCCGGTAGTCGGAACACACCCCGCCCCAGAACGTGACCGTCAGCGTGCGCCCGTCGACCGCGTACGACTCGATGCGCCCGGCGGGCCGCGGCACGGCGGGGTCCGCCACCGGCGCGGTGGGCTTGATCTTCTGCGGCGGCTTCGGAGGCCGGACCGGCTGCGCCGGACGGGTCTCCTCCTCCTTCTCCTGAAGGACCTCCGGCTCCACCGCGGGTTGCACGACGGCCGCCCCACCACTCACCCGGAATAGCCAGGACGGTACGAGCGCCTGGCCCTGCCCCACCGGCTGTGCGGACAGCCCGAACACCGCACCCGTCACCGTTCGCTGCACGGGCGTGACCGTGCCGCACGGCTGCACCGGCTTCTGAGCGCCTTCCAGCGGTACGGGAGTGGCACAGGCGGGCGGACCGCAGGGGACGTCCGAGGTCGACGCGTCCGGTCCCGGCAACGGAGTGGTGCACTCGGCAGTGCCCGCCGAGCTCGCTGTGCTCGCACCCTGATTCAGCCGGTCCAACGCCTCCTGGGCATCGAACACCGGGTGCTCGTCGGACTTCACCGGCTTCAACAGCCGCCCGCCCCCACCGACGACCAGACCGTCCGCGCCGATCTCCACCCCGGTCGTCCAGCCGTACGTGGGCAACCCGCCGACCACCGGGTCGGCATTCACGATCCGCACCGCCCCGCGCACCTGTCGTGCGTCCGTCCGGGCGTCGGCCTGCCCGAGGGCCTTGAGCAGGGGCGCGGCGGCCTTCTTCGCCACTGCCTCGCTCACCGGGACCCCCGTGGCGGTCCCGGTGTCCGGCTTCTGGCAGGTCGCACCCCGGGCGCAGTCGTCCCCGCTCGGAGCACTCCCGTACGCGCCGTACGTCCAGGCACCCGGCGCCTTGCGGTCGACCCGGAGCAACGGACCGGAACCATCGGTCCCGGGGCCGACGGTCCATGTCCCGCCGGTCAGCCGGGGGGTTCCCGACATCCCGAGCGCCGCCGCGAGCCGATCCACCTCACTCCGCTCGACCGTCCCGACCGCTCGGTGCACGGCCGCCCGCTCCGGTCCGGCGGGCAAGCGCGCGGCGCGGTAGTGCACGGTTCCGGAAGGAGGCGGCTCTCCGGGGGCGATTCCCGCTCGTTGCTTCGGGTCCGCTGAAAGCTGTGGCGGACGGGCCGCACTGCGATCGGAACCTTCCGAGGCCCCGCTGGAGCCCACGGTCGCCAGATAGGTGCCGCCACCGCCCGCGATCAGCAGCACCGCCATGGCGGACGCGACGAGCGGGGCGCGCCTACGGCGCACACGGGGTTCGCTGTTCTGGGTGCTGCTGCTCACCGCATCGCTCCTTGGCCTCATACACACCCACGGCGCGTGGGTGTGTATGGGACGGAGCCGACCGCCTGACGGTTCCCCCGGGACGGAGTTGGATCACTGCCCGTACTCGGGCATGGCCTCCACCAGTCGGGCCGAGGCACGCGACACCACGACCCCGTGGATGCTCGACGGCAACACGGGAGCGGGCAACACCGCCGCGGGCACCACCCAGTGGGGGGCCATTCGCGCACAGTCACCCCGCAACTGCGCAAGGGTGAACTCCGCGTCGCGGTCGGCAGCGCCGATGTGGTTCTTCATACCGGCACCGTACGCACCATGGTGAGAGGGAAAAAAGCCCTACTATTGGGTAGTTTTCGCCTTACGGCGAGACCTCGTCGACCGGGTAGCGTTAAGCGTCAACGCCACCCCTCCACAGGAGCGCCTCGCCGTGCGAATCGCAGTCACCGGCTCCATCGCCACCGACCACCTCATGACCTTCCCCGGTCGTTTCGCCGATCAACTGGTCGCGGACCAGCTCCACACGGTCTCCCTCTCCTTCTTGGTGGACACCCTCAACGTCCGCCGCGGCGGAGTCGCCGCCAACATCTGCTTCGGCATGGGGCAGCTCGGAACCGCACCCATCCTCGTCGGCGCGGCCGGGGCGGACTTCGACGAGTACCGCGCCTGGCTGGACCGCCACGGGGTGGACACCGGTTCCGTACGGATCTCCGAGGTGCTGCACACGGCCCGGTTTGTCTGCACCACCGACGCCGACCACAACCAGATCGGCTCCTTCTACACCGGTGCCATGAGCGAGGCGCGGCTGATCGAGCTCAAGTCCGTCGCCGACCGGGTGGGCGGTCTCGACCTTGCCCTCATCGGAGCGGACGACCCCGAGGCGATGCTCCGACACACCGAAGAGTGCCGCTCCCGGAACATCCCCTTCGCGGCCGACTTCTCCCAGCAGATCGCCCGGATGAACGGCGACGAGATCCGGATACTGCTGGACGGCGCCACCTACCTCTTCTCCAACGAGTACGAGAAGGGTCTGATCGAGTCCAAGACGGGCTGGAACGACGACGAGATCCTCTCCCGCGTCGGCCACCGGATCACCACCCTCGGCGCCCGCGGCGTACGCATCGAGCGCGCGGGTGACGACCCGATCGAGGTGGGCTGCCCGCAGGAAGAGGCGAAGGTCGACCCGACGGGCGTCGGGGACGCCTTCCGCGCCGGATTCCTCTCCGGGCTCTCGTGGGGCGTCGACCTTGAGCGGGCTGCACAGGTGGGCTGCATGTTGGCGACGCTGGTCATCGAGACCCTGGGCACCCAGGAGTACACACTGCGCCGGGCGCACTTCATGGACCGCTTCACCAAGACGTACGGCGACGAGGCCGGCACCGAGGTCAAGACCTACCTGGCCTAACCCACCCACCCCACCTTCAATACCCCCGCCCCGGCCCGTGCATCAGGCCGGGGCGGAGGTCCCGAAGCCCTGGTGGGTGAGTGTTCCAGGGCGCACTGTGTCTCTTCCGTACCTCTGCTCGTGGATCGGGCCGAGGACCCCGATACCTGTCGGCCGGCATTCTGGGGGGCGCGAACCCCGGTCTCTCTTCCGTACCCCTGCTCGTGGATCGGGCCGAGGACCCCTGAGCCCCTTGGCTGGTGTTCTGGGGGCGCGAGCCCCTGTCTCTCTTCCGAACCTGCACCTGCGGATCGGGTCGAGGGCCCCGTACCTGTTGGCTGGTGTTCTGGGGGCGCGCAGGGGGTGTCCCCGGAAGCGTTGGCGGCATCCAGAGCTGACGCCTACGGATCAGCCGCTGGCCGCCGACGCTGAGGAGTCACGCCCGAAAGCACCCCCACCACCCGCACCCCACCCCCAACCCGCACCCGGCCCCCCAAAACCCCCCACACCCCCAAACCCGAGCAAACCCAGCCCGTCCGGCGCTTGAGGACGGAACCCCCAGCCCCCCAAGGCTGAGCTCAAGGAACGGGCCCCGCCCGGAACAAGCGAAGGGACTCGTACCCCAGCCCCAGGCGAGGGCACAGCCCCGGCAAGCGCAGCCCGTCCGGCGCTTGAGGACAGAACCCCCAGCCCCCCAAGGCAGAACCCCACGAACAAGCTCCACCCCAAAAGCAGCCCCCCTCACACCACCCGCCTCACCCCATACCCCACCCCTCCTTCCCACCCCTCCACTTCCTCCTCACCCAGGTACTCCTGCCCCCGCATCGCACACCACGCCGGAATGTCCAGGCGCGCCGCCTCGTCGTCGGAGAGGACCCGCACCACCCCGCCGATGTGGACGTCCCCGATCACCTTCGCCAGTTCGATGACGGGAATCGGACAGAGCTTCCCCAGTGCGTCCAGAACCAGGACCTCGGTACCCCCGGCTTCCGCCCCGGACGCTGCTTCCGCCTCGGACCCGGACGCCACCCCCGCGCCGAGCGCCTCCCGAGCCCCCGCTGCCGCCCCTGCCGACGCCGGAACAGACGCCGGCGCCCCCAGCCGTTCGCGTACGGACGACACCACCGTCGGCAGGACGTCCAGGAAATGTTCCACGTCGGACGCCGCGGTCCCGGGGGGCAGTGAGACCCGGACGTTCCCCTCGCTGAGCACTCCCATGGCCCGCAGCACATGGCTCGGGGTGAGCGTGCTCGACGTGCACGAGGAGCCGGAGGAGACGGAGAACCCGGCCCGGTCCAGTTCGTGGAGCAGGGCCTCCCCGTCCACGTACAGACAGGAGAACGTCACCAGGTGGGGGAGGCGTCGTACCGGATCGCCCACCACCTCGACGTCGGCCACCACCTCGGGCACCCGGGTGCGGATGAGGTCCACCAGGCCTCGGAGGCGTACCGCTTCCGCCGCGGCCTCGGCACGGACGGCACGCAGTGATGCGGCGGCGGCCACGATCGCGGGAAGGTTCTCGAAACCGGGGGAGCGCCCCGACTCCCGTTCGTCCGCCGGCACTCCGGGTGCGAACCGGACCCCCTTGCGTACGGCGAGCAGTCCGACCCCGGCGGGCCCGCCCCACTTGTGGGCGCTCGCGGTGAGCAGCGACCAGCCTTCGGGCACCGGCCCCCACCCGAGGGACTGCGCGGCGTCCACCAGCAGCGGTACGCCGGCCGCACGACACGCGTCGGCGACTTCGCGCACGGGCTGTTCGGTGCCGACCTCGTGGTTGGCGGACTGAAGACAGGCCAGGGCGGTGCCTTCGCCCACCCCTCCGGTGGAGGCCCCCACGGACTCTCCGACGCGCTCCCCGCCACGCTCCCCCGCGAGTTCCGCGACGAAGGCGGCGACGTCCACCCGCCCGTGACGGTCCACGGGGACGGTGACCGCTGACTCCCCGGCCGCGTGGAGCACGGAGGAGTGCTCCACCGCGGAGACGACCACCCGGCTTCCGGTGCGCCGCCGCCCCGCCGTGGCTCCGGCGATCCCCAGGTGCACCGCATGGGTCCCCGATGGGGTGAAGGTCAACTCGTCCGGGCGGCATCCGACGGCTTCGGCCGCCGCTTCGCGCGCGGCGTCGAGCAGCAGACGTGCGCGGCGGCCTTCGCGGTAGAGCCGGGCGGGGTCCGCCCAGCCCTCGTCCAGTGATGCTTGGAGGGCCTGTCGGGCCACGGGGTGCAAAGGCGCGGAGGAAGCGGCGTCGAAGTAGGGCACCCGGCCACGCTAACCCGCCTCGCTTCCCGTCCTTCCGAACCCTCCGTCGTCTGGAAGGGCGTCAGATCTCCGTCGGTCGGGCCGACTCGGCAACCACGACGCGACCACGCCCACGCCCATGACGCGCCCACGCCCACGACGCGACCATGACACGCCCACGACATACGAGCACCGAGCGATGTGGACTCCGATCCTCCGGAGCTGATTCCGGTGACGCCCTCCGAATGTGAAACCGGCTCTGGATTCCGCAGCGATTCCCGTCGAAATCCGCGCGATATGCAGGGGGATTCCATCCCTTCGGGGTGTCGGACGGCGCGTTGGGCACCCTCCCCGCGCGACCCCAAATAGCGTCCAGTAGGGTTTGGTCCGCATAAACATCCAAACCCCTGCCCGCGTCAGGGCCGGCGACCGACCAGCGAGACGGCCGCAGCCGGTAGCGCGGGCCGAGACTCTCGGGAAGGCGCTACGTGAGTCCCAACGGCTCCGACCGCTCGTCGCGGCGCCCGATGCGGCGGAAGCTGCCGCAGGTGCTGACTGCGGGCCTAATCCTGGCGACCGCCACCGGTTGTACATACAAGGATTTCCCCCGCCTTGGTATGCCCACTCCGGTAACGGAAGAGGCGCCGATCATTCTCTCCCTCTGGCAGGGCTCGTGGGCGGCAGCGCTCGTCACGGGCGTGCTGGTGTGGGGTCTGATCTTGTGGAGTGTGATCTTCCACCGGCGTACCCGCACCAAGGTAGAGGTACCGCCCCAGACCCGGTACAACATGCCGATCGAGGCCCTGTACACGGTGGTCCCGCTCATCATCGTTTCGGTGCTCTTCTACTTCACCGCACGTGACGAGTCCAAGCTTCTCTCCCTCTCGGACAAGCCGGCCCACACGATCAACGTGGTCGGCTACCAGTGGAGCTGGGGCTTCAACTACATCGAGGATGTGGACGGCTCCCAGGGCGACGCTAAGACCGAAAAGAACCTGGAGGGGATTCCGGACAAGTTCCGCAATCAGTTCCCGGCCAATGCGGGCGGCGTGTACGACGCCGGCATCCCAGGTACGCGGAACCCCCAGACCGGTAACCCCGGCCCGACACTGTGGCTCCCCAAGGGAGAGAAGGTCCGCTTCGTGCTGACCTCCCGCGATGTCATCCACTCCTTCTGGGTCGTCCCCTTCCTCTTCAAGCAGGATGTGATCCCGGGACACACCAACGTCTTCGAAGTGACCCCCACGCAAGAGGGCACGTTCCTGGGCAAGTGCGCCGAGCTCTGTGGTGTCGACCACTCCCGGATGCTCTTCAACGTCAAGGTCGTCTCCCCCGAGCGCTACCAGCAGCACCTCAAGGAGCTTGCCGAGAAGGGGCAGACCGGTTACCTCCCGTCGGGCATTGAGCAGTCGACCCCGGCCAAGAACTCGGAGAAGAAGCAACTGTGAGCATCCTCAACGAATCCCAGGGTGCCGCCGCAGCTGACGACTCGTACGAGAACGAGCTGCCGGTACGGCGCAAGCAGCCCGGCAACGTCGTGGTGAAGTGGCTGACGACCACCGACCACAAGACCATCGGTACGCTCTACCTGGTCACCTCGTTCGTGTTCTTCTGCATCGGTGGCCTGATGGCGCTCTTCATGCGCGCCGAGCTGGCCCGTCCGGGCACGCAGATCATGTCGAACGAGCAGTTCAACCAGGCGTTCACGATGCACGGCACGATCATGCTGCTGATGTTCGCGACGCCGCTGTTCGCCGGATTCGCGAACTGGATCATGCCGCTTCAGATCGGCGCGCCCGACGTGGCGTTCCCGCGGTTGAACATGTTCGCCTACTGGCTCTACCTGTTCGGCTCCATCATCGCGGTGGCCGGCTTCCTCACCCCCCAGGGTGCGGCGGACTTCGGTTGGTTCGCCTACTCCCCGCTGTCGGACGCGGTCCGTTCGCCGGGCGTGGGCGCCGATATGTGGATCATGGGCCTGGCCTTCTCCGGCTTCGGCACGATCCTCGGTTCGGTCAACTTCATCACCACGATCATCTGCATGCGTGCCCCCGGCATGACCATGTTCCGGATGCCGATCTTCACCTGGAATGTGCTGCTGACCGGTGTGCTGGTCCTGCTCGCCTTCCCGGTCCTCGCCGCCGCGCTGTTCGCGCTGGAGGCGGATCGGAAGTTCGGGGCGCACATCTTCGATTCGGCCAACGGCGGAGCGTTGCTGTGGCAACACCTCTTCTGGTTCTTCGGCCATCCAGAGGTGTACATCATCGCCCTACCGTTCTTCGGCATCGTCTCGGAGATCATCCCGGTCTTCAGCCGCAAGCCGATGTTCGGTTACATGGGCCTGGTGGCCGCGACCATCGCCATCGCCGGTCTGTCGGTGACGGTGTGGGCGCACCACATGTACGTCACGGGCGGTGTGCTCCTACCGTTCTTCTCCTTCATGACCTTCCTGATCGCGGTACCGACCGGTGTGAAGTTCTTCAACTGGATCGGCACCATGTGGAAGGGGTCGCTGTCCTTCGAGACACCGATGCTCTGGACGATCGGCTTCCTGATCACCTTCACCTTCGGTGGTCTGACCGGTGTCATCCTGGCGTCGCCCCCGATGGACTTCCACGTGTCCGACTCGTACTTCGTCGTCGCGCACTTCCACTACGTCGTCTTCGGCACCGTGGTCTTCGCGATGTTCGCCGGGTTCCACTTCTGGTGGCCGAAGTTCACGGGCAAGATGCTCGACGAGCGGCTCGGAAAGATCACTTTCTGGACGTTGTTCATCGGATTCCACGGCACGTTCCTGGTGCAGCACTGGCTGGGTACGGAAGGTATGCCGCGGCGTTATGCGGACTATCTCGACGCCGACGGTTTCACCGCGTTGAACACCATCTCCACGATCAGTTCATTCGTGCTCGGCGCGTCGGTCCTTCCGTTCATCTACAACGTCTGGAAGACCGCCAAGTTCGGCAAGAAGATCGAGGTCGACGACCCGTGGGGCTACGGGCGTTCGCTGGAATGGGCTACTTCCTGCCCGCCCCCGCGACACAACTTCCTCACGCTTCCGCGCATCCGCTCCGAATCACCGGCCTTCGATCTGCACCACCCCGAGATCGCGCTGGTCGACCAGCTCGAAAACCGCGGTGAAGTCGACCAGGCCATCACCGATGGAAGGGAGGCCGCCAAGTGAAGATCCAGGGAAAGATGTTCCTCTGGCTGAGCGTCTTCATCCTCGCCGTGGCCGTCCTCTACGGCGTGTGGTCGAAGGAGCCTGCCGGTACGACCGCGCTCTTCCTTGCCTTCGGGCTGAGCGTGATGATCGGCTACTACCTGGCGTTCACGGCCCGGCGTGTGGACGCCATGGCCCAGGACGACAAGGAAGCCGACATCGCGGACGAGTCCGGCGAGGTCGGGTTCTTCGCCCCGCACAGCTGGCAGCCGCTCTCGCTGGCCATCGGTGGAGCGCTCGCGTTCCTCGGTGTGGCGGTCGGTTGGTGGCTGCTCTACTTCTCGGTCCCGATCATCCTCGTCGGCCTGTTCGGCTGGGTGTTCGAGTACTACCGCGGTGAGAACCAGAACCAGTAACACAGCGTCAGCGCATTACGGCCGGGCCCGGCTTTCCCGTCACTCGAACGGGGAAGCCGGGCCCGCCCATTTGGAGGCGTTCGGCGCGCCGTGGTGGACGGACCTTCTTAGCGTGTGGTTATGAACCAGACGCCCCGCACCCGCACCACCCTTCGCTGCACCCTTCTGGTCGTCTCCCTGGGGGCGGTCGCGATCGCGTGTGGCTTCTCCGACCCGAGCCCGCTGACCGGAAAGCCCTTCGACGCGGCCGAGCAGATCACGTTCAACACGCCCGCGGACAGCCGCAAGGCGAACCCTGACAAGCCGCTGGAGATCAACGTCAAGGGCGACGAGGGGCGGATCACGGACGTGACCGTCGTCGACGACTCGGGGCACCACCTCGGCGGTGAGCTGTCCGCCGACGGCAGCCGCTGGCGCTCCACGGGCGCACTGTCGGCGGGTGTGAAGTACACCGCACGGGTGGCCACGGAGGACTCCGAGGGCGCACCGGGCAGTCGTACCCTCGCCTTTGAGACATCACCCGCACAGCGCAAGCTGACGGTCGCCTTCGGCCCGGAGGCGGGCACCTACGGCGTGGGTCAGCCCATCACCGCCGAGTTGAGCCTTCCGGTCAAGGACAAGGCGGCCCGTGCGGTCATCGAACGGGCGCTCAAGATTGACTCAAAGCCGGCCGTCGACGGCGCCTGGCACTGGGTCGACGACCAGAAGCTCCACTTCCGGCCCAAGGACTACTGGCCGGCCGGGACCAGCGTCACCGCCGCCAGCAACCTCCAGGGCGTGAAGGTCGCCAACAGCCTCTACGGGGGCGCGTCCAAGGCGCTGAAGATCTCCATCGGGGACCGCATCGAGGCCATCACCGACGCCTCGTCCCACCACATGACGGTCAAGCGCAACGGAGAAGTGATCAACACCATTCCGGTGACCACGGGCAAGCCGGGATTCTCCACGCGCAACGGCGTCAAGGTCGTGCTCGGCAAGGAGTACTTCGTCCGGATGCGGGGCACGAGCGTCGGGATCTACGGCGACGAGGGGTACGACCTGCCCGTGTACTACGCCACTCGGGTCACGTGGAGCGGCGAGTATGTGCACGCCGCTCCGTGGTCGGTCGGATCACACGGGTACGCCAACGTCAGCCATGGCTGCACCGGCATGTCCACGGGCAACGCAGCCTGGTTCTACGAGACCGTCCGCGAGGGCGACATCGTCCAGGTCATCAACAGCTACGGCGACGACATGGACCCGTTCGGCAACGGCTTCGGGGACTGGAACCTGTCCTGGGCCGACTGGCGCCAGGGCAGCGCCCTCGTGGCCGGGACCCGGGACGGCAGCAATCCCGTCGATGCGGCACGGCTGCGTCCCCAGGTATAGGTCGCGTCCGACACTCCCGGCCCCACCGACTCCCGCGGGGAGTTGCGGCGCAGGAGCCCCAGGAGGCCCCTCACGCCTCTACTGCGAGCCTCTCACGCAGAAGTGAGGCCAGTGCACTCGCGAAGTCCACGGGGTCCACAGGCAGCGTCACAGCGGCTTCGGCGCGGCTCCAGGTCGCCAGCCAGGCGTCCTGCGGGCGCCCGATGAGGACCAGGACCGGCGGGCAGTCGAAGATCTCGTCCTTGATCTGGCGGCACACGCCCATGCCGCCCGCCGGCACGGTCTCGCCGTCCAACACGCAGACGTCGATCCCGCCCTGGTCGAGCCGCTTGAGGACGGCCGGCAGGGTTGCGCACTCGATGAACTCAACCGGGGGAACATCGGCCGCGGGCCTGCGGCCGGCGGCCAGCCGCACCTGTTCGCGGGTGTTGGCGTCATCGCTGTAGACCAGCACGGTGGCGGTCGGCTGCATCGTTCCTCCGCGTCGCTTGGATCGGGCTGTGGAGTCCGTTGCCGGACCCCTCGTTGGATCAGGTACCGATGGGCCGGATGGTACTCGCTCCAACTCCGTGCAAACAGCGGTTCGGACACTGCGACGATCGGCCGTTCGGGCAGCGCAGCGGGTACTGACACACCGAACGGCACCCCCGGGAGTGAGGGCGGGATAAGCGACCGACATAATGTCGGTCGTGGCGACAGCAACGACAGTAGAAACCGGGCACGCGCACCCGTCGGTCAATCGGCCGAACCTCACCAGCGTCGGAACCATCATCTGGTTGAGTTCCGAGCTGATGTTCTTCGCGGCCCTCTTCGCGATGTACTTCACCTTGCGCTCGGTAACGGGTGCCGAGTTCTGGTCCGAGAAGGCCGACCTTCTGAACTTCCCGTTCTCGGCGACGAACACCACGATCCTGGTGCTCTCTTCTCTCACGTGCCAGCTCGGCGTATTCGCCGCCGAGCGCGGAGATGTGAAGAAGCTGCGCAGCTGGTTCGTGATCACGTTCATCATGGGCGCGATCTTCGTCGGCGGTCAGGTGTACGAATACACCGAACTGGTCCAGCACGGGCTCTCGCTCTCGTCGGACCCGTACGGCTCGGTGTTCTACCTGACCACCGGCTTCCACGGACTGCATGTGACGGGCGGACTGATCGCCTTCCTGCTGGTCCTGGGCCGTACCTACGCGGCCAGGAGATTCACCCATGAGCAGGCAACCGCCGCCATCGTCGTGTCCTACTACTGGCACTTCGTCGATGTCGTCTGGATCGGCCTCTTCGCCACGATCTACTTGATCAAGTAACGGCGCGGGCGACACTGCCGGACGCAGAAGCCCGAAGCAGACACAGTCCAGAAGCATCGACGCAGAAAATCCTGACACCGGGGTAATCCGTGAAAAAGCTCTCCGCACGACGACGCCATCCGCTGGCGGCGGTCGTCGTCCTACTCCTCGCGCTGGCGGCCACCGGGGGGCTGTACGCCGCGTTCGCGCCTGCGGACAAGGCGCAGGCCGATGAAACCTCCCAGTCCCTCGCCATCGAGGAGGGCAAGAAGCTCTACACCGTTGGCTGCGCCAGCTGCCACGGAACCGGCGGTCAGGGCACCACTGACGGCCCGAGCCTCGTCGGTGTCGGCTCAGCCGCCGTCGACTTCCAGGTCGCGACCGGCCGCATGCCGGCCCAGCAGCCCGGCGCGCAGGTGCCGAAGAAGAAGAACGTCTACACGCAGGCCCAGATCGACCAGCTGGCCGCGTACGTAGCCTCGTTCGGGGCCGGTCCGATCACCCCCACCGAGAAGCAGTACAGCGCCAAGGGCGCTGACATCGCCAACGGTGGCGACCTCTTCCGCACGAACTGCGCCCAGTGCCACAACTTCACCGGCAAGGGCGGCGCGCTGACCGACGGCAAGTACGCCCCCACCCTGGAGGGCGTGAGCGCCAAGCACATCTACGAGGCCATGCAGACCGGCCCGCAGAACATGCCCTCCTTCCCGGACGGGGTCCTGCCCCAGAAGGAGAAGCAGGACGTCATCGCTTACGTCGAGGCCATGAACGACCCCGACAAGGCGTCCAGCCCTGGTGGTCTCTCGCTGGGTGGGCTCGGCCCCGTCAGTGAGGGCCTGTTCGCCTGGGTCTTCGGACTGGGTGCGTTGATCGCAGTTGCCGTTTGGGTCGCGGCCCACACCGCTAAGGCCAAGAAGTCATGAGTAGCCAAGACATTCCAGAAGAGAACCTGCCGCAAGAGCAGGGCGCTGCGCACGGCGCAGGGGGGCACGGGAACACCGCCGTAGCCCAGCGCGCGGACGACAATCCGTTCGCCGATCCGGGACTGCCGGCCCACAAGCCGCGCATACAGGACATCGACGAGCGGGCCGCCAAGCGGTCCGAGCGCGCCGTAGCACTGATGTTCACGCTCTCGATGCTGTCGACAGTCGCCTTCATCGCGTGCTTCGTGATCTTCCCCGTGGACAAGCTCGTCTACATCTGGCCGTTCGGCCGGGTGAGCGCGCTGAACTTCTCGCTCGGCCTCACGCTCGGCGCGGCGCTCTTCTTCATCGGAGCGGGCGCGGTCCACTGGGCCCGTACCCTGATGTCCGATCAGGAAGTCGCCGACGAGCGGCACCCGATCGCGGCGTCCCCCGAGGTCAAGGCCCAGGTCCTGGCCGACTGGGCGGCGGGCAACGAAGAGTCCGGCTTCGGCCGGCGCAAGCTGATCCGCAACACGATGTTCGGTGCGATGGCGCTGGTGCCGCTCTCCGGAGTGGTGCTGCTGCGTGACCTCGGTCCGCTGCCGGAGAAGAAGCTCCGCACCACGTTGTGGGCCAAGGGCAAGCAGCTCATCAACATGAACACGATGGAGCCGCTGCGGCCCGAGGACATCACGGTCGGTTCGCTGGTCTTCGCCATGCCCGAGGGTCTCCAGATGGACGACCACGATTTCCAGAAGGAGATCGCCAAGGCGGCCCTGATGATCGTCCGGATCCGTCCTGACGACATCAAGGACAAGCGCGAGCTGGAGTGGTCGCACGAGGGCATCGTCGCCTTCTCGAAGATCTGTACGCACGTCGGCTGCCCGATCAGCCTCTACGAGCAGCAGACCCACCACGTGCTCTGCCCGTGCCACCAGTCCACCTTCGACCTCGCCGACGGAGCCCGAGTGATCTTCGGCCCTGCCGGTCACCCCCTCCCGCAGTTGCGGATCGGTGTGAACACCGAGGGCAACCTCGAAGCACTCGACGGCTTCACGGAGCCGGTCGGACCTTCCTTCTGGGAGCGCGGATGAGCACCACGACAGAGTCCAAGGGCGCTGACAACCAGCGCAAGGCCCCGGCGGGCGAGCGCGTCGCCGACTGGGCGGACGGCCGGCTCGGGATCTACTCCCTGGCCAAGGCCAACATGCGCAAGATCTTCCCGGACCACTGGTCCTTCATGCTCGGTGAGATCTGCCTCTACAGCTTCGTCATCATCATCCTCACGGGTGTGTATCTGACGCTGTTCTTCCACCCGTCGATGAACGAGATCGTCTACCACGGCAGCTATGTGCCGATGCAGGGCGTGCGGATGTCGGAGGCATACGCCTCCACGCTGGACATCAGCTTCGACGTCCGCGGTGGTCTGCTGATCCGCCAGATGCACCACTGGGCCGCGCTGATCTTCGTCGCGGCGATGATGGTCCACATGATGCGCGTCTTCTTCACGGGCGCGTACCGCAAGCCGCGTGAGATCAACTGGCTGTTCGGCTTCCTGCTGCTCGTCCTCGGCATGTTCACCGGTTTCACCGGTTACTCGCTGCCGGACGACCTGCTCTCCGGCACCGGTGTCCGCTTCACCCAGGGCGCCATCCTGTCCGTACCGGTCGTCGGCACGTACATCTCGATGTTCCTGTTCGGCGGGGAGTTCCCAGGTCACGACTTTGTGGCCCGGTTCTACTCGATCCACATCCTGCTGCTACCCGGCATCATGCTCGGACTGCTCGTGGGCCACTTGATCCTCGTCGTGTACCACAAGCACACCCAGTACGCGGGTCCCGGCCGGACCGAGAAGAACGTCGTCGGCATGCCGCTGCTGCCCGTCTACATGGCGAAGGCCGGAGGCTTCTTCTTCCTGGTCTTCGGTGTGATCTCGGCGGTCGCCGCGGTGGCGACGCTCAACCCGATCTGGGCACTCGGCCCCTACCGTGCCGACCTGGTCTCCACCGGAGCCCAACCGGACTGGTACATGGGCTTCGCCGAAGGTCTGGTCCGAGTGATGCCCGGCTGGGAGATCAACGCCTGGGGCCACACACTGGCGCTCGGCGTGATGGTTCCGCTGCTGGTCTTCCCACTCGTACTGGGCGCGATCGCGCTGTATCCGTTCATCGAGTCGTGGGTCACCGGCGACAAGCGCGAGCACCACATCCTGGACCGTCCGCGCAACACGCCGACCCGCACCGGCTTCGGCGTGGCCTGGCTGACGGCGTACTTCATCATGCTCATCGGTGGCGGCAACGACATCGTGGCCACGCACTTCAACCTGTCGATCAACACGATCACCTGGTTCGTCCGGATCTTCTTCTTCGTCGGACCGGTCCTCGCGTTCATCGCCACGAAGCGCATCTGTCTCGGTCTTCAGCGCCGCGACCGCGACAAGGTGCTGCACGGTCGGGAGACCGGCATCATCAAGCGCCTGCCGCACGGTGAGTTCATCGAGGTGCACGAGCCGCTCAGCCAGGGCCAGCTGTACACGCTCACCTCGCACGAGCAGTACGAGCCCCTGGACGCCGGCCCGACGGTCGACGAGAACGGCGTCGAGCGCAAGGTCGGCCCGACCCAGCGGCTCAAGGTCAGCCTCAGCAAGGGCTTCTACGGCGAGGGGAACCAGATCCCGAAGCCGACCGCCGAGGAGTACAAGGAGATCACGAGCGGCCACGGCCACCACTGATCATCCGCATCTGTTGATCGCCACAGCAGGAGCCCCGTCCAATGATTGGACGGGGCTCTTTGCCGTTCCCGGCGCTGGATAGGGTGGGTCGTATCCATTCAGCCCGTGGACCCTGGAGCGGACCATGAACGTTGTGACCCCGGTTGGCGGCGACAGCGTGGCGGACCTCTCCTGGCCCGTCGTGCTGAACGCCCTCCTCGACAACCGTGACCTCAGTGCCCGCGCCACCGCCTGGGCCATGGACCGCATCCTCAGCGGCGAGGCCACCCATGTGCAGATCGCCGGCCTCGCGGTCGCCCTGCGCGCCAAGGGCGAGACCGTCGAGGAGATCTCCGGCCTCGTGCGGACCATGTACGAGCACGCCCATCTCATCGAGGTGCCCGGCCCGTGCGTCGACATCGTCGGCACCGGCGGCGATGGCGCCAAGACGGTGAACATCTCCACCATGTCCGCGATTGTCGTCGCGGGCGCCGGGGTCAAGGTCGTCAAGCACGGCAACCGCGCGGCGTCGAGCGCCTCCGGGGCCTCGGACGTCCTGGAGAAGCTCGGGGTGAACCTGGAGCTGACCCCGCAGCGCGTCGCGGAGGTCGCCGAGGAGGCGGGCATCACCTTCTGCTTCGCGGTGAAGTTCCACCCGGCCCTGCGGCACGTCGGCGTGGCCCGCAAGGAACTCGGTATCCGTACGGTGTTCAACTTCCTGGGGCCCTTGACCAACCCCGCGCGGGTGATGGCCCAGGCCACCGGGGTCGCGGACGCCCGGATGGCTCCGATCATGGCCGGGGTGCTCGCCGAGCGCGGTGCGTCGGCGCTGGTGTTCCGCGGCGACGACGGCCTCGACGAACTGACGACGACCGCCACGTCCCGCGTCTGGGTGGTCCGGGACGGATCGGTCCACGAGGAGCGTTTCGACCCGCGGGACATCGGCATCGACCTGGTGCCGGTGGAGGCCCTGCGCGGTGCGGACGCCTCGTACAACGCGGATGTGGCCCGACGGCTGCTCAACGGCGAGACGGGTCCGATCCGGGATGCGGTCCTACTGAACTCCGCGGCGGCGCTGGTGGCGCAGTCGCCGGAGGAGGGGACGCTCAACGACCGGTTGGCGGCCGGGGTCGCCCGGGCGGCCGAGTCCATCGACTCCGGGGCCGCTCGTGCCGCGTTGGAGCGCTGGGTGGCCGCCAGCAACGGCTGAGACGGTGCTTCGCCCGGTGGGCGTGTCGGGAGCCCCGGCACGCCCCCACGGTGGCAACCTCCCCCGGGGCGTCCGGAATGCGGAACGGGTTGCGGTATCGCGAGACACTGGCATACCGTCTTCTCAGGTCATGAGTGACAGCGATTACGGCCCCGGCCCGCTGTCCGGCAACCCTCCGTCCGTGGCGGGGTGCCCCGGGTGAAGACCAGGCCGTGGGCAGCGAGGCCCGCGGCAAGCGCGGACCCCTGCGAACCCTGGGGTCCTGGTCCTCAAGGGAGCAGTCTCGTGAGCAAGCGAATGCGATAGGGCTCTTCGCCCCTCCTTCAGCACACCCTCCACGCGGCCACACCCGCGTGCTCTGAGGCAATCCCCGTACGACGAGGGCCCCTTCGCCCTGCCCGCGTACGGGTCATGAAGACATTCAGCCTGTCATCACCGGGGAGATTCCGTCATGTCCGCACGCCCGAACACCGCTGTCGCCGCTGCCACTTCCGCCACGGACACCGATCCCGCCTGTGCCGCCCCGCTCCCCGTGCTCGGACGGGACGTGACCGTTCCCCTCGTCACCGGGGGTGAAGTCACCTACGCCGCACTCGACTACGCCGCCAGCGCCCCCGCCCTCCAGCGCGTCTGGGACGACGTCGCCGCCTATGCGCCGTACTACGGCAGCGTCCACCGCGGCGCCGGATACCTCTCCCAACTCTCCACCGATCTGTTCGAGAACAGCCGCCGGACGGTCGCGGAGTTCCTCGACTGCCGCAGCGCCGACCAGGTCGTGTTCACCCGCTCCACCACCGACTCGCTCAACCTCCTCGCCTCCTGCCTGCCCGCCGACTGCCAGGTCTTCGTCTTCGAGACCGAGCACCACGCCTCGCTGCTGCCGTGGCAGGACGCACAGGTCACCTACCTCAACGCGCCCCGCACTCCCGACGAGGCCGTCGCCACCCTGGAGCGGGCCCTCGCCGACCGCGATCCCTACGGGCCCGCGCTGGTCTGCGTCACCGGGGCGTCCAATGTCACCGGTGAGCTCTGGCCGGTACGCGAGCTGACCGCAGCGGCCCACGCCCACGGTGCCCGGATCGTCCTCGACGCCGCCCAACTCGCCCCCCACCACCGTGTCTCCGTGAGCGAACTGGACGTGGACTGGGTCGCCTTCTCGGGCCACAAGCTCTACGCGCCCTTCGGCTCGGGCGTGCTCGCAGGTCGCGCCGACTGGCTCCAGGACGCCGAGCCCTACCTCGCGGGCGGCGGCGCGTCCCGGCAGGTCGCGCGCCGAGCGGACGGCGGAGTCGACGTCGAGTGGCACACCACCGCCGCCCGGCACGAGGCCGGCTCACCGAACGTGATCGGCGTCTACGCCATCGCCTCCGCCTGCAAGGCCCTCAGCGAAGAGGGCTTCGACCGCCTCGTCGCCCGGGAGCAGCGCCTCGTCGCCACGGTCCGCGCGGGTCTCGCCGAGGTGCCCGAGGTCAAGGTGCTCTCCCTGTTCGGGGACGAGGCGCCGCGGGTGGGCGTGATCTCCTTCGTCGTCCAGGGCTGGAACAGCTCCCACTTCGCCGCCGCGCTCTCCGCCGAGTACGGCATCGGGGTGCGCGACGGACTCTTCTGCGCGCATCCGCTGGTCCGCACCCTGCTGGGCAGCACCCCGCAGGAGCCGGGGGAGTGCGGCGCACCGGACGAGACCCCCGGCTCGTTGAACGCGATCCGGGTCAGCTTCGGCGCCGGCACCCCCGACGAGCACGTGGAGCGGTTCGTCGGAGCCGTCAAGGAACTCGTGCGCGACGGCGCCCGCTGGAACTACCGCACCGAGGACGGCCGCTGCGTTCCCGACAGGACCACCGCCCCCTCCGTCTGACCGTCGACGCCCGCCGACAGACGCGTCCCGATCAGTACCATCCGCAGGGCGCGTTCGGTGGCGTCGGTGAGGAACTCGCCGCCGCGGCCGAGCGCCTCCGTCAGACTGACCGGTGCCGGCAGGATGGAGCCGTACGCGTCGACGCCCACCGAACGCACCTGGTGTGCGCCCTCGCCGATGGTGCCGGCCAGGGCCAGCACTTCACGTCCGTACCGCTTGGCGCGCCTGGCGACCTCGGCCGGGACCTTGCCGCGCGGGGTCTGGTGGTCCAGTGCGCCTTCCGCGGTGATCACCAGATCGGCCCGGGCCAACCGCTCGTCGAGGTCGAGTTGGTCCAGGAGCACGTCGAAGCGGGGCAGGAGCCGGGCGCCCAGGGCGGCGAGCCCGGCGCCGAGCCCGCCGGAGGCTCCCGTGCCCGGTCCGCCGAAGAGGTCGTCCCGTACCCGGAAGTCACGGGTGAGGACGGTCGCCCAGTGCTCCAGACCGGCCGACAACTGCTCCACCTGTGTGGGGGTGGCGCCCTTCTGCGGGCCGAAGACGCGGGCGACGCCGCGCTCCCCGCAGAGCACGTTGAAGGGATTGCAGGCGACCCGGATCTCGGTGGCGGCCAGGCGCGGATCGAGCGCCGAGGTGTCGATCCGGTCGAGGCGGGCCAGTTCCCGGCCGCCGAGGGGGAGTTCCCTGCCGTCGACGTCGAGCAGCCGCGCCCCCAGGGCCTGGAGCGCGCCCGCGCCGCCGTCGCAGGTGCCGGAGTCCCCGCAGCCGACGAGGATGCGGCGGGCGCCCGTGTCGAGGGCGGCTCGGATCAACTCCCCGACGCCATAGGTGGTGGTGGCCCCGGGATCACGCAGATCACGCGGTACGAGGGAGAGTCCGGCGACGGCCGCCATCTCCACCACGGCCGTGCCCTCTCCGTCTCCGAGCAGGGCGAAGTGCGTCCCGATGCGCTCGCCCGTGGGTCCGGTTGCGGTCAGCCGCACCAGCCGCCCGCCCGACGAGGACGCCAGCGCCTCGGCGGTGCCCTCACCCCCGTCGACCAGCGGTATCAGATCGATCTCCGCATGGGGGACGACCCGGCGCACACCCGCCGCGATGGCGGTCGCTGCGGACTGGGCGGAGAGGGATTCCTTGAAGCCGCTGGGGGCGATGGCGAATCGGATCAACATGGGTGGCACTCCTTGAGGGTGAGGGCGAGGGTGCGTCAGCGGACCGGCACGCCGAGGAGCGGCCAGACGGCGACGGCGAAGAGGAGCACGAGGGCCGCGGTCATCGGCGCCAGCACGGCGGACATCCGCAGCAGGTCACGCGGGGTGTAGGTGGGGATGCCCGGGATCTCGGCGAAGAGGGTCACGGGCTTGGCCGATGCGGGCAGGGTGTGGCAGAAGCCCGCAGCGGCGGTGGAGGCGAGGGCCGCGGCCACCGGGTTGACGCCCGCCCCGATGGCGGCGGCGACCACCAGCGGCACCAGTACCGACGACCGGGCCGACCGGGATTGGAGCACCAGGTGCGCCAGTGTGGACACGGCCACCACGACGGCCAGGAACAGCCACGGAGGCAGGTCCAGGGGCACCCCGGAGACCAGCCACTGCGCGGCTCCGGAGTCGGCGAGCGCCAGACCCATGGCCATGGTCGCGGCCATGAACAGCAGCAGGGCCCACGGCACCGTCTTCAGGGCGTCCTTGAGCCGTACGGTGCCCAGCGCGGGGGAGGCGGCGACGACCGCGCCGATCAGGGCGACGACGGCGGGCGGCACGCGGTGGAGCGGCTCGCTGCACCACAGGGCGACGACGGTGGCCAACAGGACGGCGCACCGGGTCTCGGCCGCTTCCCACGGGCCGGTGACGGGTCGGTCGCTGTGTTCCTGGATCTCGTCGGCGGTGATGTGCACGGGCCCCTTGCGATCGGCGCGCCGGGTCGTGGTGAACAGGACGACCTCGGCCGCCAGATGGGAGGAGACGACGGCCAGGGGCAGTCCGAGCAGCAGCCATTCGGTGAAGCCGATGCGTTCGCCCGCGGCCTCCCACAGGACCGACACCGTGATCAGGTGGGCGCCGGCGCCGATCAGCGTGGCGACGGCGGACAACAGGATGACGGTGGGGAAGAGGAGCGCCAACATGACCACCAGGCGCTTGCGTTCCTGGAGCGCCTTGGCGAGCGCCAGGAAGACGGGCATGGCGAGCGCGGCCCGTCCCGAGGTCGCCGGCACGGCGAAGGCGGTGACCACGAGGGCTGCGGTCGTCAGGTGCACCAACTGCCGTACGCTGCGGGCCCCGCCGACCAGGAACGCCGCGGCCCGCCCGGCGAGCCCGGTCCTGGCCACGGCAGCGGCCAGGACGAAGGCGCAGATCAGCAGCCAGACCGTGTCGTCGCCCAGGGTGCCGAAGAGGGCATCGCTGGAGATCACGCCGGTGGCGGTGAGCGCGAGACCCGCGCCGAGGGCGATGTAGGTGTCGTCGATCGGGGTGCCGATCCAGGCGCAGGTCGCCAGGGCGAACACGGCGAGCGTGATGCGGGCGTCGCCGCTGAGCTCCGGGAAGTTGCCGGGCACGACGAGCAGGGCGCAGATGCTCAGGGCCACGCAGAGGGTTGCCGCTTGGCGCAGGTTCAGGGTCACGTCATCGAGACTCCGCCCGTGCGGTGAGCGCTTCATGAGCCCTTCATGAAAGGAACTTCACGGAGCGCCTCTCCTGACAGGATGCAGAAATGTGCAGGTCAGAAGAGTTCTCGGGTGGGGCGGGCGGGGCGTGCCGCGCTTGGAGGGGGGCGTGTGCCGCAGGCGGTGAACAGCACGAAGGGCACCCCGTCGGGGCGGGGTGCCCGGTGGGTGGCTGCGCCGGCTACTCCGGCAGTCGGTAGCCCATGCCGCGTACCGTCTCCACCCGGTCGGCGCCGAGCTTCTTGCGCAGCGCACGGACGTAGACGTCGACGATGTTGGAGCCCGGGTCGAAGTCGTAGCCCCAGACGTGGGACAGGATCTGTTCCCGGGACAGCACCTGTCCCGGGTGGCGCAGGAAGAGTTCCAGCAGGACGAACTCCCGGGCCGTCAGATCCACCAGCCGTTCGCCGGAACGTGCTCTGCGGGTGCGCAGGTCGAGGGTGAGTTCGCCGTTGCGCAGTACGGTCACCTCGGGGGCCCTGGCCGCCGTGCGCAGCCGGAGCCGGACCCGGGCCAGGAGTTCCTCGAACCTGAACGGCTTGGTCATCCAGTCGTCGGCGCCGCCTTCGAGGCCGGCCACCGTGTCGCGTACGGAGTCCCTCGCGGTGAGCACGATGACCGGTACCGACACCCGGGCCTCGCGGAGTTGGCGCAGCACGGTGAACCCGTCCTTGCCGGGCAGGCCGATGTCCAGGATGACGAGGTCGAAACCGCCGGTGATGGCGTAGTCGTAGGCGGCTTCCCCGTCGCCGACGACGCTGGTGGTGAATCCGTTGGCCCGCAGGCCCTTTTCGACGAAGGACGCGATGCGCTCCTCGTCCTCGACGATGAGGATGCGGTTCATCTGACGGCCTCCTTCAAGTCCTTCACTTCCCTCAGTTCGTGGAGCACGAGGACGAAGGTCGCCCCGCCGCCCTCGGTGGGGCGCAGTTCGACCCGGCCGCCGTGGCCCTCCGCTATGGCCTTCACGATGGCGAGGCCGAGTCCGGCGCCGGTGGCGCGCGATCCGCGACGGGCCGTGCCGCGGCGGAACCGTTCGAAGATCACTTCATGGTCCTGGGGCTGGACCCCGGGGCCGGTGTCGGCGACGTAGAGTTCGATGCCGTCCGCGCGGGCGCGCGAACCGATGCTCACGCGCTGCCCGGGGACGGTGTGCTGGACCGCGTTCTGGGCGAGTTGGACCATGGCCTGGGTGATCCGCTGCGAGTCCAAGTAGCCTTCGGCGTCCACCGTTCCGGCGAGCTTCCAGTCCCGGTCCCCGAGCGCGCGGGCCTTGACGAACACATCGGCGGTCAGCTCGCCGAGCTGGACCGGTTCGGGGGAGACGAAGTCGGGCCGTTCGGCCTTGGCGAGCAGGAGCAGGTCCTCCACGATCCGGCTCATCCGCTCCAACTCCTCCATCACGATCCGTACGGTCTCCTCCCGTTCGGCCGGATCGTCGCCCATCAGCTCCAGATGCCCGCGGACGATGGTGATGGGGGTGCGCAGTTCGTGTCCGGCGTCGTCGACGAACTCGCGTTGCGCGGCGAACGCCCGCTCCAGCCGGTCCAGCATGGCGTTGAAGGTCTCGGCGAGCGCCGCTATGTCGTCGCGGCCCTGGACGGGTATCCGCTGGGTCAGGTCCTGTTCGGTGAGTTGCGCGGCGGTCGTCCGCACCAGCCGTACCGGGCGCAGTATCCGGCCGGCGACCACCCAGCCGATGCCCGTGGTCATCAGCAGTGCCACCGAGGAGATGGCGATCAGCATGGTGAAGACGTTGCCGGCCTTCTGCTGCTCGCCCTCGGGGTGGAAGGCCACGACGAACGCGGCCGGTGGGAAGCCGGCGCTCGCACCGATCTCGACCTTCGCCCAGCGCACCTCGCCCTGTCGTCGGTGGAGGGTGCCGGTGGCTTTGGAGGACTCGAAGACGGTGGTCAGCGAGCGCGGGTCCTCAGCCAGGGGGTGGTCCACCCGTCCCTCCCGGAACTGCATCTTCCGGGCCGGTGACTGGCCGTCGCGGCCGACCAGGCCCAGCAGTTCCTCGTCGGGGTCGGCGTACTGGCGCTCCAGGAAGAGTTTCAGGAGCGGTTCGGGATCGGTGAACCGCTGGCCGGTCAGCGGGTCGACGCCGTTGCGCGCGAGATTGGCGAACTCCTCCGCCTCCTGCGCGAGCAGATTGTCGATCCGGTGGTCCACGTCCCGCAGGAGGACGGAGCGGGTGGCGGCGGCGACCGCGGTCAGTGCCACCGCCATGACGACGATCAGCCAGAGGAGGATGCGCAGCCGGGCGGAGACCCAGGGGCGTCCGGAATCAGCCGTCATCACCGAAGTCGTCGCCGCCCGGGCCGTCGTCACCCTGCCCGCCCTGCTCATTGCCGTCGTCCTGGTTGTCGTCGCCCGAGGGGCTCCGGCTGACCGTGGGGCTCTCGCCGACCGGAGGCGGCGAGACCGTCTCGTCACTGGGGGCCGAGGGGGCGGTGGGGGGAGGCGCCGACGGGGAACCGCTCTCCAGCTCCACCTTCGGCGGTGCCTTGCGGTCGTCGGGGTTGTCCGTGAGGGCGTAGCTGGTCACCGCGATACCGAGGGGTATCGCGACGACTGCGGCGAGGGTCGCCAGGCGATGCGAGAAGACCATGATGTCGATGGTGGCGCCCCGCAAGTGGCCTCCGGATGAGGCGCAGATGAAGAATTCTTCATACGGGGTGCGGCTTGTCCGTCGTTGTGAGTGGCGGGCGTCGGTGCTCGGGAGTGTCGGGGTGGCGGCTCAGGCGTCCAGGCCGATGGCGAAGGCCGCTTCGAGGTCGTGCTGCGAGTAGGTACGGAACGCCACGTGGGTGTCGGTCGCCTCGACGCCTTCGATCTTGCTGATGCGGCCCGGGATCACATCCGCGAGATCGTCGTGGCGGGCGACCCGGACCATGGCGATCAGGTCGTAGGTGCCGGTGACGGAGAAGACCTCGCTGACGCTCTCCAGGGCGGCGATCGACTCGGCGATCTCCGGGATGCGGTCCACACTGGTCTTGATGAGCACGATCGCGGTGATCACGGTTGGCTGTCTCCCTCGGCGGCCGTGGTTTGGGTCTTCACTCTAGCCCGGCGCCCATAGCGCACCCAGGCGTAGCAGAAGCCGGTGCCGAAGCCGACGACGTGCGCGAGGTAGGCCACCCCGGGTCCGCCCGTGCCCGCCCCGGAGGCCGCCAGCCATTGCAGGGCGAACCAGAAGACCAGCACGATCCAGGCGGGGAAGCGCAGGGGCAGGAAGAAGAGGAAGGGGAACAGGCTCGTGACCCTGGCCTTCGGAAAGAGGAACAGGAAGGCGCCGAGGACGCCGGAGATCGCCCCGGAGGCTCCGACGAGGGTCTGGTCGGAGTCGGCATTGGTGACCGCATAGGCACAGAGCGCGAGGTAGCCGGTGGCCGTGTAGAAGACGGCGAACCCGATCGCCCCCATGCGTTCCTCGGTCATCGCGCCGAAGACATAGAGGAACAGCATGTTGCCGAGCAGATGCAGCCAGTTGCCGTGGACGAAGAGCGCCGTGAAGGGCGTCAGCAGTGCGCCGGAGGCACCCGTCATCAGTTCGGCGGGGATGACCCCCCACCTTTCGAAGTACGCGGCCTGCGCGGCGAGCAGCGCGTCCCCCGTCCCGTACGAGGCATTGACCCCGGATACGGGACTGACGAGGAAGACCGCACAGCAGACGGCGATCACCCCATGCGTCACCGTGGGCCCTGTCATGACACCCCGGATCGTCCTGAGGGTCACCCCCCGCCAATCGATCACGGACAGATCATGGCGTAGTGGTCGTGAACGGTACAGAGTGCCTCGCCGTGTCCCGGGGTAGGCGCGAGGCCATAGAGTGACAGGGAGTACACCCGCAGTTCGACGGCGCACCGCGGACCTCGCTTCCGTACCTGGAAATCCGAGACGGGACCATGGAGTCTCACACCAGTCTCAGCGAAGCCCAGTGAAGTCTGAGAGACAAGGACGGCACGATGACGACGACGGTTCCCCTGCCGACGGCCGGTACCCGCTGGCGCTGCACCCTCTGCGGCAATCTCACCCGCTTCGATGTCACCCGTTCCTCCAAGGTCGTCGAATACGTCCATCTGGATCTCGCCGGGGAGCCCACGGTCGAGGAGCGCCAGGTGCTCAGTGAGACCATCGAGTCCGTGCGCTGCCGCTGGTGCAACGCCGTGGACGAGATCGAACTCGTGGACAGGCCGGGTACCGGCTCCTGACGGGAGCGGGCGCGGCGCAGCAGGATAATGGGGTGACGGACCGTGGAGCAGCCTGATAGTGGCGCCGAACCGGCCTCCGCGGCCGGTGGCGCCGCCGAGGCGCTCGACCGACCGTTGCCGGAAGGCGTACGACGCCGGGTCGTGGCCCTGGTGTCGGACGCCTTCGGTGGTCTCACGGTGGGTGAGCTCCCCGCCCAATTGAGACAGTACGTGCGCTTCACCCCGTCCCGGCGCGCCAAGTTCGCCGGCAACGCCATGGCGGCAGCCCTGGAGAGCGACCCCGTCTTCCGGCAGCGCATCGGCGAACGGTTGACCGCGGCCCAACCCGAACTGTGCGCGGCCCTCACGGCCGGCTCGCCGCCCGCCGCCGCCGATCCGCTGGACGTGGCCGCAGCAGCCTACGTGCTGCGCCCCACCGGCTGGGTCAAGCTGGTCGCCGCGGCCGGCGAGGAGGCCCAGCGGGCCGATGCTGAGCGCGCCGACGAGGCGGGACGCCAGGAGCTGGAGCGGCTGCGCGAGGAGTTGACCGAGGCGCGGGCCCTGACCAAGAGCGAAACCGAGCGGCTGCGCACCGAACTCGAAGCGGCCCGCAAGGAGGCCGAATCGCTGCGCCGCAAGGTGCGGAGCGCCCAGAGCGACATCAAGCGGGGCGAGGCGGCCCTGCGGCAGGCGGGCGCCGAGATGGAGACCATCCGTACGGAGGCGACGGCCCAGGTGTCGGCCGCCGAGTCCGAGGCCCGCCGGTTGCGGGGGCGGCTGGGCGAGGCGGAGGCGGCCGTGGAGGCTGCCAGACGCGCCGCCAGGGAAGGCCGGTCGGTCGAGGACATGCGGCTGCGGCTGCTGCTGGACACCGTTCTGGAAGCGGCCCAGGGCCTGCGTCGGGAACTCGCCCTGCCACCGGCGTCCGTGCATCCCGCAGATCTGGTGGACGCGGTGGAGCCCGGCCGGATGTCACCCAAGGACATCGCCGCGCGTGCGCTGTCGGAGTCCGATCCGGCACTCCTGGACCAACTGCTGGCCCTGCCCCAGGCGCATCTGGTGGTGGACGGCTACAACGTCACCAAGACCGGCTACCCCACCATGCCGCTGGAGAAGCAGCGGCTGCGGCTGTTGGGGGGCCTTTCGGTGCTCGCCGCGCAGTCCGGTGCGGAGATCACCTGTGTCTTCGACGGCGCGGAGTTGGCTGCGCCGGTGCTGCTGGCGCCTCCGCGGGGGGTGCGGGTGCTGTTCTCGAAGGCGGGTGTCACGGCCGATGAGCTGATCCGTCAGCTGGTGCGCGCGGAGCCGCCGGGGCGGCCGGTGGTGGTGGTCTCCACGGACCGCGAGGTCGCCGATGGCGTGGCCAAGTCGGGAGCCCGCCCGGTGGCCTCCGCGATGTTGTTGAAGCGGCTCTCCCGCGTCTGAGTGATGCGTCCCTCGACGGGACCGTAATGATCACTTCAGTATGACAATCTTAGGCAATGTCAACTTGGGCGAAGTATGACCGAATTGGCGATATTTGCACGCGACAATCCGTCAAGATTGCTCACTGCGTGTGGATTAGGGGTAAAGAAAACGCTCAAGCGGCAAGATTTTTCCCAACAGGATTTGAAGTGATCACAAGAACATCACTAGGGTCAGGCGTCGAACCTTCGCACGGTTGATCATCCATCCGGGATGGCAGCGAAGGAACCGCCGCGTCTGCGCATCCAGCCGATTCCCGGGGGAGTTGTGTGCGCGGAGCCGGGGAATCGTCCCCACCGGCCCGGTAGGCGGCTCTGAGGCAGAAGGAGCTCGCCTTCGTGGCGTCCCACCGTCGTCCCAAGCAGCCGGGCCGCACCCGTGTGACCGTGCTCACCGCGACCGCCGCCGCAGCCGTCGCACTGACGTCCCAGACCGCTCAGGCTGACCCCAAGCCGAGCAAGAGCGAAGTCAAGGCCAAGGTCGACAAGCTCTACGAAGAGGCCGAGAAGGCGACCGAGAAGTTCAACGGCGCCAAGGAGCGCCAGGGCAAGCTCCAGAAGCAGGTCGACACCCTCCAGGACGAAGTCGCCCGCGGACAGGACGACCTCAACGACCTCCGGGACAAGCTCGGATCCGTCGCCAGCGCCCAGTACCGCTCGGGCGGCATGGACCCCTCGCTCCAACTCTTCCTCTCCTCGGACCCGGACACCTTCCTCGACAAGGCGTCCGCCCTCGATCACCTCGGCGACAAGCAGCAAGAGGCCATCGCCGAGATCCAGAACAAGCAGCGGGCCCTCGCGCAGCAGCGCAAGGAGGCCCAGGGCAAGCTCACCGACCTGGCCGACACGCGCAAGGAACTCGGCACCAAGAAGCGCGAGGTGCAGACCAAGCTCGCCGAGGCGCAGAAGCTGCTGAACTCGCTGAGCGTCCAGGAGCGCAAGGCCATCAAGGCCGAGGAGACCCGCGCCAACCGGGCCAACCAGCGCGCGGACCTCGGCGAGTCCAAGCCCGCATCGGGCCGTGCGTCCTCCGCCTTCGCGGCCGGCCAGAGCAAGATCGGTACGCCGTACGTCTACGGCGCATCCGGTCCCAACTCCTTCGACTGCTCCGGCTTCACCTCCTGGTCCTTCGCCCAGGCCGGCATCTCCATCCCGCGCACCTCCCAGGCCCAGGCCGGCATCGGCACGCGCATCAACTCGCAGAGCGACCTGCGCCAGGGCGACCTGGTCTTCTTCTACGGCGATCTGCACCACGTCGGCTTCTACGCGGGCAACGGCCAGATCCTGCACTCCCCGCGCACGGGAGCCGTGGTGCGCTACGAGTCCATCAACAACATGCCGTTCCAGTTCGGAGTACGGGTCTGAGGCAGGGCCGTCCCCTTCGACGGCCCGCCACGCCCAAGCCCCCCGATCGGGGGATTTCCCGCTCCCTTCGCTGACGCCGCGCCCTGCCGGTGACCTGTGGTCTCCCGGCAGGGCGCCGCTGTGTGCGCCGCACGAGGTCGTTGGTCGCCGTGTGTTCGCCGGGCTACTGTCTGCCGCGCAGCAGACCTCGTACGGCGCTCGCACGGTCTCCTTCCGTGCGGCGCTGTTCTCGTACCAGCGGATTCGGTCGGCGGATTCGTGCAGCGGAAGGGAGCGCGGCCCGTGGCGTCCCATCGACGACCCACCCACTCCGGTCTCACTCACAGTGCCCGGGTGACCGTTCTGTCCGCCGCGGCGGCAACGGCCGTCGCTGCGCTGGGGGCCGCCCCGGCGGGCGCCGATCCACAGACCTCCCCCGAGCGGGCACGAGCCGCGGTCGACCGGCTCTTCGAGGAGGCGGAGAAGGCCACGGAACGCTTCAACAGCGCCTCCGAGCGCGCCACTCACCTGCGTAAGGAGTTGGGCGATGTCCAGGACGGCGTCGCCCGGGGCCAGGAGCGCATCAACCGACTGCGGGAAGCCCTCGGCTCGTTGGCGGGTGCCCAGTACCGCTCGGGTGGTGTCGATCCGACCCTCTCCCTGCTGCTCTCGTCCGACCCGGACACGTTTCTCGCCCAGGCGGAGATGCTGAACATGGTCACGGAACGTCAGCACTCCGCCCTCCAAGACCTCCAGCGCGCACAGCGCAGCATCGGCCAGTTGCGTTCCGAGGCCGCCCGGGACCTCTCCGAACTCGAACGCAGCCGAGCGGCCGTCGCCCGCCACAAACGCACGGTGGAGCGCAAGCTCGCCCTGGCACAGAGACTGCTCAACTCCCTGCCGTCCGAGGAGCGCGGCGCGTTCGACCGGGCGTCCCGCTCGGGGCGCGACGTCCTGCCGGCGCTCTCCGGCGACGCACCGGCCTCCTCCCGGGCCGCCGTCGCGGTCCGGGCCGCCCGCAGCGCCGTCGGCCGCCCCTATGTGTGGGGCGCCAACGGACCGTCCGGGTTCGACTGCTCCGGGCTGATCCAGTGGTCGTACGCAAAGGCGGGCGTGGGGCTGCCCCGGACCTCCCAGGCACAGCGCTACGCCGGTCGCCAGGTGTCGCTGTCCGAGGCGCGCCCGGGCGATCTGGTGACGTATCGCGACGACGCCAGCCACATCGGGATGTACATGGGCAACGGCCAGGTGGTGCACGCGCCCTACCCCGGGGCCTCCGTCCGTTACGACCCGGTCCGGATGATGCCGATCTCCTCCGTCACCCGGGTCTGACCCACCGGGTCGGCCCGGTGGTGCACCCGCCGGGCCCGGGTGTTCCGTACCATCGGCTGGTGGCAGCAGACGGGCGCGGGCGGCGCCGGGCGATACGGATGACGGCAGGGCTCGGCGTCGCGGCCGTATTGACCCCCTCTCTGCTGGGTTGTGCGACGCCCGAGGCGTCCGACACCGTCCGCCGGGATGTGCAGCGCACGCTCGACGCGCGGGCCGCGGCGGTCCTCGCCCACGACGAGACCGCCTATCTGGCCCACCTCGCGCCGGAGATCACCGGGCTGTACGCCGAGGAGCGCCGGCAGTTCCGCAATCTCGCGGACGTGCCGCTGCGGTCCTGGACGTACCGGGTGGTCGACGTGGACCGATCGGGCGAGCAGGTCACCGCGCACGTGGAGCTCCGCTACCGCCTCGCCGGCTATGACCATGCACCGGTGACCTCCCAGCGCCAAGTACGGCTCGGCAAGCGCCACGGACGGTGGCGGGTCACCGCTGACGATCCCGCCGAGGGAAGTGCCCAGCAGCTGTGGCAGCAGGGTCGGGTGCGGGTCGTCCACGGCAAGCGCAGTCTCGTTCTGGGAGTCGATCAGAACGCCGACCGGCTCAAGGCGCTCGCCGACCGGGCGGATCGGGCGGTGCCCGCCGTGTCCGACGCCTGGCCGTCGCCGTGGCCGCGGAGGGTGGTGGTCCTGGCGCCCGCCTCGGTGGAGGCGTTAGGCGCCCTCCTGGGGGCGCCCGCAGCCGGCTACCGGGGGATCGCCGCGGTCACCACGGGGGAGACGGGGAGGGCCGGCGCCGTACCGGCGGACCGGATCCTGGTGAACCCGTCCGCGTACACCGTGCTCAGCGACTTCGGTCAGGACGCCGTGTTGACCCATGAGACCGCGCACGTCGCCACGCGCGCCTACACATCGCAGGCGACCCCGATGTGGCTGTCGGAGGGGTTCGCCGACTGGGTCGCCTATCGGGGTACGGGCCGCACCGCGAGCCAGACCGCACCTGAACTCCAACGCGCGGTCCGCCGCGGCGCGGTCCCGGCCGTCCTGCCCCGGGACGGCGAGTTCTCCTTCGGGGCGGACGCGGACGGGTTGGCCCGCGCCTACGAGGGCGGTTGGCTCGCCTGCGAGTTGATCGCCGAGCGCTGGGGCGAGCGGGGGCTGACCGGGTTCTACCGGGCCGTGGGCGCGGGCCGCACCCGGGCGGGCGCGATCGAGCGGGCCCTGGTCGACCAGTTCGGCATGACGCTGGAACTGTTCACCGTGCAGTGGCGCGCCTATCTGCGGGAGCGGCTGGGCGGCTGAGACCGCGATGGCTCCCGGCCGGGTCAGGACGACTGCAGCGCTGGTGCGGCAGCGGGTCCCGCGCTCGCCGGGTGCGGGTTGGACACCGTGCCCCGCCACAGCCGTACGCCCGCGGTCAGTGCGGCCAGCACCAGGAGACCGTTGCGCACCAGCAGCAGCCCCACCCCGACCGGATCGCTCGCCACCACCTCGGCGAAGTAGATCGGGAACTCCAACGTCGTCACCGCGGTCGCCAGCAGTACGAGGGCGGCGGGCAGCCCCATGCGGCTGTCCCGGCGGACCAGGCAGACGGCGGCCAGACCCACCAGCCAGATCAGGTACTGCGGGCTGATCACCCGGCTCGTGGTGGTGAACAGCAGGACGGCCGTGAACGCCGCGTCCGCGAGGGTCGTGGGACCGAAGCCGCGGGCCCGCCACCGCCAGTACGCCAACCAGCCGAAGGCGACGAGCGCGAGGGCCAGGGCGAGCGACGACACGAGCGGTACGTGCGGCCCGAGG
This sequence comes from Streptomyces sp. NPDC005963, assembly GCF_040638655.1. Taxonomy (NCBI): domain Bacteria; kingdom Bacillati; phylum Actinomycetota; class Actinomycetes; order Kitasatosporales; family Streptomycetaceae; genus Streptomyces; species Streptomyces sp. NPDC005963. The sequence goes on along the minus strand of NZ_JBEXVD010000004.1, from coordinate 354,715 downwards.
AACTCGATCGACCCGTAGTTCAACAGGACGCGCCCGTCCCAACCGAACTGCCGGGCCACGTGGAAGACCAGGGCGCCCAGCGACTCCACCTCGGTGCCCCGGTCCCGCTGGAAGACCAGGAAGACCAGGGCCCCCGGCATCGCCGCGAGGAACCCCAGGGTCAGACCGGCCGCCGTGCCCAGGGCCGTCCCCCAGGCGATCAGGGTCGCCCGGCCCCGATCCACCCCGATCAACAGCAGCAGTGGCCACACCTTCAGCAGCGCCCCCAGCGCGGCCAGTGCACCCAGTGCCCAGGGCCGTCGTACGCCCGCCAGCAGGGCCGCCACGGCGACCGCGGTCACCATCAGGTCGTAGCGTGCGTACGCGGTCGGTCCCAGCAGCGGTACGCCCGCGATCCACACCCACGCGCCCCGACCGCAGTTGCCGGGCCGCCCGGCCGCGTACCGCAGCAGGACGAACACGGTCGCGTCGCAGAGCAGCACCAGCACGAAGAACGCCGCTGCGTAGTCGAGGAAGGGCAGGAGCGCGGGGGAGAGGATGGCGAGCGCCGCGGCCGGCGGGTACTGCCAGGTCACGTCGTCCAAGGGGAAGAAGCCGCTCTGCAGCGTCTCGGACCAGCGCCGGTAGATCACCGAGACGTCGGCGGTGACGTCCGGGCCCGGGAACGGGAGCACATGGAAGACCCAGAGCAGCAGCACCGCCCGGGTGAGCAACCACAGCGAGTCCTGCACCGGCGACGGGAACCGTCCACCCCTCATGCGCGCCTCATCCCGTCTTCCGATGGAACGGTGAAACGATCATGGTGCCCGGGAGATCGCGCCGGGGACGGTCAGACGAGGCCGGCGTTCGGGGGACAGTGCACGGTTCACACGGGTGGTGCACTCCCCGCCGCCCGGCTGCCCGACCGTCCGGGCGGTGTCGGCTCCTCGTGCGGTTCCACCGGGCGGGGTCGTTCGGCCCCTCGCGGGGATTTCGGTACTGTCGGCCACGATGCACAAGACCTTGATCGTGACCAATGACTTTCCGCCGCGGCCCGGTGGCATCCAGGCGTTCCTCCACAACATGGCGCTGCGGTTGGACCCGGAGCAACTCGTCGTCTACGCCTCCACCTGGAAGCGGGGCCACGAGGGCGCCGCTGCGACGGCGGCCTTCGACGCCGAACAGCCCTTCACCGTTGTGCGCGACCGGACGACGATGCTGCTGCCGACCCCGCGCGTCACCCGCCGTGCCGTGTCCCTGCTCCGGGAACACGGCTGCGGATCCGTCTGGTTCGGGGCGGCGGCACCGCTCGGACTGATGGGGCCCGCCCTGCGCAAGGCGGGTGCGAAGCGGTTGGTCGCCACCTCGCACGGCCATGAGGCGGGTTGGGCACAACTCCCCGCCTCCCGGCAGTTGTTGCGCCGCATCGGCGACGGCACGGACACGATCACCTACCTCGGCGAGTACACCCGCTCGCGCATCGCCGCCGCACTGAGCCCCGAGGCAGCCGCGCGGATGGTGCAACTGCCGCCGGGCGTCGACGAGAAGACCTTCCATCCCGAATCGGGCGGCACCGCCGTGCGCGAGAAGCTCGGACTCGCGGACCGGCCCGTGGTCGTCTGCGTCTCCCGACTGGTGCCGCGCAAGGGACAGGACACCCTCATCCGGGCTATGCCGAGGATCCTGACCGAGGTTCCGGACGCCGTGCTCCTGATCGTGGGCGGCGGACCGTACGAGGACGAGCTGCGGCGGCTCGCCGAAACCGTCGGGGTGTCGACCTCAGTGGTGTTCACCGGTGCCGTGCCCTGGTCGGAGTTGCCCGCGCACTACGGCGCGGGCGACGTCTTCGCCATGCCGTGCCGGACCCGGCGGGGCGGCCTCGACGTCGAAGGGCTGGGCATCGTCTATCTGGAGGCTTCGGCGACCGGGCTACCGGTGGTGGCGGGCGACTCGGGGGGCGCGCCGGACGCGGTCCTGGACGGGGAGACCGGCTGGGTGGTGCGCGGCGGCTCGCCGCAGGACGCCGCCGAGCGGATCATCGCCCTGTTGCAGGATCCGGAGTTGCGGCAGCGGATGGGGGAACGCGGGCGCCGCTGGGTCGAGGAGAAGTGGCGCTGGGACCTGCTGGCCGAGCGCTTGCGCGAACTGCTCTGACGCACACCGGGCCGGGCGGGCGTGCGTGGGGGCTGCAACGGCCCGGCGGGCTCGCCAGGGCCGGCCGGCCCGGGAACAGCCCCGCCGGGCCGGTCGTCCTGTGGACAGGGACTAGCCGCGGTAGATGCCCTCGATCTCGTCCGCGAAGTCTTTCGCCACCACATTGCGCTTCAGTTTCAGCGACGGGGTGATGTGCCCGGCCTCCTCGGTGAACTGGGCGGCCAGGATGCGGAACTTGCGCACCGACTCCGCCTTGGAGACCGCCGCATTGCCGTCGTCCACCGCGCTTTGGATCTCGGCCAGGACCTCGGGGTCGTCGCGCAGTACGGCGGCCCCCGCGGCCGACTTGCCGCGCTCGGCGGCCCAGCGGCCGAGGAACTCCTCGTCCAGGGTGATCAATGCGCCCACGAAGGGGCGCCCGTCGCCGACCACCATGCACTCCGCGACGAGCGCATGTGCGCGGATGCGGTCCTCGATCACCGCGGGAGCGACGTTCTTGCCGCCGGCGGTGACCAGGATCTCCTTCTTGCGGCCCGTGATGGACAGGAAGCCGTCCTCGTCGAGTGCGCCGATGTCACCGGTGTGGAACCAGCCGTCGGCCAGCGCCTCAGCCGTGGCCGTCTCGTTGTTCCAGTACCCCTGGAACAGGTGCTCGCCGTGCAACAGCACTTCGCCGTCGTCGGCGATCCGCACCACCGAACCGGGCAGCGGCTGGCCGACCGTACCGATTTTCTGCCGGTCCCAGGGGTTGAAGGCGGTCGCAGCGCAGGACTCGGTGAGCCCGTAGCCCTCCAGGACCGTGAAGCCGATGCCGCGGAAGAAGTGCCCGAGGCGCTCGCCCAGCGGCGCCCCACCGGAGATCGCGTGCTCCCCGCGCCCGCCGAGCACAGCCCGGAGCTTGCTGTAGACGAGCCGGTCGAAGATCTTGTGCTTGATCCGCAGCCCCCACGAAGGACCCTTGGCGGTGTCCAGCGCACGGCTGTACGAGATGGCCGTCTGTGCGGCCTTGTCGAAGATCTTGCCCTTGCCGTCCGCCTGGGCCTTGGAGCGCGCCCCGTTGTAGACCTTCTCGAAGACCCGCGGCACGCCCAGGATCAGGGTGGGCTGGAAGGAGGCGAGCTCATCGGTGAGGTTCCGTACGTCCGATACGCAGCCCAGCTTGATCGGGGCCATCACGGCCGCCACCTCGACCAGCCGCCCGAAGACGTGCGCGGCGGGCAGGAACAGCAGGACCGAGCACTCGCCGGTGCGGAAGAGGGGTTTCAGCCGCTCCACCGCGTTGCCGCACTCGGCGAAGAAGCTGCGGTGGGTGAGCACGCAGCCCTTGGGACGCCCGGTGGTGCCGGAGGTGTAGACGATCGTGGCCGGGTCGTCGGCCTTGGCGGTCCTGGTGCGCTCGTCGACCAGGGAGTCCTCGACGTCGGCGCCGGTCTTCACCAGTTCCGGCACCGCGCCGGCGTCGATCTGCCAGAGGTGACGCAGGGCCGGCAGCCGGTCCCGTACGGACTCCACGGCTGCGACGTGCGCCTCGCTCTCCACGATCGCGGCGACCGCGCCCGAGTCGGAGAGGATCCACGAGACCTGCTCGGCCGAACTGGTCTCGTACACCGGCACGGTCACCGCCCCGGCGCTCCAGATGGCGAAGTCCAACTGGACCCACTCGTAGCGGGTGCGTGACATCAGGGCCACCCGGTCTCCGGGGCGCACACCGGCCGCGATGAGCCCCTTGGCCGCCGCTCGCACCTCGGCGAGGAACTCCCGGGCCGTGACGTCCGCCCAGCCGGCGTCGACCTTTTTGCCGATGACCACCACATCGGGATGTTGCGCGGCGTTGCGGCGGATCAGGTCCGTCAGGTTTCCGTCCGACGGGACCTCATACAGGGCCGGAAGGCTGAACTCGCGCAAAACTGCTGCTCCTCATCGGGCTCCGGCGCCACGGCTCTGTGTACGCACCGGCTGCGGTCCAAGATCGGGCTGGTGCTCCTGGGGGTGACGCAGAAGTGGACTGCCCGGACGTTACCCACCGGTACTCGGTTCCGGGTAGGGGTTTCCGGCCAGATGTTCCCTGCGTCACATGTATATGGCAGTACTTCGCGCAGAGTAGTCCACTCCCTGCCGGACCCGAAAGAACGACCGGCCTGCCCCACTGTCCAGCCACCGCGACGCGTCCTAGGGTGACGGCCATGCGGGTCAATGTGATCAGTGATGTGCACGGCAATGTCGAGGGTCTCGTCAGGGCGGGCGACGGGGCCGACGCCCTGGTCTGTCTCGGCGACCTCGTCCTCTTCCTCGACTATGCAGACCGCTCCCGCGGCATCTTTCCCGATCTGTTCGGAGTCGAGAACGCCGAGCTGATCGTGGGTTTGCGCACGGCCCGCAAGTTCGACGAGGCCCGGGAGCTGGCCCGTGGGCTCTGGGCGGAACTGGGCGAGGACCGGGACAGCACCATCGAAGCCGCGGTGCGCCGGCAGTACGCCGAACTGTTTGCCGCGTTCCCCGTACCGACGTACGCGACCTACGGCAATGTCGATATCCCTGGACTATGGCCGGAATACGCCCATGACGGCACCACCGTTCTCGACGGTCAGCGGGCCGAGATCGGCGGTCTGGTGTTCGGATTCGTCGGCGGCGGGCTGCGCACGCCCATGCGCACCCCCTATGAAATCTCGGACGAGGAGTACGCCGCGAAGGTCGAGGCGCTCGGAGACGTCGACGTGCTCTGCTCCCACATCCCGCCCGATGTGCCCGAACTGACCTACGACACCGTCGCCCGCCGCTTCGAACGCGGCAGCTCGGCGCTCCTGGCCGCCATCCACCGCACCCGACCCCGGTACGCACTCTTCGGCCATGTCCACCAACCCCTCGTCGCCCGGATGCGCATCGGGGCCACCGAGTGCGTGAATGTGGGACATTTCGCCTCCACGGGGCGCCCCTGGACCCTGGAGTGGTGAACCCCACCCGGACCGCTCGGAGCACCCGACGACTTCACGCCAACGACGCCGTCAGGGCCGGGAGGGCCGCAGACGGACGACACCCCCGGTCGCGATAGCCTCTCCACCATCAAACACCGGTCCGTACCCGCACTCCAGGGAGCCGCAGCGATGGCGGAACACACCAGCTCAAGCATCACCATCGAAGCGGCGCCGGCCGAAGTGATGGGAGTGATCTCGGACTTCGACCGCTATCCCGAATGGACCGGCGAGGTGAAGCAGGCCGAGGTGATCTCCCGGGACGCCGACGGCCGCGCCGAACAGGTCCGGCTGGTCCTCGACGCCGGAGCGATCAAGGACGACCACACCCTCGCGTACACCTGGGACGGCAAGAACCAGGTCAGCTGGACCCTGGTCAAGTCACAGATGCTGCGGGCCATCGACGGGTCGTACACCCTCACCCCGCTCGGCGGCGACCGCACCGAGGTCACCTACCGGCTCACCGTCGACGTCAAGATCCCGATGCTGGGAATGATCAAGCGCAAGGCCGAGAAGGTCATCATCGACCGTGCCCTCGACGGACTGAAGAAGCGCGTCGAGAGCGGACCCACCCACTGATGCACCTGGTCCTCGTCACCGGACTCGGCGGCGCGGGCCGAACCACCGTCGCTGCGGCGACCGCCCTCGCCCTGACCCGACCGACGGCAGCGACACCCGGCGCCCGCCCGGCACGTGTCCTCCTGCTGTCCACCGAGCCTGGCACCCCCCTCGGCCTGCCCGTCACACCGGCACCCGGGCTGCACACGACCGAGATCGCCGACGGGCTGTGCGCCGTCGAGATCACCGCGGGGCTCTGGGCCGCCGCGCTCGACAGCGCCCCGCGCTTCCGTGCCGAGTTCCTCGCCTGGCAAGAACGCGGCGCGACCGCACTCGACCTCCTCGGCGCCACCAAACTCGCCGACGAGGAGTTGACCGAGCTCCCCGGCAGTGAGCAGTTCGCCCTGCTCAAGGCTCTGACCGCGGCGGCAGCCGGCGACTGGGACGCCGTCGTCGTGGACCTGCCCCCGATACACGAAGCCATCGCCCTGCTCGCCCTGCCCGAACAGCTCCGCCGCTATCTCCGCCGACTGCTACCCCCTGAACGCCAGGCCGCCCGCGCGCTGCGCCCCGTCCTCGCCCAACTCGCCGGGGTCCCCATGCCCGCGCAGTGGTTGTACGACACGGCCGCCGGCTGGGACGCCGAGCTCGCCGCGGTCCAGCGGGTGGTGACCTCACCGGACACGGTGGTGCACCTCGTCGCCGAGCCCGGCCCGGCCGCCGCCGACGCACTGCGGACCGCCCGTACCGGGCTCGCCCTGCACGATCTGCACGTCGATGCGGTGATCGCCAACCGGGTCCTCCCACGGCACTCCGCCGACCCCTGGCTCGCGGGACTCGCGGCACAGCAGGAGAAGACGTTGCACGAGTGGTACGGGGAATGGGGGCCGCACGTCCGCGAGGTCAGCCACACCGGACGGGAGCCCCGGGGCCTCGAAGCACTCCGTGATGTCGCCGCGGAACTGCTCCCCGACCATGCCGGCGCCGACACCCGCTGCCCCGCCGACACCGCTGGGAAGCAGGTCGTCGACCACCGCGACGAGGACGGCACCTTCGTCTGGGCCATCCCGCTGCCCGGGGCCAGGAAGGGAGACGTGCACCTCGTACGCCGCGGCGAAGAACTCGTCCTCACCGTCGGCCCCTTCCGCAGGATCGTTCCGCTGCCCTCCGCCCTGCGCCGCTGCACCGTCTCAGGGGCGGCACTGACGGAGGGCGCCCTCAGAGTCCGATTCACCCCCGACCCCGATCTCTGGCCGCGCACTCGCTGAACCGTTCGCGTCCGTTCGGGTAACGTCGAGGGTACGAACACCCATCGCCGGACCAACGCCCTGTGCAGGAGTACGCCATGAGCGATGCCACCGAGCGGCCAGCCGACGCCGACGCATGGGCCGACGCCTGCGCCGAAGACCTCGCGTCCGAGAAGGCCCGTCGCCGCGCCCAGTACGGCCCCCCGCCCGGATCCGCCGGCGATGAGCTGCGCAAACTCTTCGGTGTCGTGGCCGACAAGGTCAACGAGTTCCAGTCGTCCCTGCCCGGGGTCGCGGCCCAGAGCGCCGTACAGCAACTGGTGAATCAGGCGAAGTCCGCCGTCGAGCCGGTGTTGCAGCGCAACCCGCAGGTCTTCGATCACCTCGCTGCCGCCGGCGGTGAACTGCTCGCCGCCTACCGCTCGGCCGTCGAGGGCCAGGAGCGGCGGTGGACGCAGGGCACCGAGGAGCCGTCCGGGCCCTCGAAGAAGTCCGGCGATCCGCGCGACGACGAACCCGGTGGCGGCGAACACATCGACCTGGACTGATCATGGTCCTGCCGCCCTCGGGTACGGTTGGTGCCAGTGGCCATACCGGGAACTGAGGGGCACATGGGACTCACCATCGGCGTCGACATCGGCGGCACCAAGATCGCTGCGGGCGTTGTCGACGAGGCGGGCACGATCCTCAAGACGCACAAGGTGCCCACCCCGCCGACCCCCGGTGGCATCGTGGACGCCATCTGTACCGCCGTCGGCGCGGCGGGCGAGGGACACCAGATCGAGGCCGTCGGCATCGGCGCCGCGGGTTATGTGGACGACAAACGGGCCACCGTCCTCTTCGCCCCCAACATCGACTGGCGCCACGAGCCCCTCAAGGACAAGGTCGAGCAGCGCGTGGGGCTGCCGGTCGTCGTCGAGAACGACGCCAATGCGGCAGCCTGGGGCGAGTACCGCTTCGGGGCCGGGCAGGGGCACGACGATGTCATCTGCATCACGCTCGGTACTGGACTCGGCGGCGGCATCATCATCGGCAACAAGCTGCGGCGAGGGCGCTACGGAGTGGCCGCTGAGTTCGGTCACATCCGCGTGGTGCCGGACGGCCTGCTCTGCGGCTGCGGCAGCCAGGGGTGCTGGGAGCAGTACGCATCGGGCCGGGCGCTCGTCCGCTATGCGCGGCAGCGCGCCAACGCCACCCCGGAGAACGCCGAGATCCTGTTGGGACTCGGTGACGGCACGATCGACGGCATCGAAGGCAAGCACGTCAGCGCCGCCGCACGCCAGGGTGACCCGGTCGCCGTCGACTCCTTCCGAGAGCTCGCCCGCTGGGCCGGGGCCGGCCTGGCCGATCTCGCGTCGCTGTTCGACCCGTCTGCCTTCATCGTCGGCGGCGGTGTGTCGGACGAGGGGGAGTTGGTCCTCGAACCGATCCGCAAGTCCTTCCGGCGCTGGCTGATCGGCGCCCAGTGGCGCCCCCACGCCCAGGTGCTCGCCGCCCAACTGGGCAACAAGGCCGGCCTGGTGGGAGCGGCTGACCTGGCACGCCAGGGTTAGCACGCCCGGGCTCGGCACACGGCCATCGGCGCCGTCCCGTCCCGCCCTTCGGCCCAGGACCGGCATGACTGGTCCCGGCCGGGCCGAAGGGGGCGGGGCGGCGGCTATCCGGGCCAGCTCCCGGTCAGTCGACGGGTCGCGGTCGCCCCGCCGCGGTCCACGGCCGCCTTCACCACGGCGAACACCGCCCCCTGGAGCGCCGCGGCGATCAACACCTCACCCCAGCCGCGGTCCTCATCCGTCGGGCCGGGCGCCTTGTCCTCATGGCCGAGGCGCTTCCAGATCTGGGCGAAGGCCGCGCTGGCGAGCAGCCCCCCGAGCGCTCCGACCCCGGCACCCACCGGTTTGTAGAGCACCTTCGACACCTTCACCGGACCCTCCGACGAGCCAGCACCACCAGCACCACGGCTGCTATGCCCACCGTGAGCAGCGGTACCCGCCTCCTCCGGGCCGTCTCGGCGACCAGTGCCGTCGTCTCCTGGACGGGCGGCGGGGTGACCTCGCGCAACTTGTCGCCCACGGCCGTCGCCGCGTCCACCAGTTGGGTCCTGGCGGCTGCCGCCTTCACCTTGACCTGTTCCGGCACCTCGGCCTTCGCGACCAGTGCGTCAACGGTCTGTCCCAGCTGTTCCCGGGTGTCCAGCGCACGCGAGCGCAACTCCTCGGTGTCGAGGACATTGCGCCGGGGATGGGGGATGCCGTTCATGGTGTGCCCTTCCTTGCCTCTCGGGATGCAGGGGTGCTCGGCGGTGCCAGGGTCGTCCTCCGGACGGACCGATCCGCCCGGACGATCGCCAGCACCGCAGGACGCATGGCGGGTCGTACCGGTCATCACGTCCTCACCTTCCTGCCGGGGTCCGTGTCGCAGCGGCTACCCGAATCCCTCCGCATCAGACATCTCCCCCACCGCACCGCACGAGGTCACGGGCCCACCCCGCGAAGAAGACGGGTGGTGGCAGTGCCAGGGCGAGCCTGACGAATCGCGGGCGACTCCGTCGTAGGGTGCTGGCATGGCCACGGTCCTGCCCAACTCCCGTACCGAACCCGACGGTTCCGCCGTCGTTCGGGTCCTCAGCTACAACATCCGCTCGTTGCGCGACGACGAGGACGCCCTCGCCCGGGTGATCCGGGCCTGTGCGCCCGACCTCGTCTTCATCCAGGAGGCCCCCCGCTTCTTCCGCTGGCGCAAGCACGCGGCACGGCTCGCCGCGAAGACCGATCTCGTCGTCCTCAGCGGTGGCGCCACCGCTGCCGGGCCCCTGCTCCTGTGCTCACTGCGGGCGACCGTCGAGCGGACGCAGGACGTCCTGCTCCCGCTCGTGCCCGGCCAGCACCGGCGGGGATTCGCCACCGCCGTCGTCACGATCGGCGCTGCCAGACTGGGCGTGCTCAGCTGTCACTTGAGCCTGGCGGACGCCGAGCGCCATGCACAGGCTGGGCTGCTCATCGATCGGCTCGCCGCGATGGACGTGCCGTACGCCGTCGTCGGAGGGGACATCAACGAGACGCCGTCCGGCCGCGGCTTCCAGCGGATCGCAGCCAGTCTCCAGGACTGCTGGGCCACCGCGCCATGGGGCGGGGAGCACACCTTCGACCCGGGCCGGCCACGGCGCCGCATCGACGCGGTGTTCGCGAGTCACGGCATCGAGGTGCTCGGCTGCGGGGTGCCCGTCGAGCACCCCGGAGTGAGCGCGGCCGATCTGCGCGCGGCCAGCGATCATCTGCCCGTGCTGGCCGCGCTCAGGATCCCCGCCGTGCACCCCGCCTTCGCCAACTCCTGAGGCCGCCCAGCCCCGGCCCGCGGACGCTCCCTAGACGACCGCTCCCCGGCCGGGGTCGTCGTCCTCTTCGTCTCCGTGGGCCATCCTGGCCACCAGCGTCGCGAAGCCCCCGAGGAACCCACCGACGCACAAGGTGGTCAACCACCAGGTCATCTCCCACTGGAGCAGGACCGCGACCAGCATCAGCACCGGGCCGCCGATCACCGCCAGCCAGGCGAACTTCGCCGTGACGTCGGCCTCGGGCAGCGGAGGCGGCTCCGGGGGCACAAAGTGGCCTTCGTCGCTTTCGTCCCCCTCATCGCCCTGGTTGACGTTCGCTTCGTTCGGGTCGATCACCTGGTAGTCGCGGGGGCCCGCACCACCGACCCCGGGGGCGAAGGTGATGGAACTACCGAGCCCGGCCGCCTGGTCTTCGTCGGGCGACCGGTCGTCCCCCTTGCCCCGGGGCGACTCGTTCACCTCCCCTTCGAGGAGCGCGAGATCCTCCACCGACTTGAACGGCTTGGCGCCCGGCGGGTCCGCCGGCTCCTCCCCGTACCCCGCGACGATGGCGGCCCAGGCCGCCTCCTCGTCGATGGGCTGCGGCTCACGGTCCGCGTCATGCTGCTCAGCCACCGGCGGTGCTCCCCTTCCTCACGGCATTCGGAGCGAGCCGGTCGACGAACGCACAACTCTCGTGGAAGATCCGCTCCGCATCGTGGTCCAACGTCGCCACGTGGTAGCTCTGTTCCAACACGACCTCAGTGACGTCCGTGGAGGAGACCCGGCCGAGAATCCGCGCCGAGTCGACCGGCGGTACCACATGGTCCTCCAAACTGTGCAGGAGCACCATGGGCTGGGTGACCTGGGGCAGCTCGCCGTCGACGAGACGGAGGAAGCTCCGCAGGGAGTGGGCGGCGTGCAGCGGGACCCGGTCGTAGCCGACCTCGTGGGCGCCGCGCTTGGCGATGTCGTCGGTCAGGCCCTGGGTGCTCCGCACGAAATGGCGGACCACGGGCAGGGCCCGTGCGGCCACGCCGTGCACCTTGTTCGCGGGATTGACGACGACGACGCCCCGGACCGCGTCCCCGTGGCGGGCGGCCAGCCGCAGTGCGAGGGCCCCTCCCATGGAGAGTCCGAAGACGAAGACGACCTCACACCGGGAGATCAACTCGCGCAGCTCCCGGTCGACCTCCGCGTACCAGTCCTGCCACCCGGTCACCTGCATGTCCTGCCAGCGGGTGCCGTGACCCGGGAGCAGCGGCAGGGACACCGTCAGCCCCCGCTCCGCCAGGAACTCCGCCCAGGGACGCAATGACTGCGGTGAACCGGTGAATCCGTGGCAGAGAAGGACGCCTACCTCGCCGCCTTCATGGCGGTAGGGCTCGGCTCCGGGAAGGACCGGCACCGGGGTCTCCTGTTCTGTGTGGCACGAGGCATCGAAGGGGGTGCATCTCACCGTACGCGACCGGACTGACACCGACCAGGTCCATAAGTCCACCGGCGCGGGGGATGCACCGGCCCCGCAGTCACGTCGGGTTAAGGTCTGTTCGACAGCAACAGGAGGCATTCGAGTTGATCTACGGCGCAATGAAGTTCTCCATCGGAGGCTCGCTGAAGCTTGCCTTCAGGCCCTGGGTGGAGGGTCTGGAGAACATTCCCGCCGATGGCCCGGCGATCCTCGCGAGCAACCATCTCTCCTTCTCCGACTCCTTCTTCCTGCCCGCGGTCCTCGACCGGAAGGTCACGTTCATCGCGAAGGCGGAGTACTTCACCTCCCCCGGGGTCAAGGGTCGGCTCACCGCCGCCTTCTTCAAGGGCGTAGGGCAGCTTCCGGTGGACAGGTCCGGTGGGCGGGGCGCCGGTCAGGCCGCGGTCAAGGCCGGCATCGAGGTGGTGGAGGGCGGAGGTCTCTTCGGCATCTACCCCGAGGGCACCCGCTCCCCGGACGGCCGGCTCTACCGGGGCAAGCCCGGTGGCCTGGGCCGGGTGGCGCTCGCGACCGGCGCCCCCGTGATCCCCATCGCCATGATCGACACGGAGAAGATCCAGCCGCCCGGCAAGGTCGTCCCCAAGCTGATGCGTCCGGGCATCAGGATCGGCAAGCCGCTCGACTTCAGCCGCTACCAGGGACTGGAGGAGGACCGCTACATTCTGCGTTCACTGACCGACGAGGTCATGTACGAGATCATGAAGCTGTCCGGGCAGGAGTACGTCGACATCTACGCCACGGTCGCCAAGCGGGAGATCGCGGAGGCGGAGAAGGCGGCGAAGGCGGCGGCGAAGGCCCAGGGGAGCAAGCCCCGTGGGGCGGAGCCGACCGTTCCGGCTGCTCCGGTCGAGGGTGTCGAGCAGACGGACAGACCGCCGGCCGCATAGCAGCGCGGTCGTCGATCAGGGGGTGATCGGGGGTGGGGGACATGGCCGGGAAGGGCGCGGACGCCGAGGGTGCCAAGAGGCCGGGGGACGGTCGGGGCCAGCAGGGCGCGCGGATGTCGGTCGAGCTGCCCTTGTGGCGCGCGCTCGCCGGCTACCGCGTGCTGACGATGGTGTACGCGATACTCCTCTTCGCCTTCACCCCCCAGAAGTTCGAGCGTCCCTGGGTGGCGGTCGTCTTCCTGACGGTGATGTCGGTCTGGACGCTGGCCACCCTGCCCCAGGTCTCCAACGCCGCCCGCTGCACCAAGCGCTTCCTGGGCGCGGACCTCACCATCGCGCTCACGGGCATTCTGATCACCCCCCTCGCCGACGTGGACGCACGGCACGTCGACGGGCCCACCCTGCCGTCCATCTGGACCGCGGGCGCCGTCCTCGCCTTCGCCATCAAGGGCGGCTGGCGGTGGGCGGGCTTCGCCTCGTCGCTGGTCGCCGTCGCCAACATCCTTGAGCGCGCCGAGCCCAGCCGGGACACCTTCCATAACGTGCTCCTGGTCTGGGTCGCCTCGATAGCCATCGGATACGTGGTCGAGGTCGCGCGGGCCTCCGAGCGCACCCTGGCCCGGGCACTGGAGATCGAGGCGGTGACCCGGGAGCGCGAGCGGATGGCGCGGGACATCCACGACGGGGTGCTCCAGGTGCTGGCGATGGTGCAGCGCCGCGGCACGGCCCTCGGCGGCGAAGCGGCCGAGTTGGGTCGGATGGCCGGGGAGCAGGAGATCGCCCTGCGTACCCTCGTCTCCCGCGGACTGGTGCCCGTCACGCGCCCGGGTGCCGCCGAGGCCGGCGAGACAACGGTCACCGAGTACGTGCTCGGTGGGGAGGATTACGACGAGTCAGCCCACGAGTGCGATGTCCGCTCCCTCCTCGCCCGTTATGCGGGCCCGCAGGTGACCTTGTCGGAGCCGGGCGCTCCGGTGCAGCTCCCGGCGCTGGCCGCGGCCGAACTGACGGCCGCCGTCGGCGCCGCCCTGGACAACGTGAAGCGCCATGCGGGTGCGGATGCCAACGCCTGGATCCTGGTGGAGGACTGGACGGACGAGGTGATCGTCACCGTCCGGGACGACGGCCCCGGCATTCCGGACGGCCGTCTCGCCCAGGCGGAGGGCGAGGGCAGGCTGGGTGTCGCCCAGTCCATCCGCGGCCGGTTGCGGGATCTGGGCGGCACGGCCGAACTGGTCTCCGTACCGGGGCAGGGAACGGAGGTCGAGTTGAAGGTGCCGCGCCAGCGATGACGTTCGGAGCGCGTTCCGTCGGTGAGACGGCGAGACGGCGAGACGGTGAGACGGCGGGCCCTGCCAGGTCACGGGCGGCCGAACTCCTGCGCCCGCCATCCCCTTCATTTGATTTCGTTCCATTTCAGTTCACTTGTTCATAGGGTCGGTTTCATGGGGTCGATCAATTCACCGAGGGCGATGAGTTCGGCGGGGGAAGGCAGCGGGAGATGACGGAGCAGCAGACGGTCAGGGTGATGGTCGTCGACGACCACCCGATGTGGCGGGACGCGGTCGCCCGCGACCTGGCCGCGGCCGGATTCGACGTGGTGGCCACGGCCGGCGACGGTCGACAGGCGGTACGCCGGGCCAAGGCCACCGTGCCGGACGTCCTCGTACTCGACCTCAACCTTCCCGAGCTCCCCGGTGTGCAGGTGTGCAAGGAAGTGGTCGGCGCACTGCCGGGGGTACGGGTCCTGGTGCTGTCCGCCAGCGGTGAGCACGCGGACGTGCTGGAGGCGGTGAAGTCGGGTGCCACGGGCTATCTGCTGAAGTCCGCGAGCACGCAGGAGCTGACCGATGCCGTGCGCCGCACGGCCGTGGGGGACGCCGTCTTCACCCCGGGGCTGGCCGGTCTGGTGCTCGGGGAGTACCGCAGGCTGGCCACGGAGCCGGCCCCCGCGTCGGGTGCGGACGAGCCCAAGGCCCCGCAGCTGACCGACCGGGAGACCGAGGTGCTGCGGTTGGTCGCCAAGGGGCTCTCGTACAAGCAGATCGCGGAGCGGCTGGTCATCTCCCACCGCACGGTGCAGAACCACGTCCAGAACACCCTCGGCAAGTTGCAACTGCACAACCGGGTGGAACTCGTGCGCTATGCGATAGAACGCGGCATCGACACCCCTGACGGTCCCGAGGTCCCCCGCGGCGGCCGACGTTAGCTTCGCCCCCGACGGCCGGGCCGGGCCCGTGAGCGCTCCGGCGCGCGCCGGGTGGAACATCTCCGCGTCGGTGCGGTGCCCCCGGAAACGGGCGCCGCACCGACGTTTTGGTGTCGCGTTTCAGCAAGTGTCGTGCGAGCCGTCGGGACCCCCGTGGTGATCGTCCCCCTTGCCTGCCTTTGCGCGTTGTGATCACGGCCGTCCGCCGGCGTGCGCCATAGCCACGGCCGGGTGGTGGTGAGCGTGCGAGCACCACCCCGCTCGTAAGAGTGAAAAAGCCCCTCTATGCAGTGCTTCAACGGCCTTAATTAGCGCGGGAATTGGCTATCCCTCGCATCCCACGGTGACGCGTTTCACCACTAGCGTTGCCGTCCTGGGGCCCCCGCGAGAAGACGGATTTGGGGCCCATTCAGGCGAAGGGAAGTATCCATGCGCGTAGGAGTACTGACCGGGGGCGGCGACTGCCCCGGCCTCAACGCCGTCATCCGCGGCGCTGTCCGGAAGGGCATTCAGGAGTACGCGTACGAGTTCGTCGGTTACCGCGACGGATGGCGCGGCCCGCTCGAAGGTGACACGATCCCGCTCGACATCGCGGCAGTACGCGGCATTCTGCCTCGCGGTGGCACCATTCTCGGCTCCTCCCGCACCAACCCGCTCAAAGCCGAAGACGGCGTACGGCGGATCAAGGAAAATCTCGCAAAGCACGAGGTCGATGCATTGATCGCAATTGGCGGCGAGGACACTCTCGGCGTCGCGACAGCGCTCTACGACGAGTACGGAATTCCCTGTGTCGGGGTGCCCAAGACCATCGACAATGATCTTTCCGCAACCGACTACACCTTTGGATTCGACACGGCCGTCGGCATCGCCACCGAGGCGATCGACCGACTGCACACCACGGCCGAGTCGCATATGCGGGTGCTCGTCGTGGAGGTGATGGGCCGGCACGCGGGGTGGATCGCGCTCCACTCGGGTCTCGCGGGCGGCGCCAACGTCATCCTCATCCCCGAGCAGCGGTTCGACGTCGACCAGGTCTGCAAGTGGGTGACCTCGCGTTTCAGAGCCACCTATGCACCGATCGTCGTGGTGGCCGAGGGCGCCATGCCCAAGGACGGCGATGCGGTGCTCAAGGACGGTTCGCTCGACTCCTTCGGGCACGTACGGCTCTCCGGGGTCGGCGAGTGGCTGGCCAAGGAGATCGAGTCCCGTACGGGCAAGGAGGCCCGTACGACGGTTCTCGGCCATGTCCAGCGCGGGGGCACTCCCAGTGCCTTCGACCGCTGGCTGGCGACCCGCTTTGGGCTGCACGCGATCGACGCGGTGCGGGACGGCGACTTCGGCAAGATGGTCGCCCTCCAGGGCACCGACATCGTCCGGGTCCCGATCTCGGACGCGACCTCGAAGCTCAAGACGGTCGACCCGAAGCTCTACGAGGAAGCCGGAGTGTTCTTCGGCTGATCCACACGCTGAACGGCGCCACCGAGGTGTGGGCCGTATATTCGCGATATCCGGACCCTTCGCGATATCCGGCCCACAGCTCACATTCCTGGAGGAAGTCGTGGACGTCCTTGCCTTCGGGGTGCAGGCGGATGAGAAGCCCTTGATCGAAAAGGCATTCGCCGGACTTCACGACGTCCGCTGTGTCGAGGTGTTCCTCAGTCCCGACACCGCGCCCATCGCCGCGGGCTATGAAACGATCTCCACGAGCGTCAACGCCAATCTGAGCGGACCGGTGCTGCAAACCCTGGCGGTCGGCGGTACCAACATGATCGCTCAACGTTCCACAGGATTCAATAATATCGATCTTGAGGTGGCGGAGCGGCTGGGTCTGACCATTGCGAGGGTCTCCTTCTACTCGCCCTACTCCGTGGCCGAGTTCGCCTGGGCGCTGGCCATGGCGGTCAACCGCAGAATTGTCCGTGCATCCGCCCGCACCCGTGATTTCGACTTTCGCCTCGACGGGCTCATGGGCCGTGATCTTCACGGCCGCACGGTCGGTGTGATCGGTACCGGAAAGATCGGCGAGGCATTCACCCGGATCGCCCATGGCCTTGGAATGAACCTCTTGGGCTGGGACATCACCGAGAATCCCGCCTGCGTCGAACTCGGGATGCGGTACGTCGACAAGGACGAACTGCTCGCGTCCGCCGACCTCGTCAGTCTGCATGTGCCCCTGCTCCCCGCCACCCACCACCTGATCGGCCGGGACGCGCTGCGCGCCATGAAGGACGACGCCATCCTGATCAACTCCAGCCGGGGTGGACTGATCGACACGGAAGCCCTGGTGGGCGAGTTGCGCAAGGGCAGGTTCACCGGGGTGGGGCTCGATGTGTACGAGGCGGAGGCCGGACTCTTCTTCCTCGACAAGTCCCTGGAGCCCGTCGAGGACGACACCCTGGCCCGACTGGTCACCTTCCCCCAGGTCCTCGTCACCTCGCACCAGGCGTACTACACCGAGGACGCGGTCGGCCAGATCGTCGCCGCGACCGTGCAGAACGTCAACGACTACGCGGCCGGTCGGCGCACCGGGAACTTCCTCGTCCCGAAGGCGGGCTGATCCGGCGGACGGTACGCGGACGCCGTTCCCGACCGGCCGTGGGCGCGGGCCGTCCCTGACGACGCCCGCACCCGGGGTGTCAGCCGCGCGGCAGCGCCGTGGCCGCCAGAAGCTCGGAGACCACTGCCGGACCGTCCAGGGTCAGCACCGATTCGGGATGGAACTGCACCGAGGCGAAGGCAGCCGACCGCAGCGCATGGACATCACCGGTCAGCGGGTCCCGCGCCGCCTCCACGCCCCGCCCCACGAGTTCCGCGGCCATCCGGTCATCGCAGCGCGCGGTGAAACTGTTGTAGAAGCCGACGGTCCTCGTGCGTCCGAACAGTTCGATGCGCTCCTGCGCGCCCTGGTACGGCTGCGCCTTCCGTACGATCGGCACGCCCAGCTCCGCGGCGATCAGCTCATGGCCCAGACACACGCCCAACAGCCCCTGCGGGCGGCTCGACAGCAGTTCGGCCGTCAGCCCCCGCAGCAGCCGCATCTTCGGATCGGACGCATCGGTGGGATCGCCCGGCCCCGGCCCCAGCACCACCGGTCCCGGATGGGTCAGTGCCGTCTGGCGCAGCCCCGGTTCGTCGAAGCGCCGCACGGTCACCTCCAGCCCAGTGGAGCGCAACAGATACGCCAGCATCGCGGTGAAGGTGTCCTCACCGTCGATCATCAGGGCGTGTCCGGTCGACTCGACGGAACGCTCCTGCATCCGCAGCCAGAACGGGGCCAGCGACGCCCGCCGCGACTCCAGGGCCGCCTGCACCCGGGGGTCGTCCGCCAGCCGGGGACGCTCGGGGCCCTCCTCGCTGCGCCGCGGACCCACGCCGAGCGCCGCCAGTACCCCCGCCGCCTTGGTGCGCGTCTCGGCCACCTCAGCCTCGGGGTCCGAATGCCGCACCAGCGTCGCTCCGACCGCCACCCGCACCCGACCGTCGGCGGAGATGTCGGCCGTACGGATCGTGATGGGGGAGTCCAGCATCTGCTGCCCCCCTGCGTCGACACCGAGGAGGGCGAGCGCGCCCGCGTAGTAGCCGCGGCCCCCCGCCTCGTACCGCCGAATGACCCGACAGGCGTTCTGGACGGGCGATCCGGTGACCGTCGCCGCGAACATCGTCTCCTTCAGCACCTCCCGCACGTCCAGCGACGAGCGCCCGCGGAGTTCGTACTCGGTGTGGGCGAGGTGGGTCATCTCCTTCAGCCGCGGACCGACGACGACTCCGCCCCGGTCGCCGACGGTGCACATCATCTTCAGTTCTTCGTCGACCACCATCGACAGTTCGTCGCGCTCCTTGCCGTCGTCGAGGAAGCGCAGCAGCCCTTCGGCGTCGGGGCCCTCGGGCGGGTAGCGGAACGTGCCGCTGATCGGATTCATCACCACGGTCTCGCCGCTCATCCGCACGTGCACCTCCGGGCTGGCGCCGACCAGCGTGCGCTCCCCGGTGTGCACGACGAAGGTCCAGTACGCACCGCGCTCACCGGCCAGCAGCCTGCGGAACAGCGCCAGCGCGTCCGCCCGGCCGAATCCGGGCACGGCACCGGAGAACGTGCGTCGGATCACGAAGTTCGCCCCCTCGCCCTGACCGATCTCGTCCTCGATCACCCGGCGCACGACCTCGGCGTACTCGGCGTCCCCGATGTCGAAGGCCCCCGATTCGACGCTCACCGCGTGCGCGGGCAGCGTCCGCAGCGCCTCGTCGAGCGGGAGCGTCCAGGACTCGTCCGCGACCAGCACGCTCAGGGGCGTCCCGTCGTCGTGGACGTCGAAACCCCGTTCCGCGATCTGCCGGAAGGGGACGAGCGCGAGCGAGGGGCGCTGGGAGACGGGGAGCTCGGCGAGGGTTTCGACCTCCCGTACCGAACCGATCAGGACCTCCACCAGGTTCTGATCGTGGCCGGGGGTGCGTCTGCGCAGCAGCGCGAAGGGGGGACATGCGTCGTCGAGGAGTCGACCGAGGTTCTGCGGGGGTGTTGCGGCGGTTGCCATCCGGGCTGTTCCTTCCGAGGAGAGGAGGAGGAACGGCCCGTTTCGCTGCGGAAACACCGAAGGCCGCCCCTCGGGCGGCCTGTGGGAGTTCCGATTGCGCCGTGCGCAGTCAGTGGGCCGCCGAGTGAGCGGTCCACCACCAGTTCTGCTGCACATGTGCGGTCACGCCGCGAACTGTAGCGCACAGGGGATCGAGGACGACGGCTGTGACCAAAACCACCTCGCGCCCGGGAGGAGCGCCAAAGTCGCGCCCCACCCGCCCCATCGCACGCCCCCGTGCCCATGGACCCGCTCCCGGGCCGGGGCGATCCCTGTCCAGAGTGTGAGCGGCCGGGGAGTACGGCCCGGCGACGTCGTAACCTAAAGAGCGTGACGATGAACGTTGAGAGCTCAGCTGCCCCGGTGCCCACCTGGCGAAACCTGCCTGCCGCGCAGCAGCCCGAGTATCCCGATCCCGAAGCTCTTCGCGGGGTCGTCGCCGAGCTGGAGAGCTACCCCCCGCTGGTCTTCGCGGGGGAGTGCGACCAACTGCGCGCCCGGATGGCTGCCGTCGCCCGCGGAGAGGCGTTCCTGCTCCAGGGCGGCGACTGCGCCGAGTCCTTCGAAGCCGTGGGCGCCGACGACATCCGCGCCAAGCTGAAGACCCTGCTCCAGATGGGAGCGGTCCTGACCTACGCGGCATCCGTCCCCGTGGTGAAGGTCGGTCGCATCGCGGGCCAGTACTCCAAGCCGCGGTCCAAGCCCACCGAGACCCGCGACGGACTGACGCTGCCGACCTACCGCGGCGACTCCGTCAACGGCTTCGACTTCACCGAAGAGGCCCGCGTCCCGGACCCCGAGCGGCTGAAGCGGATGTACAACGCCTCCGCGGCCACGCTCAACCTGGTGCGCGCCTTCACCACCGGCGGTTACGCGGACCTGCGCCAGGTGCACGCCTGGAACCAGGACTTCGTGAAGTCCTCCCCGTCCGGTCAGCGTTACGAACAGCTCGCCCGCGAGATCGACAACGCCCTCAACTTCATGGAGGCGTGCGGCACCGATCCCGCGGAGTTCCGTACGGTCGAGTTCTTCGCCTCGCACGAGGCGCTGTTGCTCGACTACGAGTCGGCGCTCACGCGGATCGACTCCCGCACCGGGCACCTGTACGACGTTTCCGGCCACATGGTCTGGATCGGCGAGCGCACCCGCCAGCTGGACGGGGCGCACATCGAGTTCGCCTCGAAGATCCGCAACCCCATCGGCATCAAGTTGGGCCCGACCACCACCGTGGACGACGCCCTCCAGTACATCGACCGTCTCGACCGGGACCGCGAGCCGGGCCGGTTGACCTTCATCGTCCGCATGGGCGCCGACAAGGTCCGCGACAAGCTTCCGGAGCTGGTCGAGAAGGTCACCGCGTCGGGTGCGACCGTCGCCTGGGTCACCGACCCGATGCACGGCAACACCTTCGAGGCCGCTTCCGGCCACAAGACGCGGCGGTTCGACGACGTCCTCGACGAGGTCAAGGGCTTCTTCGAGGTCCACAAGGCGTTGGGCACCCACCCGGGCGGCATTCACGTCGAGCTGACCGGCGACGACGTCACCGAGTGCGTGGGCGGCGGTGACGAGATCTTCGTCGACGACCTCCACCAGCGGTACGAGACGGCCTGCGACCCCCGGCTGAACCGCAGCCAGTCGCTGGACCTGGCCTTCCTGGTCGCCGAGATGTACCGCGACCAGTGAGCTGATCAGCAGTTTTGAGTGTGATGTGGGGCACGTATCCATGTGATACGTGCCCCACACTGTTTTCAGCCACCCTCAAGGCGGGTAAGGTTAGGTTTGCCTCACCGATCAATCGGAAAAGGCGCGCCCCAGATCCCATCGGCCCGTCGGGGAGGTGACCCGCGTGTACGTCTGCTCATGCTTCGGCATCACCGAGAAGCAGGTGAAGGAGCACGCTGACGCCGGCGCCCACACTCCGCGCCAAATAGCGTCCGCCTGCAAGGCGGGCACCGACTGCGGGTCATGCGTGCGGCGCATCCAGTCGATCCTCGGCCGCGGCAACTGCCCACGGCGTGAGCTGCTCGACCAGGGCAAGCCGGCTCTGAGGGCCGTATCGGAGCTGAACGAGGCCGCCTGAGGCGGTGCCCGACGAACCGGATCCGATGGATTCCCGTCGATCACCAACGGTCGTCCGCCCGATGGTTCGAGCACCCCGCTGGAAGGCGCTCAGCTCTCCGGCTGCTCGATCAGCTGGGCGATGTAGAGCGGCTCACCCAACTTCTCGACCAGTTCCAACTGGGTGTCGAGATAGTCGATGTGGTGTTCCTCGTCCTCAAGGATCGACTCGAAGATGTTCGCCGACGTGATGTCGCCCTTGGTGCGCATGACCTCGATGCCACGCTTGAGCCGGTCGATCGCCTCGACCTCGACCTGTCGATCGGCCTGGAACATCTCGGTGACCGTCTGGCCGATCCGCACGTGGAACAGCCGCTGGTAGTTCGGCAGGCCGTCGAGGAAGAGGATGCGGTCGGTCAGCACCTCTGCGTGCTTCATCTCATCGAACGACTCGGCCCGGGTGTACTTGGCAAGCTTCGTCCAACCGAAGTTCTCCTGCATCTTCGCGTGGAGGAAGTACTGGTTGATCGCCGTCAGCTCGGCCGTGAGCTGTTCATTGAGGAACTCGATGACCTCGGGGTCGCCCTGCATCGCAGAAGCTCCTTCCACGTGTGTGGCTCGGGGGCAGGTCCGCGCATCCTTGCATCGCCATAGTGAGCCGTCCAGTAAGTGCCTCCTTAGTAGGAGTTGCCCGAATCGGGCCAGACCTGGTCATGACCACCCCTCCCGGTCTGTCACCATGGAACGCATGGGTCAGCCGGAGAGCCGGGATTACCGCGCAGCAGAGGAGTCCACGCTTCCACCGGGACAGCGAGTCCAGCGCGGTTGGCCCGTTACCCACTATGGTCCGGTACCCAAATTCAAGGCGGACCGTTGGGAATTCAGGGTGTTCGGGGCGACGGCCGACGGGGACAAGCACTGCTGGAGCCATGAGGAATTCTCCGCATTGCCGTTTTCCACCGTGGTGGCCGATCTGCACTGCGTGACGAAGTTCAGCATGTTGGGGGCCGAATGGGGCGGTGTGCCCGCCTCCGTCATCGTCGATCTCGCGCCGCCTGCGGATGACGTCACGCATGTCATGGTCTGGGCCGAGTACGGCTTCAGCGCCAACATGCGACTCTCCGACTTCACGGCCGAGCGCACGATTTTCGCCACGCACAAGGACGGTGAACTGCTCACGGCGGAGCATGGGTTTCCGCTCCGCCTGGTGGTTCCGCATCTCTACGCCTGGAAGGGGCCCAAATGGGTCCGGGGCGTGGAGTACATGACGGCGGACCGCCGCGGGTTCTGGGAGGAGCGCGGCTATCACAACCTGGGCGACCCCTGGGAGGAGCAGCGGTACTCCTATCAGGAGGAACCCGGGGACGGCCCTGAGCTGTAGTGACACGTGACAAGGGCCCTGGCGCGCGCCAGGGCCCTTCGTCGTGCGGTGCCGTTGTCGGTTGTTGTGGAGCCTGCTCGTCCCCGTGCAACTCGCCTCAGTGGAACTGGTGCATGACGGCGTGGCCCTTGCCCCGGCCGATCAGCCACTTGTTCACCGGAGTGGTGACGAGGAAGGCGACGGCGAAGGCGATCGCCAGCGCGTACCAGAACAAGCCATCGGACAGTTGGGCGTGCATGGCTCCGGGCCAGAGCGCGAGCACGCTGTTGTCCGTGATCTCCATGACCAGGATGGAGAGCGTGTCGGCGGCCAGGGCGACCTTGACCGCAGCCTTGAAGCTGAGGCCGGCACGCAGGATCGTGATCATGGTGAACGAGTAGCCGAAGATGAAGGCGAGGAAGATGGCGAGCGCCATCGTCGGAACGTTGTGCCAGCCCAGGGCCGTACCGATCACCATGCCCAGCACTTCACCGATGGCGCAGCCGATGAGACAGTGGAGGGTCGCCCGGGCCGCCATGGACCAGCTGACGCCGTCCTCGTGCGCGCTGTGGTCGTCGTGCGCGCTGTGGCCTTCGTGTCCGCCCGGTCCTTCGTGCCCGCTGTGCTCCGCCCCGCTCGGCGGATGTGCTCCGTGTGGTGAGTGTTCCGTGTGTTCTATGTGATCAGCGTGGTGCTCATGTCCTGAGTGCTGGGTGTGCTGGGCGTGCTCGTGGCCCGTTCCGTTCGGGCTTCCAGGGTGGCCCGCCGGGTGGCCGTGAGCGTCGTGCTGCATGAGGGATCCCCCGAGTTGGGTGTGAGGTTCCTGCGAACAGACAGAAACCTTATACCCCCACAGGGTATTTGGTCAGGGGCGGAGGGCCTTCAACCGCTCCACGTCGGCAGCGTGCCCCTGTGGCCCTCCGGGTGTTTCGATGACCAGCGGTACCCCTTCGGTCGCCGGATGGCGCAGCAACCGTCCGAACGCCTCCGCGCCGATGTGACCGGCACCGATGTTGGCGTGCCGGTCCTTGCGCGCACCGGCCGCCTCCTGGGAGTCATTGGCGTGGATCAGCTTGAGCCGGCCCTCGCCCACCGTCTCCACCAGCAGGTCGAGCGTCCGCTGCACTCCGAGCGGGTCCGCCAGATCATGTCCCGCCGCGTGGATGTGGCAGGTGTCCAAGCAGATGCCGAGTTTGGGGTGGGCGTCCAGGGCGTCGAAGTAGGGGCCGAAGTCCTCCGCGCGGGAGCAGAGCGAGAAGCCCTGTCCGGCGGTGGACTCCAGCAGGAGGAACGGATCGTCGTCGTGCGTCAACTCGTCCAACAGCGGCAGCATCAACTCCCTGGCCTGCGCCAACGCCACCTCACGGGTGCGACCCCCGGTGGCGGAACCGGTGTGGACGACGACGCCCCGCGCACCGATCTGCCGCCCCCTGCGCAGGGAGTGCCGCAGCGACTCCACCGACTTCTCGGCGGTCGCCTCGGTGTGGGACCCGAAGTTGATCAGATAGGGCGCATGGACCCAAGCGGTCAACCCGGCTTCGGCACACCCGGCACGGAACCGTTCGTCCTGTGCCGGGTTCCCCGGTGGTGTCGCCCAGCCGCGCGGATTGGCCACGAAGACCTGGACGGTCTCGGCCTTCAACTCGTGCGCGTAACCGAGACCGGTGGTCGCCAGACCTCCCGCCACGGGGACATGACCGCCGACGGGGTTTCGCATGGGGGTTCTCGCTGTTCTCATCAGGGGAGGGGCGGGGCGCGGTGGACATCCTGGGACGTGCGACGAGCACGCCCCACTCGATGCCGGACCGTGGCCGGGGCGGTGGTTCACCGGGACACGGTGATCACAGACCCTTGATCTTGATGGTGACCGTGCTGTTCTCCGGTGCCTCGTCGTCGCCGCCGGGCGACTGGCTCTCCACCGTGTCACCGAGGTACGGGAAGTTCTTCTCGGTCTTCACCCGGAAGCCGGCGGCCTCCAGTGCGCTCTTGGCCTCGCCGGCGCTCTGCCCCACCACATCGGGGACCGCCACCATCCGCGGGCCCTTCGACACCGTCAACGTCACGGTGTCACCGCTGGCGAGCCGGGTGCCCGAAGGTGCGGACTGCCGGGCCACCGTGCCCGCCGCCTCGGGTGCGTGGACCTGCTCGGCGGCCACCGAGACCTCGAATCCGGCGCCCTCCAGCACGCTCGTCGCTTCCTGCACCGGGCGCCCGGCGACATCGGGCACCGTGATCGGTGCGCCCTTGCTCACCACGATGGCCACCGCGGAGTCCGGGCTGCGGCCGGCCCCCGCACCCGGGTCCGTACGGATCACCGCGCCCTGGGGAACCTCCTGGCTGAACGCCTTGGTCACCACCCCGGGTGCCAGCCCGAGGTCCCGTAGGGTCCGTTCCGCGTCGTCCAGTGATTCGCCCCGGAGATCGGGCACCCGGACGATCTCCGGGCCGCGCGAGATGATGAGCGTGACCGATCCATTGCCGCGGATGCGCTCGTGGGTGGCCGGATCGCTGCTGATGACGGTTCCGCGGTCGACCGTCTCGCTGAACTCCTTGCGGACGTCGCGCACGTCGAGGCCGGCAGTCCGGAGGTCCTGGCGGGCTTCCTTCTCGGTCTTGCCGATGAGGGCGGGAACGCGGGTGAACTGGCCGGAATTGATGTACCAAACGCCCGCACCCACGCCGAGTACCAGCAGTACGGCCGTGAGGGCCGCGATGATGCCGCGGCGGGGCAGGGCGAGCCGCCGGCGCCCGCCGGGACGGTCCGGGGTCATCGGGGGCAGGACCAGCCGAGCCGTGTGGCTGACGCCGGACTCCGGTGCCGGCAGGGCCCTGCTGATCACGTCCGTGCGCTCCTGGCCGTCCGCGCGGCCGGCGGGCGGCTCCCGGTCGGCGCTGGACCGGTCGGCGCTGGACCGGGTGGCGTCGACGGCCGAAGCCCGGGGCGGCATCCGATCGAGTTGTTCGTCACTGAGCCCGGCCCGCGCCCGACGCGCCCTGGCCAGCAGTGCCACCGCGTCGTCGGGGCGCGCATCGGGATTGCGGGCGGTGGCCCTCGCCACCAGGTCGTCCAGTTCCGCCGCGAGCCCGGGCGCCAGCGCGGACGGTGGCTGAACGTCCTCGTGGAGGTGCTGGTAGAGCACGTGCGCCGGTGTCTGGCCGCCGTACGGTTTGGCGCCGGTGAGCATCTCGTAGAGCACGACGCCGCACGCGTACACATCGGTGCGGGTGTCGGACGTGCCGTCCTCGATCTGCTCGGGGGCGAGGTAGGACACCGTGCCGAGGACCGTGCCGGTGGTGTTGGTGACCGAGCCCACGGCGCGCACCAGTCCAAAATCGGCCACCTTGACCCGGCCGTCGTCCCCTATGAGGACGTTCTCCGGCTTGATGTCGCGGTGGACGAAACCGGCGCGATGGGCCGCGCCCAGGGCGGCGAGCACGGCTTCCAGGATGTCCAGCGCCGCCCGCGGCTGGAGTGCGCCCCGCTCCCGCAGTACGTCACGCAGGGTGCAGCCGGCGACGTACTCCATCGCCAGGTAGACGTAGGCGCCCTCGGCGCCCTGGTCGAAGACCGCGACCACATTGGGGTGCGCCAGCCGCGCCACCGACTTGGCCTCGCGGATGAAGCGCTCGACGAAGGTGACGTCGGTCGCGAGGGCCGGGTGCATGACCTTGAGGGCGAGCTCGCGGTCGAGACGGGTGTCGACGGCCCGGTAGACCGTGGCCATACCGCCGACGGCGATGCGCGCGTCGACGCGGTAGCGGCCGTCGAGCAGCTGCCCGACGAGGGGGTCCTGGAGGGTCGTGTCCACGCAGCGATTCTACGAGCCGGTACCGACAGGACGATCTGGTCGCGTCCGTACCGCAGCAGAGCTGTGACAGCCCGCGCGCACCGGCGGGCCTGCGCTTACCCCGCCGCCGGACGCCCGCCCCGCCGCCGGGGACCGGGGTGGACCGCGTCCGGCGGGCGCCGTTGCGCAGCCGTGCGCGACCTGGCGGAGCGGGGCGTTCCGCGACAGCACGCCTAGAACGCGGGGCGCTCGGGGTCGAACTCCGCCCTGCCGGCCTCCGGCGACGACGCCAGGGCGAAGTGCCGGCGGGGGATGCGTCCGGCGCGCCGGGCGAGGCGGCCGGCCGTGACCGCGTGCCGCATCGCGTGCGCCATCAGCACCGGTTCCTGGGCGCGGGTGACCGCTGATGCGAGCATCACCGCTGCGCACCCCAGCTCCATGGCGAACGCGGCATCGGACGCGGTGCCCGCGCCCGCGTCGAGGATCACGGGCACCTGCGCCCGCTCGGTGATCAGCTGGAAGTTGTGGGGATTGCGGATACCCAGCCCGGAACCGATCGGGGACCCGAGGGGCATCACCGCTGCGCACCCCGCGTCCTCCAGCTTCCGGGCCAGGATCGGATCGTCGTTCGTGTAGGGCAGTACGGTGAAACCGTCGTCGACCAGAGTTTCCGCCGCATCGAGCAATTCGACCGGATCGGGCAGCAGGGTCCGTTCGTCGGCGACGACCTCCAGCTTGATCCAGTCGGTGCCGAGGGCCTCACGGGCGAGCCGGGCGGTGAGGACGGCCTCGCCCGCGGTGAAGCAGCCCGCCGTGTTGGGCAGGACCCGGATGCCGAGTTCGGCGAGGACCGAGAGCACCGAGCCTTGGACGGTGGGATCGAGGCGGCGCATGGCCACCGTGGTGAGTTCGGTGCCGCTGGCCACGAGGGCGCGTTCCAGGACGTCGAGACTGGGCGCCCCGCCCGTACCCATGATCAGTCGGGAGGTGAAGGCGGTGTCCGCGATGAGCAGCGGATCGTCCAAGCCGGTGTCAGCGGGAGGGCCGGGAGCGTCGGTGGGGGCAGAGGCGGGTGTGGACACGGGTCAGCCTCCCTGAACAGCGGTGAGCACTTCGATGCGGTCTCCGTCGTCGAGGAGGGTCAGCTCCCAGCGGCTACGGGGCACCACGGTCTCGTTCACCGCTGCCGCGACGCCCGTCGGGGCGGCGGTGAGCTCGGCGACCAGGGCGCCCAGGGTGGTTCCGGCGGAGACTTCGCGCCTTTCGCCGTTGATGGACACCGCCACGGGGTGAGTGTTCATGCGGAGTGCTCCTGGGCGAGGGGTGCGAAACGGTGCGGGGTGAAGGGGAGCGCCTCGTCGGGCAGTACGCCGCGGACGAGCACCGAAGCCATCGCATCGGCGGTCAGCGGGGTGAGTAGGACGCCATTGCGGTAGTGCCCCGTGGCGAGCAGCAGGCCGGGCAGCGCGGTCGGGCCGAGGAGGGGGGCGTTGTCCGGGGTGCCGGGGCGCAGTCCGGCCCTGGTCTCGACGAGGGGCAGTTCGGTGATGCCGGGGACCAGTTCATGGGCGTCGCGCAGCAGTTCGTAGACGCCTCCCGCGGTGACCGTGGTGTCCCACCCCAGCTCCTCGCTGGTGGCCCCGACGACCAGTTCGCCGTCCTGCCGCGGCACCAGGTAGACGGAGCCGCCCCGCACGACCGCCCGTACGGTCCGGGACAGGAAGGGGGCGAAGGCGGCAGGCACCCGGAGGCGCAGGACCTGGCCCTTGACCGGTCGTACCGGGGGCAGCACGTGCGGCGGCACCCCGTCCAGCTCCCTGCTGAAGCTGCCGCCGGCGAGTACGGTCTGTTCGGCGCGGACCTCTTGCCCGTCGGCGAGCCGCACGCCCACCGCCCGGTCACCGCGCACGGTGAGGGACTGCGCCCAGTCGCGGTGGAAGACCACGCCGGCGCGTTCGCAGGCGGTGAGCAACGCCGAGGTGAGCCGTCGCGGGTCGACCTGGTGGTCGCCGTCCACCCGCAGTCCGCCGCGTACGCCGGGGGCGAGCATCGGTTCGAGACGTCGGCATTCGCGGCCCGAGAGCCACTGGGAGTCCAGGCCGGAGCGCTGCTGAAGGGCGTGGAGCTCCCGCAGATGGGCCCGGTCGTCGCTGTCGAGCGCCACCGCCAGGGTGCCGCAGGGGCGGTAGCCGACCTCCTGGCCGCTGCACTCCTCCAGTTCGGCGGTGAAGTCCGGGTAGCGCTGCGCGGATTCCAGATTGAGGGCGAGCAGGGTCTGCTCGCCGTAGTGGAGTTCGGTGACGGCGGCGAGCATTCCCGCCGCCACCTGGGCCGCTCCACCGCCCGGTGCAGGATCGACGACGGCGACGCCCAGACCGTGTTGGGCGGTTCGCCAGGCGGTGGCGAGGCCGATGATTCCGCCCCCGACGACGAGGACGTCGGTGCTCTTGGACGGTGCGTGCGCGCCCTGCGCTGTGGCGCGGGTGCGGGGGACGTACGGCACGGTGGGCCAGCTCCTCCCTTCGCCGGCATGACCCGGATCAGGTTCGTACGGTCGGAGGCCGGCCAGCCCCCCTCTCAGCCCGGTGCGTCCGGGCTCCCGCGAGTGCTTTACGGTGGCCACCCTAACCCCCGGCCCCAACTCGCGTCAGAGGGTCGGCCGCGCACCGCCGTGGCCGGTGCGACCGAGTGGGCCCCAGGCGCAAGGGAGCGCGGAGCATGGCAAGGTCACTCGACGGGCTCGTCCTCGCCCCGGTCGCCGATCAGGCACCGGGTCAGGTGGGCACCAGCACCCGGTTCGCGTACCACGAGCGGGACGGTCGGATCTGGGCCGAGTACGAGGGTGGCGACGTGGTCCGCGGCTATCTGGTCGGCAGTCGTGAGAATGACCGGATCGACTTCCGCTACGTCCAGCTCAAGGCCGACGGGACCACGTCGTCGGGGCACTGCGTCTCCGAGGTCGTCGACCTGCCCGACGGGCGGGTCAGATTGGACGAGACCTGGGAGTGGGAGTCGCAGGAGGGCAGCGGTACGAGCGTGGTCGAAGAGGTCCCCGCAGACGCCCTGCTTTCCTGACGTTCCGTCAGCTGTTTAGGGTGGGCATGTGAGCGAGCAGCGGACACAGCGCGTGACGGTCGTCGGTGCGGGCATGGCGGGGGTGCAGACCGCCGTCGCCCTGCGCGAGCAGGGCTTCACCGGCCCGATCACCCTGATCGGCGCCGAACCCCACCAGCCGTACGACAGACCGCCCCTGTCCAAGGCGGTTCTGCTCGGCAAGGCCGAGGACTCCGCCTTCGAGGTCGACTTCGAAGCGCTGGACATCGAACTCCGCCTCGGCGTGGACGTCACCGGAGTGCGCGCCACCGCCCGGGAACTGGACACCGAGGCCGGCCCCGTCCCCTACGACACCCTGGTCATCGCCACGGGCGCGGAGCCGATCGAACTGCCGGGCACCGAAGGCGTCCCCGGCGTCCATCTGCTGCGCACGCTCGACGACGCGGCCCGACTGCGTCCCGTCCTCGCCCGGCAGCACGACATCGTGGTCGTCGGTGCGGGGTGGATCGGGGCCGAGTTCGCCACGGCCGCCCGGGCGGCCGGGTGTGCGGTCACCGTGGTCGAGGCCGCGGACCTCCCCCTCGCCGGCGCGCTGCCCGCCGAGGTCGCGGCCCCGATGGCCGCCTGGTACGGCCAGGGCGGAGTGCAACTGCTCACCGGTACCCGGGTCGCCGGTGTGGAGGACGGCTCGGTGCTCCTGGCGGACGGGCGGCGCATCCCCGCCGGAGCCGTCGTCGTCGGCATCGGGGCCCGCCCCGCCACCGCCTGGCTCGCCGGTTCGGGGATCGCCATCGGAGCGGACGCCGCGATCGTCGCCGACGAGCACCTCCGCACCTCCCTGCCCTCCGTGTACGCCGTGGGCGACTGCGCATCCTTCCCCTCCGCGCGCTACGGCAGACGACTCCTCGTCCACCACTGGGACAACGCACTCCAAGGACCCCGGACGGTCGCGTCCAACGTGATCGCCGACGTACTCGGCACACCACCCCAGACCTATGACCCCGTGCCGTACTTCTGGTCCGAGCAGTTCGGGCGGTTCGTGCAGTACGCCGGCGACCACGCGGCTGCGGACACCGTCCTGTGGCGGGGCGACCCCGCTGACCCGGAGTGGTCGGTGCTGTGGCTGCGGCGCGGAGCTCTGGTCGCCCTGCTCGCCGTGGGGAGGCCCCGCGACCTGGCACAGGGCCGCAAGCTCATCCACAGCGGAGCGCTCCTGGTCGTCGAGCGCGCCGGCGACCCGTCGATCCCCCTGAAGGCCGCTTCCCAGTAAATCGAAATGAGCGATTCCGCAGGGCGCTGACCAGCGGTTCCCTTCCTCGGATCCCCGGATGGACGTGCTCCACGGCCGGGGTCCGGCTACCGGCTGACAGTCCCAGATGGCAGGCTTGTCCCGTGACCGAGATTGACGCAAAGATCGATGCCCTCGTGCCCGCCTGGCTCAACCTCCCCGACATCGCGGAGAAGCTCGGGGTCGAGGTGACCCGTGTGAGGCAACTGGTCAAGGAGGGCCAGCTGATCGCGGTGCGCCGCGGGGAGAACAGGGCGCTGCACGTCCCCGCCGCCTTCATCAGCGACGACAAGGTCGTGAAGGGCCTCTCCGGGACCCTGACCCTGCTGAGGGACGACGGATTCACCGACGCGGAGATGCTGGAGTGGCTCTTCACTCCCGACCCGTCGCTGCCGGGCACCCCCGCACAGGCGCTCAGCGAGAACCGCGGCACGGAGGTGAAGCGCAGAGCGCAGGCGCTCGCCGTCTAGGTCGCGCCATCACGAACGACACAGCACCCGCGGTGTGCGGCCACGTCCCAGCCCGGCCGCACACCGCCGAACTGCTCCGGGGGATCCTTATGTCCGCGACCCATGCGCCGTCGTCCGAACCGTCCACCCGGGCGGTGGCCGCCGAGCCGCTGCGCCGCGCCCTGGACGCGTCCCTGCTCTATCTGTGCACCGACGCCAGGACCCGGCAGGGGGACCTCCCCGACTTCCTCGACGCGGCCCTCTCCGGCGGCGTGGACATCGTGCAACTCCGGGACAAGGGCATGGAAGCCGCAGCGGAGTTGGAGAACCTCCGGATCTTCGCGGACGCCTGCCGCAGGCACGGCAAGCTGCTCGCGGTGAACGACCGCGCGGACGTCGCCCATGCCATCGGCGCCGACGTGCTCCATCTGGGGCAGGGAGACCTTCCGGTACCCGCTGCCCGCGCCGTCATCGGTGCCGCACCCCTCATCGGTCGCTCCACCCACTCCGCCGCCGAAGCCGCCGCCGCGGCCGTCGAGCCCGGGGTGGACTACTTCTGCACCGGCCCCTGCTGGCCCACCCCCACCAAGCCCGGGCGCCACGCCCCCGGCCTCGACCTCGTACGGCACACGGCCGCCCTCAAGACCCAGCGGCCCTGGTTCGCCATCGGGGGCATCGACGCGGGGAACCTCGACGAGGTGTTGGACGCGGGAGCACGGCGGGTCGTCGTCGTCCGCGCCATCACCGAGGCGACCGATCCGGCGGCAGCGGCGGCTGCACTCAGGGCACGGATCGTGGCCCGCGGTCACTGAGCGCAGCAGGTTTTGACCTCCACTACCTCATTACGGACAGTGTGTGTCCGATAGATGGACTCCGGTTGGGCTGCCTTCCTGGCCCCCGCTAGCCTGCGAGCATGGCCCTCGGAACATCATCGACCAGGACGGATCGCGCACTGACCGTGCGCGAACTGCTCGCCACAGGCAAGACTTCCTACTCGTTCGAGTTCTGGGCGCCCAAGACCGAAAAGGGTGAGCGCAACCTCTGGAACGCCCTGCGCAGGATCGAGGCGGTGGCTCCCAGCTTCGTCTCGGTGACCTACGGCGCGGGCGGCTCCACCCGCTCCGGGACGGTGCGGGCCACCGAGCAGATCGCCTCCGACACCACACTGACCCCGGTGGCCCATCTGACCGCGGTCAACCACTCCATCGCCGAACTGCGCAATATGATCGGCCAGTATGCGGACGCCGGAATCCGCAACATCCTCGCGGTCCGCGGCGACCCGCCCGGCGACCCCACCGCGGAGTGGATCAAGCACCCTGAAGGTGTGGAGTACGCGGCCGATCTGGTCCAGCTGATCAAGGAGTCGGGTGACTTCTGCGTCGGCGTCGCAGCCTTCCCGGAGATGCACCCCCGCTCCCAGGACTGGGACACGGACATCCAGCACTTCGTCGCCAAGTGCCGTGCCGGGGCCGACTACGCCATCACCCAGATGTTCTGGCAGCCGCAGGACTATCTGCGACTGCGCGACCGGGTCGCCGCGGCCGGCTGCGACACCCCCATCATTCCCGAGATCATGCCGGTCACGAGCGTCAAGCAGCTTGATCGATTCGCTCAGCTCAGCAATGCCGCGTTCCCGTCCGAGCTGAAAGATCGCATCCACTCCGTCAAGGACGATCCCACCGCTGTACGCTCCATGGGTATCGAGTTCGCAACGGAGTTCTGCGCAGAGTTGCTTTCCGAGGGTGTCCCCGGTCTGCATTTCATCACGCTCAACAACTCGACTGCGACGCTCGAAATCTACGAGAATCTCGGACTGCACGTGCAGTCGTAACCGGTCGAACCCGTCCTGAGCCGGGGCGGCGGCCGAAGGAGAGGGGCGGGCATGGGCTGGACGGTCCTCTATATCGCTTTCGGCGTCGTGGCGCTGTGGTTGCTCGGCGAGGTCCTGCTGCAGTACAAGGCGCGGCTGCGCTGGCGGCTGTTGGCGTTCGGCGGCTTCGTCGGTGTGGTCATCGGCGTGTTGATGTCGTCCGTCGCCGTCATCGGTCTCGGTGCCATCGCCTTTGCGATCGGCCAGACCTGTGTGACGCTCTCGTTCCGCAAGGGCTTCTCCACCGGCTGGGCCATCGGCGGCGGACCGGGGGCGAGCCGTCGCCGTCGGGCGGGCAGCGGCGACGGGCCGCGCGAGCCCGCGCTTGAGGTGTCCCCGATCGAGGAGAACGCCGACGCGTTCGCCGCCATGGAGACCGCCGTGGGGCCCCAGGCCATATACGAGCCGTTGCCCCTGCCCGACGAGACCGGTCAGTACGGCGTCTACAGCGACGCGGCCTATGACGCCCTGAACGCCTCCCAGGGCGAAGGACAGCACGCGGGCCCGGCGGCCCACCCCCAGGACACCGACGCGTACGCCGGCGCCTTCGACCCGTACTACGCCCAGCAGCAGCCCGCCGATCAGGAGAGTCCGGTCGGTCAGTACGACTACGGCACCGGGCAGCAGCAGTACGCGGCCTACTCCGACCCGTACGTGGGCGGGCAGCAGTACGGCACCTACGAGAGCTACGACAGCTTCGGCAACGAGCAGCAGTACCCGGCGGACCCGTACTACGCCCAGCAGCCCTACTCGGAGACGCCCCCGGGAGGGGTCTGGGTCCCGCAGCAGCGCGACACCGACGAACACCCGCCGCACGAGGAACCCGCCCAGTACGGCTATGACTCCGGGCAGAACGAACAGCAGTACCGCTACTGATCCCGCGCGCCCCGCTGCCCCGGGCACCGACCGGCAGTGGCAGCGGTGGCACGAAGCAGCGAGCACGGCGGCACAGCGGTGCTTCCTGCGGTCACTGGGATCCCCGGAAATCCGCTCCTTCGACGATCAGCCCGGCGACCAGCGCTCCCGACATCCCCGCGTGCGCCAGCCCGCCCCCGGGGTGGGCATGTCCTCCCACCAGGAGGAGACCGGGCAGCCGGGTGCTGTTCCCCGGGTGCAGCCAACGACCCCGCCCACCGGCCAGCGCGGGTGGGGTCAACACCCCCGTCTCGACCGGGGTCAGGACCTCATGCCAGAGCAGTCGTTCGCGCAGTTCCCGCACGCCGCCGGTGGCTCGACCGGCCGCATCGAGCAGAAGCTCCGCGTACCGCTCGCGCAACGCCTTGTCGGACCAGTCGAGTTGGCCGCCCTGCCCGGCGACCGTTGCGCTCACGGTGATCGCCTCGTGCTCGGCGTCGGGGCGGGTCAGCGGGTCGTCGGGCCGCAACACGGTGACCGTGGGGTGGTCGGCGGCCCGACCGCCGAAGACGGCCTCCGCCTCCGCCTCCGGATCCAGGGAGTGCACCACGGTCCGGTGTGCGGTCGAGGGCCGGGCACCCCGTAGGGCCAGCAGCACGGTGAACCTACCCGGCTGCACCAGGTCCGCCGAAGTCTGGGCGGACACCTCGCCGTCGTGCCAGAGCGGGCTGGTGGTCAGGCTCCGGACGTTCCCGATGCCCGCCACCACCCAGTCCGCCTCCACGACGGTCCCGTCGGCCAGGGCGACCCCCGCGGCCCGATCGTCCCGCTCGACGATCGCGTTCACCTCCGCACCGAAGACGAACTCGACCCTGCGGGCGACACAGCGCTCGTACACCGCGCGGGCCAACTCCCGCAGCCCGCCCGTCACATACCAACTGCCGAAGGTCTGCTCCATGTAGGGCAGCAGGGCCGCGCTCGCGGGGGCGCTCCGCGGATCCAGGCCGTAGGACAGGGCGTACGCATCGAAGAGGGCGGCCAACCGGGGATCGCCCAACTCCCAGGCGCCCACCTCGGCGACCGTGCCGGCCTGCCGGGAGCGCAGCAGTCTGCGCTGGCGCACCGCGGGATACGGATCGCGTTCCAACGGGTGCCAGTCGGACCGCAACGGCTCCTCCAGGAGCGGTCGACGCGAGCGGTCCCAAGCCTCCCGGGCCCGTCCGAGGAACCCACCCCACCGCTCACCCGCCCCCGCGCCCAGGGCACCCTCCAATGCGGAGACGATCCCGGCGCGTGATGCATTGGGCAGGGTGACGTCCGTGCCGTCCGCGAAGAGGTGCCGGCTCGCCGGGTCGACCTGCACCAGATCGACGCACTGCTCCAGGGGCTCCTTGCCGGTCTTGACGAAGAGGTCCCGCCATACGGCCGGTAGGTGCAGTAGCCCGGGGCCGGTGTCGAAGGCGAACCCCTCGCGCCGAACGGAGCCGACGGCTCCGCCGTAGGTCGCCGAGCGCTCGAACACCGTCACCCGGTGGCCCGCCACGGCCAGCCGTGCGGCAGCCGCCATGGCGCCCATTCCCGAGCCGATCACTGCAATCCGTGCCATGCCTGCGACTCTATCGACTGCCACCGACACGGCTTCCGGGTGAGCCGTTCGACCAGGGGCTCACCCCGACGGTCTGCCGCCGGACGCCAGGCGCTTCTCCTCGCGCCGCTGGGCCCTGCGCCGCAGAAAGCGCCGGATCTTCTTGGCGAGCAGGACGACCGTCACGATGCCCAACAGCAACAACACGCCCGCCACGACGGCCGCGGCCACGGGATTGAACATGGCGAAGGTGATGACCCCAGCGACACCGAGGTCCTCGGCCACGCTCAACACGACATTGCTGAACGGCTCGGGCGAGGTGTTGACCGCCATCCGCGTGCCCGCTTTGACCAGATGGCTCATCAGCGCGGTGGACCCCCCGACCGCACCGGCCGCGAGTTCGGGGAGCGAGCCGCTCTCACCGGCCAACAGCGCCGCCACGACGGCCCCGGCGATCGGACGGATCACGGTATGGGCGGTGTCCCACACCGAGTCGA
Source organism: Streptomyces sp. NPDC005963 (assembly GCF_040638655.1). Lineage (NCBI taxonomy): Bacteria > Bacillati > Actinomycetota > Actinomycetes > Kitasatosporales > Streptomycetaceae > Streptomyces > Streptomyces sp. NPDC005963. The sequence goes on along the minus strand of NZ_JBEXVD010000004.1, from coordinate 318,532 downwards.
CGTAGGGGATCTTGTCGGCCACGGCTTCGCAGAGGAAGAGCACCCCGGCCACGATCAGTACGTCCGTGCGCTGGAGCGACTCGGGCACCTCGTCGGTGAGCCCGGTGGCACCGAACAGACCGAGGAGCAGGACCACAGCGTAGGCGTTGATCCCGCTGGCCCAGCCGCTCGTGAACACAAGGGGGAGTACGGACACGGACGCGATCGTATCTAGGGACGGTCCTTCGGCGCTGGGCGCGGATGCGCAGACGTGAGTACCGGTACCTAGCCGATGACTTGAGTACCCGTACGGATGGGCCGTCATCAGCACGGAAGGGAGAGTGGAGATCACGCAGGAGGGGCCGGCGCCGGTACCGCCGACACGGGGTGGCGGAACGGCGCGGCTCCTCCGGGACATCCGACCCGACACCGATGAACGACCTCGGGCTCTCCGCGTCTGCGGGGGGAGCGGAGGCCCGAGGAACCCACGGGGGACCAGGAAGGGGTTCACGGGAGAGGGACGGGGGAGCAGGGGCCCGCGGGCACGGGGGAAGCGCCCGCGGGACACGGGGGAAGCACGGGGGAAGCAGGAGGGACACCGGTCCGGTGGCCACTCGAAGACTCGGGTGGCCACCGGACCGGTGTCCTGTCGTTCGCCCCCTGCGCCGGCCCCGACACTCGGCACTCGGTTCCGGATGGGCTCAGCGACCGCTCACCCGTCCGTACAGCAACCGGGAGAGCGCCGCATGGACGTCGTCGAGCGACCGTTCTCGCTGGAACGACTGCCAGTCCAACGCCGCCACCAACACCATCCCGACGAGTGCGGCGGCCGTCAGCGGAATGTCGATCTCATCGCTGAGTTCGCCGTTCTCCACGGCCTCCCGGAGCACCGTCTCGACCACGGCCACCGCCTGTTGGCGCACCACCAGCAACGTCGACTGCCACGCCCGGTTGGTGCGCCACAGCTCGGCGACGTACAGCTGGGTGAAGGCCGGGTAGCGGTCGATGAAGACCAGGCCGGCACGGATCATCGCGTCCAGCGCGGCCACCTTCGTACCGCCGCGCTCCGCCGTCCGGTCGGCGGCCGACTGGAGTGAGGCGGTGAGCAGCCCGACCCCGTACCGCAGCAGTTCCTCGAAGAGTTCGGTCTTGCTCTTGAAGTTGTAGTAGACCGTGCCCTTGGCCACTCCGGCGCGCTCGGCGATCTCGTCCACCGTGGTCGCCGAGAAACCCTGCTCGGCTATCAGTGTCACTGCCGCTTCGTACAGTTTCGCCCGTGTCGCCCGGCGTCTGGTGCTGCTGCTGTCCCTCGCGTCCATGGTGCCGATTCTCACAGGTTCGACCCGCTTCCCGGATCGCTCCCGACTCTTCGCGGCACCTCAGAGGCTCAGTTCGGGGTGCAGCCGGTCCAGTGTCCACACCTGTTTGCGGCGGGCGGACAGTGCCGTGAGGGCGAGCGCGCCCGCGGTGAACGCGAGCAGGACGGCAGTGGCCTGCCACACCGGACCGAGTCCACCGCCCGTGATCAGCCTGCGCAGTGCCTCGACCACATGGGTCATCGGCAGGAAGGGGTGCAGCGCGTTGAAGAACGCGGGACTGGTCTGGACGGGATAGGTGCCACCGGCCGAGGTCAACTGGAGCATCAGCACGGCGAGTACGAGGATCCGTCCCGCGGCGCCGAAACGGGCGTTCAGCCACTGGACGATCGCCGCGAAGCAGCCGATGGTGAGCGCCAGGAAGGCGACCGTACCGGCTGCGCGGGCCATGTGCAGCCCGAGCCCCCAGTGCAGTACCGAGAGGAGCGCGCCGACCTGCACCAGCCCGATCGCGACCACCGGCAGCCACCCCGCCAGCGCGATCCGCCAGGCAGAGCCTCCGGCGGCCAGTGCCCGACGGTTGAGCGGCTGAATGATCATGTACGCGACCATGGCGCCCACCCAGAGGGAGAGCGGAATGAAGTACGGGGCGAAGCCGGTGCCGTAGTTGGGTGCTTCGTTCAGCGACTGGCTCGCCAGACGCACGGGGTCGGCCATCACCTCCGTACGGCGATCGCGGTCCGGCTCGTCGTAGTCCGGGATCTTGGTGACACCGCTCTTGAGTCCACCCGCCAGCTCGGCCGATCCATCGGCGAGTTTGAACAGACCGCCGTCCAGGTTCCCGGCACCCTCGGTCAACTTGCTGACGCCGGAGTCGAGCCCCTTGGCGCCGGACCGTGCGCCACCCAGGCCGGCGTGGAGCTTCTTGGCGCCCTGGAAGACCTCCTTCGCCCCGGAGTTGAGGGCGTTGACGCGGTCCACGGCGGACTTGAGGTCGTCGTCGAGGCCGGGGGCGCGCCGGGCGAGGTCGTCGGCCTTGCCCTGGAGGTCGGCGAGCTTGGTGTCGAACTTCTTGAACGCGCGCTCGTTCCCCTGCACCAGGGCGTTGGCGTCGGCCGCGGCGCCGGCCGCAGCCGTCGCCGCGGTGCTGGCCTGCTGGAGCGCGGGGCAGGCGGTGTCCGCTTGCTCTGCGTCTTGCTCTGCGTCGATACAGCGCTCGCGGTGGATCGCGCTCAGTTCGTCGGCCGACGCGCGCGCGGTGGCGGCAGCGGTCGGGGCCGCGGTCACCAGGTCGTCGATCCGTTCGCGCAGCGCCCGGGAGGAGTCGGCTGCCCGTCGGGCGGCCGTTCCGATGGACGTGCCGTCACCCTTCAGATAGGGGCGGACGCCGTCGGCGATCCCGTTGACCTTGTTCGCGATGGTCTGCGTACCGGAAGCGAGTTGCCGCGAGCCCGACTCCAGTTCACCGGCTCCCTCGGTCAGCTGGGTCAGACCGCCCGCCAGCTTTCCGGTGCTGGCCTTCGCGTCCTTGAGTCCGTCGGCGAGGTCGCGGGAGCCCTGCTTGGCCTCCCCGATGCCACCCTTCAACTCGGTCGCCCCCTTGGCCGCCTCCTCGGTCGCCGCGTGGATGTCGGAGAACGAGATGAAGATCCGGTCGAGGAAGCCGCGGGACGCCTTGGCCGACGCCGCCGTACGGACCTCGGCGAACACCGTCCGGGAGATCTGCCCGACGATGTAGTTGTTGGCGTCGTTCGTGTGCACCTGGAGGGCGCCGGTCTCGGGCGAGTCGCCGTCGCTGGACGCGATGCGTGAGCTGAGGTCCTTCGGCAGGGTCAAGGAGAGGTAGTACGCGCCGCTCTCGACGCCCTCACGGGCCTCCTTCGCGCTGACCTCGTCCCAGGCGAACACCTCGCTGTCGTGCAGACCGCGGACGATGTCGTCACCCGCCGAGACGCGTTCTCCCCGCGTGGTCGCACCGGCGTCCTCGTTGACGAGGGCCACGGGCACCCGGTCGAGTTGTGCGTACGGGTCCCAGAAGGACCACAGGTACAGCGCGCCGTACAGCAGTGGGAGCAGCACGACCGCGACGATCGCGGCGCGCGGCAGCCTTCCCCTGCCGAACCGCTTGAGTTCAAGCGCGGCCAGCTTCGGCGAGCGCATCGGCCGTTCCCCTCCGTGTGTGCCGTTCGTTCTTCCCGCTCGCCGTGTCCCCGGGGGTTCCGGCGTCGTCGTCGCCTCGGTCGGTCGACCCGTCCCGACCGGCGGCCGGACCGTCGGGGTGCGGACCGCCGGGGTGCGGTGCGGGCGCGTTGGACGTGGTGGTCTGCACGGTCGTCGCGTACGGCGGGGCCTGGCTGGACACCGCCAGTACGGTCGTGCCGGATGCGGCGACCGACCGCAGCGCCGACCAGGCCGCGCGCCGGTCGACCGCGGAGAGTTTGAGATCGGTGTCGTCGATCGCGAGGAGGCGGGGGCGTCCGATCAGCGCCAGGGCGATGGACAGCCGCAGTGCCCCCAGCCGTTCCACCTCGCGCACCGGTGTGCGAACTCCCCGGGGCAGTTCTGCCACGGCGAGGCCCGCAGTCTCCAGCGCCTCGTCGATCCGCCGTCGTGCGTCGGCGCGCCGATCGGTCCGCGAGAGCAGCAGGTTCCGGGTGAGTTCGGGCAGCGAACCGGCGAACCGACGCTGCATGAGGGCCCGTTCGCTCAGGTGCTCGGCGACCGTCAGCGCCGGGTCGAGCTCATTGACCCCCGGTACGTGGCCCAGGGCGCTGATTGCGCGGACGGCGGCCATCTTGCGCGGCAGGGGGAGTCCGTCGACTTCGGCGCTGCCCTCGGTGGTGCGCATCCTGCCGCTGAGGGCGAGCAGGAGGCAGGTGCGCCCGGAGCCGGACGGCCCTTCGACGGCGATGAGCGAGCCCGGTTCGGCCTGGAGGTCCACCGCCCTGAACGCCCAACCCCGCGGCCCCTTGAGCCCGAGGCCCTCGGCGCTGATGCGCGCCCCGCGTGGTCCGTCCACACGTCCCCCTCTTTTGAACTGACCAGTCAGTTCAAAAACTATCGCGAACCTTTGGCCACGGCAAAAGCGCAGGTCGAGGCCGATTGTCAGTGGGGCCCTTCACGATGGGCACATACGGCCACAGAGCCGTCACACGACGACAGGAGGTTCGTCATGGCCAACCGCCATCCGGCCGCCGCACATCGGCGCCGTGCCACCGGCCCTGTCCCCTCACTGGCCGGGCCCGCGAGCGATGTCCATCCCGTCCTGCGGCGCGCATCGGCGCCGCCCGCGGCCCTCGACCTCCTTGCGCAGGCCCGTACTGGACTCGACGAGGCGGCCACCCTCGACGTGCCCAACGAACGCTATGCGCGGGCCCATCTCGCCGCCCTGCGCACCGCCGCGGCCGTCCTGGCCGCCCGCGGATATCCCGACGGCTCGCCCAACACGCCGCCGAGCTCGGGGAGCGCGCCCCGCCGCGGCCGGAGGGCGGGCATCCGCACGGCATGGGAGCTGCTGCCCGAATCGGCACCCGAACTCGCCGAGTGGAGCACCCTGTTCGCCTCGGGCGCCGCACGGCGGGCGCGGGCGGAAGCCGGCATAGCCGGTGCGGCGAGCAGCCGCGATGCCGATGGACTCCTGCGTGACGCCGCCAGGTTCCTCCGGCTCGTCGAGCGGATGCTGGTCGTCCAACCCGTCCTGCCGCTCCCGAGGGAGGGCCACACCGACAGGGCACCAAAGGACGCGACGGGGAGGGCCTGAGATCCCGTGGAGTACTGGGTCGGGTGGGTGAGGGGCGGTCCGCACAGGGAAGGGGCAGCGGTGTACGAGATCCGGTGACGGCGGAGGTCAGTGCAGGCCGTCACATGAGACGGAACGCTGGGAGACGCGGTGGAGGCAATAGGGTGGGTGACGTTCCCAGCCCATCGAGCGTCCATCGACCCGGTCCGACCCGACATCCGTCGGCCCAGGTCATCGCACACCGTCCGCCCCGTCGCGCCGCAGCGGCCAGGGGGCGGCACCCGTCCGAGGAGTCAACTGCCGTGCCGGACCAGTCCCCCCGTGGGGAGACCCCACCGCGCCCGCCCCGGGCCTCGCTGCGCACTTCCGTGGTCTGGGAAGTCGTGAAGGACGCTCTCGACCGTCGGGCCAAGGCGACCGGCGCGGACGTCCTCGACGTCCTCGACACGGGCGGCGGCAGCGGCTCGTTCGCCGTGCCGGTCGCCCAGCTCGGCCACCGGGTCACCGTGGTCGATCCCAGCCCCAACGCGCTCTTCGCGCTGGAGCGCCGTGCTGCGGAGGCCGGCGTCGCCGACCGCATCCGCGGTGTGCAGGGCGATGTGCACGGACTCTTCGATGTGGTGGAACGCGACTCCTACGACGTCGTCCTGTGCCACGGGGTCCTGGAGTATGTGGACGATCCCGCCGAAGGCGTGCGCAACGCGGTGGCCGCACTGCGGCCCGCGGGTGCGATCAGCCTGCTGGTCGCCGGCCTCGGCGGTGCCGTCATCGCCCGCGCCCTCGCCGGCCACTTCGCCGAGGCGCGCCAGGCGCTGACCGACCCCGCCGGACGGTGGGGGGACGGTGACCCCGTGCCCCGCCGATTCACCACCGACCAGCTCACCGAGCTGTGCGGCGAAGCCGGGGTCGAGGTAGGCGCCGTGCACGGCGTACGGATCTTCGCCGATCTGGTTCCCGGTGTTCTGGTGGACACCGAGCCGGGTGCCCTGGACGCCCTGCTCAAGCTGGAGGCAGCCGCCGCCGAGCTCTCCACATTCCACGCGGTCGCCTCTCAGCTGCACGTCCTGGGTGAGAAGCGCGCCTGATCAGGGGCGCAGCCGCAGATGGAGTACGCCACAGACCCCCCGATCGTGTCGATCGCCCCGTATGATCGAAGGACACCATCCGGCATGACGGATCGGAGGTTGGGGAATCTACGCCTCAACAGCCAAAGCCGCCGTGGCGGCCCAAGCTGGCGAATTGGCGTAGAGGGCGGGTTTCACGGGGGCGATTCCCTGCCTATCCTGAAAGGGCCGCATACGGTCGCCCCCGCGGCCGACGACTAGGAGGACTCCGTGCCGCTCTCGGAGCACGAGCAGCGAATGCTCGAGCAGATGGAGCGAGCGCTGTACGCCGAAGATCCCAAGTTCGCTACAGCGCTTGAGGGAAGCGGGCTGCGTACGTACACCCGGCGACGGGTCTACCAAGCGGTCGCGGGCTTCCTGGTGGGTATCGCGCTCCTCATGGCCGGAATGGTCGCGCAGCAGATCTGGATCAGTGTGGTGGGGTTCCTCGTCATGCTGGGCTGTGCGGTCCTGGCCGTCACCGGATGGCGCAAAGCGCCGAAGCCGGGTGAGCAGCAGACCCTGGGGGATGCGGCAGCGGGTGCTCGCCGCCAGCCCCGTCAGTCCCGTCAGCGTAAATCGGTGATGGACCGGATCGAGGAGCGGTGGCAGCGCCGCCGTGACGAGCAAGGCCACTGAAACAACCGATCCCGCCGGCCCGGTGTCCGGGCCGGCTTTGTTGACCTCTCTTGTCGACCGCAGCGGCTTCCCAGCACCGCCTGGCCGGGGTACCGAACCTGCTCGCCGGTGGGATGCCCGACACACCTCGACGACGCGCGGCCGTGGTCTCGGAGACCACGGCTCTGCGCAGCCCCGTCGCCTCTGGTCAGCGCTGCCCACTCCGGTGTGTGCCGGGGTGGATCATCCATGTTTCGGCCTGGGCGGCCATGTGTACGCCAGGTTCGCGGCTCAGCGGCCCCGCAGCCCAGTGCCCCAGTAGAGAGCGCCCCCAGCACTTCCCAGCCCTGGTCCGGGGCTGATCGCCGGATGTACGAGAGGGCCGACGCCTGTCACTGCGTCGGCCCTCTCGTACATCTGCTCGATGCATCCCCAGGTCAGCTGCGCTGACGCAAGGGGCGGCGCAGGAGCGCTGCCGCACGGGCCGGGGACCAGCGGCTGGTGCGGAACCGCTCGGCAATGGCAGCCCCGTGAGCCGAAGCCGCCCACATCACCCGAATGGCCGATCGTGGCAGAAGAAGCGCCCGCAGCCGGATGCCCTGCCCGGCCGCAGCTCCCAGACCTGCCCGGATGCATGCGGCATCGTCCACCAGACCACCGGTGGCCTGGTGGCGGGGCGCGTACAGCACCTGCTCGACCGCGCCGGCCATCCGGTGGACGGCGTCCGCGGCCTCGCCCTCAAGGCGCCCCTCACGAACGAGCCTGGCCGCCGTCCTGCGCGGTGTGTCGGAGCCGTCCGGTGTGATGCCGTGGTCCCACGCGGTGTCCAGCACCTCGTGCCAGGCTGCCAAGGTCCGGCCGGTGGCATCGGCCTCCGTGCGTCCGCCGGAGCCCAGCCGTCGCGCTCGTACCCGTAGCCTCCACACCATGGGCGCCAGCGGCACGGCCAGTGCGGCCAGCACGGTCACCCCGGTGAGCAGGACGCTCCAGAGTGAACCGCCACCACCGGTCGGGGTGGCCACGTCCTGGGGCGCGGCGGCGCCGCACTCGCCGAGGCGTCGCAGTTCGGGGGCGCAACTGTCGGAGGCCGAAGGGGCCGCGGAGGCTTCGTTCGTCATGGTCGCCTCGGGCAGTGCGGGGGTGCTCGGGGCACCGGACGGGGTCTCCGGCTGCGCGTACCGGGGCACGTTGCCCCGGCTGGGCGTCGGCTCGAACCGGGTCCACCCCACACCCTCGAAGTACAACTCCGGCCAGGCGTGGGCGTCCCGCACCGACACCGAGACCGTGCCGTCCGCCCCCGGGGTGCCGGGGGTGAAGCCCACCGCGACGCGCGCCGGTATCCCCAGGGTCCGTGCCATGGCGGCCATGGTGAATGAGAAGTGGATGCAGAACCCCTGCTTCTCCCGGAGGAAACGGGTGATCGCCTGGATGCCGGTGCCGGACTGCACCTGGGTGTCGTACGTGAACCCGCCGTCCCGGGCGAACCAGTCCTGGAGCATCACCGCCCGCTGGTAGTCGTTGGTGGCGCTGCGGGTCACGTCTTCCGCGGTCCTACGGACGACGGAGGGCAGGGAGTCCGGAACCTTGGTGTACTCGCGCCGGAAGTCGGCCGGTGCCGGCGGTGCCTCGGCCAACTGCCGAGCCGTGGGCTCCACCAGCAGACTGCCCACCGTGTACTGGGCACCGCGGGTGTCCTCGCCCCGGTCGCCGACCACGGTCCTGCCTTCGGGCTCGAACCGCCAGCGACCGTCGATCGACACCTCCGTCGCCGGATAGGGGAGCGGAAGCCAGTTCTGCTCGTAGTAGCCGGCGGCCGTGATGTTCGTCCTGATCTCGGTGGTCTTCACCGATGAGCTCAGCCCCGGCGGTTGGGGCAGGCGGTCAGGCACGTCCTCGACCTTGCGCTCGGAAGACTTCCAGGTGGTTCCGTCGAACTGGTCGAGGGCCACGAACCGCAGGTACAGGTCGTCGTTTTCCTTGGCGCTGGTGCGATAGCGCATGACCTCGCGGTTGTCCGACTGGTTGAGGTTGTCCTGGAGCGACACCAGGGGGTTCACCGCGGTGATCGTGCCGCCGCCCGAGCCGGAGCCCTCGCCCGGGCCGACGCCGGCCAGGAGGCCACCGTCCAGTGCGGGCAGCGCGGTCGGCACCACGAGCGCGACCCCCAGGGCCAGGGCCCCGATGCGCCGTCCCGTGCGAACGGACGCCAGAGGCTCACCGCCGTCGGATTCGAAGGCCTTCGCCCCGCGCGGGGGAGCAGCGGGAGCACCTCGGAACACCCGGCCCCACTGGGATACCCGGTCCTTGCTCTCGGCGAGCAGGAGCAGTAGAAATCCGGAGGCGGCGAGCAGGAACCACAGCCAGTTGGCGCCACCTCCGGAGAGCCCGGCGGCGACCGAGTACAACGCCAGCAGGGGCAACCCGGCCGGCGCTGCGCTGCGGAAGGTGACCGCGACGGCGTCCACGCAGAGGCCGATCAGCAGCACTCCGCCGACCACCATGAGCCGGATGCCGTCCGTAGCCGGTGCGGGCGTCGCAAAGCGGCCGATGTCCTGTCCGCCCGCGGCCAGCAGTTCACCGAACCATGCGAACGTCGCGGGGCCCGGGATGACCCCCAGCAGCGCCTGGCCACGGGCGAAGACCCAGGTCAGCAGGAAGATCGCCAGCAGCGCCTGGAGGCCAACCGTCATCAGTCGGGCCAGTGGAACTCGGCGTGCAGCCACACCCGCCGCGCTCTGGATCGCCAGCAGAACGGCCGCTTGTACGAGCCATCCGGGCGAGTCCAACAGCGGCAGGAGCGCGCACGCCGTCATCACCGTGGCGGCATAGGCGCAGAGCGCCAGCCGTCCTTGACCGCTCATGTCGTACCCCCACCGTTCATGACCAGGTTCCCGTCCCGGCCGTGCCTCCGCCGGTCTCGGCCCGCTGTTGACCCGCCTGCTGCCACAGCGCGGGCAAGGACGCTCCGGGCGGGGCGGCGAGTGCGATCCACCCGGCCTCGCGCAGGGCTCGGACGCGCTGGGTGGCCCCGGCGGTCACCCTTCCGCCGCTCGCCCAACTCTCGCTGTCCAGGACGAAGGCGACGGCGGCTCCGGCGCGCTGTCGCATCCGGCCCGCGAGGGCGATCTGCTCCGTGTCGAGGTCGCCGAAGAACGCCACCAACAGACCTTCACTGCCTCCGCGCAACACGTCGTGGGCGGCGGTGAGCCCCTCTTGGTCCGACTGCTCGACGACGGCGAGCATGTCCATCATCAGACCGGCGGACTGGGCGGATTCCTGGGCGGAGGCGCTGAAGCCGTTCGCCCCTTGCCCCGGTACCGACTCTCCGGTGTCCGTGAGCACCCGGACCGCGAAGCCGCGCTCCAGGATGTGCACCAGGGTGGAGGCGGCACCGGAGACGACCCACTCGAAGGCGGAATCGGGCCCGGAGCCTTCGTAGGCGACGCCGCGGGTGTCGAGCAGGACGGTGCACCGTGCCCGCTGCGGTTGCTCCTCGCGGCGCACCATCAACTCTCCGTGGCGGGCGGTGGAGCGCCAGTGCACCCGCCTGAGGTCGTCCCCGTACCGGTAGCTGCGGGGAATGACATCGTCGTCGCCGGCGAGCGCGAGTGAGCGCAGCCTACCGTCTCCGTATCCCGAGGCGTCTCCGAGCAGGCGCACCGGAGGCAGCGGTTCGGTCCGCGGTATCACGGTGAGGGTGTCGAAGGCGCCGAAGGAACGCGTCAGTTCGCACATTCCGAAGGGGTCGTTCAGACGCAGTTGCAGGGGCCCGAGCGGATACCGGCCGCGCAGATCGGAACGCACCCGGTACGACACCTCGCGCCGGCCGCCCGGCTCCATCCGGTCCAGGACAAACCGCGGCCGGGGGCCGAGGACGTAGGGCACGTGGTCCTGGAGCATGAGCAGGCCGGTGGGCAGCCGCGAGACGTTGTCCATGCGGAGGTGGACGCGTGCCTCCGAGCCCGCCGGCACCCGGGACGGCGTCAGCCGCCGACTGCCCGTGACGCGGTGGCGGGTGCGGTAGAGCACGGTCACGCAGACCAAGGGCAGCACGGCGAGGAGCAGCCCCACCCGCAGCAGATCGCTCTGCCCGAGGACGTAGGCACAGATGGCCGCTGCCACTCCCGCCGCGAGGAACGACCGTCCGCGCGTCGTCAACCCGCCCAGCGCCGCCCGCACTCCCGAGGCGTCCGTTTCGGTGCTCGTGTGCATGTGGGCGTCCGCCACCACGGCGGCGCCCGGCCCGTCGGACATCACAGGCGCCGCGGGCCGAGGTGCTGCCCGTACAGCGGCTGCGGCTGATGGCCTCCCAGGTAGGGGGCCTCCGCACCCTGCGCGGTGGGCACGGGGGTGCGCTGGAGGATCTCCAGGACCACCTGCTCAGCTGTGCGTCCGTTCAATTGGGCCTGCGCGGTCGGCAGCAGTCGGTGCGCGAGCACCTGCACCACGAGGGACTGGACGTCGTCAGGCAGGGCGTAGTCGCGGCCGGCCAGCGCCGCGGTTGCCCTGGCGGCACGCAGCAGATGCAGGGTGGCGCGCGGGGAGGCACCGAGCCGGAGGTCAGGATGGCCTCGGGTCGCACCGACCAACTCCACCGCGTAGCGGCGCACGGGTTCGGCGACGTGGACGCTGCGCACTGCGTCGATCAGTTTGAGGATGTCGTGGGCGTGGGCCACCGGCTGGAGGTCGTCGAGCGGGGAAGCCCCGCCGTGCACGTCGAGCATCTTGAGCTCTGCTTCGGCGTTGGGATAGCCGATGGACACACGGGCCATGAAACGGTCGCGCTGGGCTTCGGGCAGGGGATAGGTGCCCTCCATCTCGACCGGGTTCTGCGTGGCCACCACCATGAAGGGGCTGGGCAGTTCGTAGCTGTTGCCGTCGATGGTGACCTGACGCTCCTCCATGGACTCCAGCAACGCGGACTGGGTCTTGGGGGAGGCGCGGTTGATCTCATCCCCGATGACGATCTGCGCGAAGATCGCTCCCGGTTTGAACTCGAATTCCCTCTGCTGCTGGTCGAAGATGGACACGCCCGTGATGTCGGACGGCAAGAGGTCCGGTGTGAACTGGATCCGTCGCACCGAACAGTCGATGGATCTCGCCAGGGCTTTGGCCAACATGGTCTTGCCCACGCCCGGCACGTCTTCGAGGAGCAGATGCCCCTCGGCCAACAGCACGGTCAGCGAGAGCCGTACGACCTCTGGCTTGCCCTCGATCACGCTCTCCACTGATCTGCGGACGCGATCCGCTGTGGTGGTCAGATCTGTGAGGCTCGCTCGATCGTCATAGGTCGTCACCCGGCCCTCCTCGGCACGTTCTCCGGCCGGTCCGCACGCGGCCCGGCCCACCCCAAACACGAACACCGGTCCCTGGAAGTTCCGGAGGGGGTGCTACCCCCGCATTCTTGTTGCCGTTACCGTCTCGTGTCACTCGCCTGTGGATAACTGGGAGTGATTTGCCGGGTTTGGGGTGGTTAGCCGGAGCCTGTGGAGGTCACGAAGAGGGATCGACCTCGCGAAGGAGGCCGTCGTGCACATCGAAGACGAAGCCGCGGACATCGTCGTTGTGGAGCAGGAACGGCGAGGTGCGAACCCGCTGCATCGACTGCCGGACGTCCTGGTCGACATCGCTGAACGCCTCGACCGCCCACTGCGGACGCTGTCCGACCTCGCGCTCCAACTCGTGCCGGAAGTCCTCGGTCAGCGATTCCAGACCGCAACCCGTGTGGTGGATGAGGATCACAGCTCGGGTGCCGAGCGCCCGTTGGCTGATGGTCAGCGAACGGATCACGTCGTCGGTCACCACCCCTCCGGCGTTGCGGATGGTGTGGCAGTCACCCAGTTCGAGGCCGAGCGCGGCGTGCAGGTCGAGGCGGGCGTCCATGCAGGCGACCACGGCCACTTTCAGCACGGGGCGCGCATCCATGCCCGGGTCCTCGAACCCTGCGGCGTAGCGCTCGTTCGCCGCGACGAGGCCATCGGTGACCGAGCCGGCCACGGGCGGTGAGTCGGCGGGGCGGTGTGCGGAAGTCGTCATGTTGACGACGGTAATGGCCGTGGGCACCGGAAGCTTGCTGCGAAGCGGACAAAGAACATCAACATCACTTGTTGTGAGGTAACCCACAAGAGTGGGACCGGGACGCCCGTTCGAGTGAAGTGTTCCGTTCGGGCGAGCACGTCCGCCCCGGCCGCCACGCCGTCGTGCAGTTGATTGACCGCACCGTACGGTGGACTAAAGTGACGCGGAGTCCACGGACACATCCTGCACTTTCCCCATGATTTCCCCGCGTGTGCGGCGTACGCACGGCTCGGCCCCCGCTCGCCGGTCGATTGGGCCCGCGCCGGACCTGAGAGGGCGCTTTGAGCAATACCCGCCATGTCCCGGTGATGCTCCAGCGGTGCCTGGACCTGTTGGCCCCGGCCCTGGAACGACCAGCGGAACCCGCCAGCTCGGGCGCGGCGCCCGAAGCTCCCGTCGTGGTGGACTGCACCCTCGGTCTCGGCGGGCACAGCGAGGCGCTCCTCACCCGCTTCCGCGACGCGCGGCTCATCGGCCTCGACCGCGACAAGGAGGCGCTGCGGCTCTCCGGTGAGCGCCTGGCCCCGTTCGGCGATCGGGCGACGCTGGTCCACGCCGTCTACGACGAACTGCCCGAGGTCCTCGACCGTCTCGGCATCCGTCGCGTCCAGGGCGTCCTGTTCGACCTCGGGGTCTCCTCGATGCAATTGGACGAGGCCGATCGCGGCTTCGCCTACGCCCAGGACGCCCCTCTCGACATGCGCATGGACCAGACGACGGGCATCAGCGCCGCCGAGGTCCTCAACACCTACCCGCCCGGTGAGCTGGTGCGCATCCTGCGGATGTACGGCGAGGAGAAACAGGCCCGCCGAATCGTCTCCGCGGTCGTCCGGGAACGGGACAAGGAACCCTTCTCCCACAGCGCGCGTCTGGTGGAACTGATCCGTGACGCCCTGCCGCAGGCCGCCAAGCGCACCGGCGGTAATCCGGCCAAGCGCACCTTCCAAGCCCTGCGCATCGAGGTCAACGGCGAGCTCAGCGTGTTGGAACGTGCCATTCCGGCCGCGGTCGGAAGGCTCGCCCTCGGCGGGCGCATCGCCGTGCTCTCGTACCAGTCGTTGGAAGACCGGCTGGTCAAGCAGGTGTTCGCGGCGGGAGCCGCGAACACCGCGCCCGCCGGACTGCCCGTGGTGCCCGAGGAGTACCAGCCACGGCTGAAGCTGCTGACCCGCGGCGCCGAACTTCCGACCGAAGAGGAAGTGGCGGAGAACCGCCGTGCCGCCCCTGCGCGTCTGAGGGGAGCACAGCGCATCCGTGAGGACGCGTCGTGAGCGACGCGCACCGGTCGGGGCGTCGACACGGGAACGCAACGCCCCCGGCACGCGGATCTGCGGTCGGGGGTACGAGCGCAAGGAACGGGAGGACTCGGTGAGCGCAGCGTCCAAGCAGCTCAAGGGGCGTGCCGCCCAACTCTCCCGGTTGATGCCGGCCGGGCCGAGCAGCGCCGCCCGCACTCCCTTCGTCCTGCTGGTCGTGGTGTTGCTCGGCGGTGGTCTGATCGGTCTGCTCCTGCTGAACTCCGCGCTCAACGAGGGCTCGTTCGAGCTCAGCGAGCTCAAGCGCAAGACCACGGAGCTCACCGACGAACAGCAGGCGCTCCAACGGGACGTGGACGACTTCTCCGCCCCCGACGCCCTGGAGCGGCGGGCCCGTGAGTTGGGCATGGTTCCCGGCGGCAACCCGGCCTTCATCGATCCCGACGGGACCGTGAGAGGCGAATCCGACCGGGCGACCTCGTCCCCATCCCCCGAAGCGACCAAGTCGGCCGCGGCCACCCCGTCCGCCGCGCCCGGTTCTTCGGCGGCCCCCGCACCCTCGACCTCTTCGTCGCCGGGAGCGCTGGAGCCGCAGGAGCCGCTGGAGCCCCAGGGGTCCACATCCGGTGTCGCGACCGCAGCCGTGCCCGCGCCGACCCCGGTCGGTCGGACCGACACCCCCACCGGGCCGACCGACCGACCGATGCCCGCCCCCGACGCCGCATCGATCCCGGCAGCCCCGGCAGCCCCGTCGGCCCTTGCGGCCTCGCCGCGGGCGATCACCCCGCCCGTCAAGCCCACCCCGACACCTCCCGGCAGGTGACGCAGTGCCCCCCAAGGATCCGCCGCCCCCCAGGCGCCGTGTGCCCGGGCCGGCCCAGCGCCGCCCCGCAGGCCCGGACCGTGCCGCCCGCCCGCCCCGCCCCGCGGGGCGCCCCGCCCCCAAGGCTCTCAAGCTCGGCAACCCCCGCCCCCGGCTGCGCCTGGTCAGCATCGGCCTCACCCTCGTGATGCTGGCCTTCGTGGTCCGGCTGCTCCAGGTGCAGGCGGTGGATGCCGACGCCTATGCGGCCAAGGCCCAGAAGCACCGTTTCATCAGCGTGGAGTTGGCCGCGGAGCGCGGTGAGATCACCGATCGGGCCGGGATCGCACTGGCCGCCAGTGTCGACGCGTACGACATCACCGCCGACCCGAAGCTGTTCACGCCCGCGGAGAGCAAGTCGCCCAACGCGCCCGAGCAGGCCGCGGCACTGCTGGCGCCCGTCATCGGCAAGACCCCCGCCGAACTGGTCGAGAAGCTGAAGACCCCCAAGTCCCGCTACACCGTCCTGGCCCGCCGTCAGACACCCCAGGTCTGGAACCAGATCAAGGACCTGAAGAAGGTCTACGCGGAGAAGGCCCGCGAGAACCGGGCGAGCGGCGGTCCCGGGGTCAGCATCCTCGCCGGCGTCCTCCAGGAGCCCAGCACCAGGCGCGTCTACCCCAACGGTGATCTCGGGGCCGGGATACTGGGTTACGTCAACGCCGACGGCCGGGGCGGCGGTGGGATCGAATCCATGCTGGACACCACGCTGGCCGGCAAGGACGGCGAGATCACCTATCCCCAGTCCGGCGGGCGCCGCGTCCCCACCGCCGACGGCACCCGCGAGACGCCCGCCGTGCCCGGTTCCGACATCGAGCTGACCATCGACCGCGACATCCAGTGGGCCGCCCAGCGCGCGATCAGCGACCAGGTCCGCACCTCCAAGGCCGACCGCGGTTACGTGATAGTGCAGGACACGCAGACCGGTGAAGTCCTCGCCATGGCCAACGCCCCGGGCTTCGATCCCAACGACCTCTCCCAGGCCAACGCCACGGCCATGGGGAACGCCGCACTCCAGGACGCCTACGAGCCCGGCTCCACCGCCAAGGTCATGTCCATGGCTGCCGTACTGGAGGAGGGGGTGGCCACCCCCAAGACGCACGTGACCGTCCCCAACCGGCTGCACCGCGGCGACCGCCTGTTCAAGGACGACATCGACCACCCCACCTGGTACCTCACCCTCAACGGGGTGCTCGCCAAGTCCAGCAACATCGGGACCATCCTCGCCACCGGCCAACTCGGCAAGAACCAGACCGAGGCCAACCGGGTCCTCCACTCCTACCTGCGCAAGTTCGGCATGGGCAGCCCCAGCGGGCTCGAATATCCGGGCGAGACCCCCGGCATCCTCGCCCGCCCCTCGAAGTGGTCCACGTCGCAGCAGTACACGATCCCCTTCGGCCAGGGCTTCTCCATCAACGCCATGCAGGCCGCCTCCGTCTACTCGACGATCGCCAACGGCGGCGTACGCATCGAGCCCACCCTGGTCCGGGGCACCAGAGGTCCAGGCGGCCGGTTCAGCGCGGCCCCGGCCCCCAAGAAGACCCGCGTCGTCAGCGAACAGACCGCCACGACGCTGGCCACGATGATGGAGTCCGTCGTCGGCAACGAAGAGGGCACCGGCACCAAGGCCCGCATCCCCGGGTACCGGGTCGCGGGCAAGACCGGCACCGCCAACCGCGTCGACCCGGAACTCGGCCGCTACCGCGGCTACACCGCGTCCTTCGCCGGATTCGCACCCGCCGACAAGCCCCGCATCACCGTGTACTGCGCCATCCAGAACCCCACCGAGGGCAGCTACTTCGGCGGGCAGATCTGCGGTCCGATCTACCAGAAGGTGATGCAGTTCGCGCTCAAGACCCTCAAGGTGCCGCCCACCGGCGACGAACCCACCCGGCTTCCCGTGACCTTCAAGCCCGGCGAATGACCCGAGGAACCACCAGTGACAACGACGAAGCCCGAACCCGGGAACAGCGGCCCCGGGCAGCACACCTCATTTAGCCCCCGGGAGGGGGAGCCCGGTACGCTCACCGCCGTGCCACACCGTGATCAGTACCAAAACCCCCCGCAGGACGCCCCGGCAAAGCAGCCGGGAGCACCCCGTCCGGACCGGACCCGCCCGACACCGCTCGGGGAGCTGGCCGCCCGGCTCGGGGTGACGGATCCCCGTCCGGACGAGGCCGCCGGTACGGAGACGATCATCGGTGCCACCCCCGCCGAGTTCGGTCCCGTCCAGGTCACGGGCATCACCCATGACTCACGTGCCGTGCGCCCCGGCGACGTCTACGCCGCACTGCCCGGCGCCCGCCTCCACGGCGCCGACTTCGTCGCCCAGGCGGCCGACCTCGGCGCCGCCGCGATCCTCACCGACCCCTCCGGCGCCGAACGCGCCGCCGCGACCGGTCTGCCGGTGCTGGTGACCGACGACCCGCGGGCCCGGATGGGGGAGCTGGCCACCGAGATCTACGGACACCCCGGCGAGGACCTCCTCCAGATCGGCATCACCGGGACCTCCGGCAAGACGACGTCCGCCTATCTCATCGAAGGCGGTCTGCGCGCCGCCGGTCGCGCCACCGGCCTGATCGGCACGGTCGAGATGCGGATCGGTGACGACGCGCTCAAATCGGAGCGGACCACCCCCGAGGCCACCGACCTCCAGGCCCTGTTCGCCGTGATGCGCGAGCGCGGAGTGGAAGCCGTCGCCATGGAGGTCTCCAGCCATGCCCTGGTGCTGGGACGGGTCGACGGCTGCGTCTTCGACGTCGCCGTCTTCAACAACCTCAGCCCCGAGCACATGGAGTTCCACTCGGGCATGGAGGACTACTTCCAGGCCAAGGCACAACTCTTCACCCCCGAACGCAGCAAGCTCGGCGTGGTCAACCTCGACGACGCCTACGGGCGCAGGCTGGTCACCGAGGCGTCCGTGCCCGTCGTCACCTTCTCCGCCGAGGGGCACCCGGACGCCGACTGGCGTGCGGAGGACGTCGAGCTCGGTGCGGTCGGCTCGGTGTTCACCGCCGTCGGCCCCGAGGGCGCGCGCATCGAGGCCAGGTCCCCCCTTCCCGGAGGGTTCAACGTGGCCAACGCGCTGGCCGCCATCGTCGCCCTGGCCGCAGCCGGCATCGATCCGCAGACCGCCGCCGACGGCATCGCGGCCGTGCCCGGCGTGCCCGGTCGGCTGGAACGCGTCGACGAGGGGCAGCCCTATCTCGCCGTCGTCGACTATGCCCACAAGACCGACGCCGTCGACTCGGTGCTGCGCTCGCTGCGCAAGGTCACCAAGGGGCGGCTGCACATCGTCCTCGGGTGTGGCGGCGACCGCGACACCACCAAGCGGGGCCCCATGGGCGCCACCGCCGCCCGGCTCGCCGACACCGTCGTGCTGACGTCCGACAACCCGCGTTCGGAGGACCCTCTGGCGATCCTGGCCGCCATGCTCGCCGGAGCCGCCGAAGTGCCGGTCCACGAAAGGGGCGACGTCCTCGTCGAAGCCGATCGTGCCGCCGCCATCGCCACCGCCGTCGCCCGGACCGAACCCGGCGACACCGTCCTGATCGCCGGCAAGGGCCATGAACAGGGGCAGGACATCGCCGGGGTCGTACGTCCCTTCGACGACCGCCAGGTGCTCCGCGCTGCCATTCGCGACTCCCGTGCCACCCTTCACCACACATCCCAGGGATGACCCAGTGATCGCCCTCTCCCTCTCCGAGGTCGCCGCCATCGTCGGCGGGCAGCCCCACGACATACCGGATGCGGACGTCCGGATCACCGGCCCGGTCGTCATGGACTCCCGCCAGGTGCGGCCCGGCGCCCTCTTCACCGCCTTCGCGGGCGAGCGCGTCGACGGCCATGAATTCGCCGTGCAGGCCGTCGCCGACGGCGCGGTCGCCGTCCTCGCCACCCGGCCCGTCGGCGTCCCCGCCATCGTCGTCGACGACGTCACCGTGGCGCTCGGCGCGCTCGCCCGCCATGTCGTCGAGCGCCTCGGCGCCACCACCGTCGCCCTCACCGGCTCGGCCGGGAAGACCAGCACCAAGGACCTGATCGCCCAACTGCTGGAGCGCAAGGGGCCCACCGTCTACCCGGCGGGAAACCTCAACAACGAGATCGGCCTGCCGCTCACCGCACTGCGCGCCGATGAGAAGACTGAACACCTCGTCCTGGAGATGGGGGCCCGTTACGTCGGTGACATCCGCTACCTCACCGAACTCGTGCCGCCGCGGATCTCCCTCGTACTGAACGTCGGCACCGCCCACATCGGCGAGTTCGGCGGCCGTGAGCAGATCGCCCTGGCGAAGGGCGAGATCGTCGAGGCCCTGCCGTCGGCCGCGCAGGGCGGTGTTGCCATCCTCAACGCCGACGACCCCCTCGTACGCGCCATGGCGTCCCGCACCACGGCCCGGGTGATCACCTTCGGCGAGTCGGAAAATGCCGATGTGCGTGCCGAGAATGTCCGGCTCACCCACCAAGGTCAGCCCGCCTTCACGCTTCACACCCCCACCGGGTGCGGCAATGTGACTATGCGGCTGTACGGTGAGCACCACGTGTCGAACGCGCTCGCTGCCGCCGCCGTCGCCCATGAGCTGGGCCTACCCGCCGAAGAGATCGCCCTCGCGCTCTCGCAGGCCGGTACCCTCTCCCGCTGGCGCATGGAGGTCACCGAGCGTCCGGACGGCGTGACGATCGTCAACGACGCCTACAACGCGAACCCCGAGTCCATGAGGGCGGCGCTGCGCGCGCTTGCCGCCATGGGCACAGGCGCACAGGCCCGGGGGGGAAGAACGTGGGCGGTGCTCGGCCTGATGGCCGAACTCGGTGACGAAGCGCTCGCCGAGCACGACGCGGTCGGACGGCTCGCCGTCCGACTCAACGTCAGCAAGCTCGTCGCGGTCGGGGGCAGGGAAGCGTCCTGGCTGCAACTGGGCGCATATAACGAGGGTTCGTGGGGTGAGGAGTCGGTGCACGTGTCCGACGCGCAGGCGGCGGTCGACCTGTTGCGCAGTGAGTTGCGCCCGGGAGACGTCGTGCTGGTGAAGGCGTCCAGATCGGTCGGCCTTGAGCGGGTGGCCCAGGCATTGCTCGACAGCGCGGCAGTGCCCACGGATGGGCAGGGTGCCGGTCGATGAGGCAGATCCTCTTCGCGGGGGCCATCGGGCTCTTCTTGACCCTGATCGGCACCCCGCTGCTGATCAAGCTGCTGGCCCGCAAGGGCTACGGCCAGTTCATCCGGGACGACGGCCCGCGCAGCCACGGCAGCAAGAAGGGCACGCCCACCATGGGCGGCATCTCCTTCATCCTGGCCACGCTGATCGCGTACGCCCTCGCCAAGGTGATCACAGGGGAGCGGCCGACGATCTCCGGGATCCTGGTCCTGTTCCTGATGGCGGGAATGGGGGTCGTCGGGTTCCTCGACGACTACATCAAGATCGTCAAGCAGCGTTCGCTCGGTCTGCGGGCGAAGGCGAAGATGGCCGGTCAGTTGATCGTCGGTATCGCGTTCGCGGTGCTCTCGCTCCAGTTCGCCGACAAGCGCGATCTGACCCCGGCCTCCACCAAGTTGTCGTTCATCAACGACTTCGGCTGGTCGATCGGGCCCGTACTGTTCGTCATCTGGGCGCTGTTCATGATCCTCGCCATGTCCAACGGCGTGAATCTGACGGACGGTCTGGACGGTCTGGCCACCGGCGCGTCGGTGATGGTCTTCGGCGCCTACACGTTCATCGGCCTCTGGCAGTTCCAGGAGTCCTGCGCGAACGCGGTCTCGCTGACCAATCCGGCCGCGTGCTTCGAGGTGCGCGATCCACTCGACCTGGCCGTCGTCGCGTCCGCCCTGATGGGTGCCTGCTTCGGCTTCCTGTGGTGGAACACCTCACCCGCCAAGATCTTCATGGGGGACACCGGCTCCCTGGCGCTGGGCGGCGCGCTCGCGGGTCTGGCGATCTGCTCGCGCACCGAACTGCTGCTGGCCATCCTCGGTGGACTCTTCGTCCTGATCACCATGTCCGTGGTGATCCAGGTCGGCTCCTTCCGGATGACGGGCAAGCGGGTGTTCCGTATGGCCCCGCTCCAACACCACTTCGAACTCAAGGGGTGGTCCGAAGTCCTTGTCGTGGTCCGGTTCTGGATCATCCAGGGCATGTGCGTGATCGTGGGCCTGGGTCTCTTCTACGCTGGCTGGGCGGCCGACAAGTGAGTACGGGGGCGCAGTGGCGGGGGCGGCGGGTCACCGTCGCCGGCCTCGGGGTGTCCGGCATCCCGGCGGCCAAGGTCCTGTACGGCCTGGGTGCCGTCGTCACCGTCGTCAACGACGGCGACGACGAGCGCTCCCGGGCCCAGGCGTCCGAGCTCGAACAGTGGGTCGCGGCCCGTGAGGCCGCGGGCGACGGGCCCGGGGGGTCGATCACCGTACGCCTCGGCGACGGCGCCACCCTGCCCGTTGGCACCGAACTCATCGTCACCGCCCCCGGTTGGCAGCCCGAAAAGCCCTTGTTCCTGGCCGCCGCCGAGGCGGGGGTGGACATCTGGGGCGATGTGGAACTGGCCTGGCGGCTGCGCGGTCTCAACGGCCGCAAGGCCGCGCCCTGGCTCGCCGTCACCGGCACCAACGGCAAGACCACCACCGTACGGATGCTCGCGGCCATCCTCGAAGCGGCCGGTCTGCGCACGGCAGCGGTCGGCAACATCGGCGTCTCCCTGCTCGATGCCGTCCTTGGTGACGAAGCAGCCGAAGGCGGCAGCGAGAGCGGTGAGTACGGTGACTACGACGTGCTCGCCGTCGAACTCTCCAGCTACCAACTGCACTGGGCGCCCTCCGTACGGGCCCACTCGGCCGCCGTCCTCAACCTGGCCCCCGACCACATCGACTGGCACGGCTCGATGGCCGCCTACGCGGCCGACAAGGGCCGCATCTACGAAGGCAACACGGTCGCCTGCGTCTACAACGCGGCGGACGCGGCGACCGAGGATCTCGTCCGGGGCGCGGACGTCGAAGAGGGCTGTCGGGCGATCGGATTTACGCTCGGCACCCCCGGGCCTTCGCAACTCGGCGTCGTCGACGGCATCCTGGTCGACCGCGCCTTCGTGGAGAACCGACAGCAGCAGGCGCAAGAACTCGCCGAAGTGGCCGACGTCAATCCCCCGGCACCGCACAACATCGCCAACGCCCTCGCGGCGGCGGCACTGGCCCGGGCCTTCGGTGTCCCCGCGGCAGCCGTACGGGACGGGCTGCGGGCCTTCCGCCCCGACCCGCACCGCATCGAGAAGGTCGCGGACGTCGAGGGGGTCGCCTACGTCGACGACTCCAAGGCGACCAACACCCATGCAGCCGAGGCGTCCTTGGCCGCCTACGACCCCATCGTCTGGATCGCGGGCGGGCTGGCGAAGGGGGCGACCTTCGACGAACTGGTCGCCGCTTCGGCCCCCCGGTTGCGCGGAGCCGTACTGATGGGGGCCGATCGTGCGCTCATCCTCGAAGCCCTGCGACGACACGCCCCCGACGTCCCGGTCGTCACCCTCGACCGGACCGACACTGGGGCGATGGCGGCGGCGGTCCAGGAAGCCGCACGGCTCGCCCGGCCAGGGGACACCGTCCTGTTGGCCCCGGCCTGCGCTTCCATGGACATGTTCGTCAACTACAACAAGCGGGGCGAGGCGTTCGCCGACGCGGTTCGCGCTCTCGCCGCACAGCGCGCCTGACCGGCCCGACCTCCGCGCCGCGGACATCGGGGACCGCCCCGGTGTCCGCGGCGCGCCGGGCACGACTGGAGGGGGACGGCGTCCATGCCGGCTGACGACATCGAACCCGCCGCGGCACGCGTTGCGCGGCGGCCATCCGGCCGGGCGACCGACCGCGCCGACGCAGTGCACGGCCCAAACGGTCCCGACCGCCCCAGCCCTGGGGGAGCACCCGCCCTCCGCGACCGGCTCGCCGAGACCGTACGCGACCGGCTCGCCGACACCGTCCGCGTGCTGCTGCCGACGCCTGCGCTCGTCGGGCTGCCGCAGGAGCGCGGGGCCCATCCCGGACTGGCCCTGCGCAGCGGGACCGCCCGTACGCGCGGCCCCGCCCCCCGCGCCCGGGCCGGCACCCCCGGCTCCTCCCGCCCGCCGCGGGGCAGGGGCCTGCGACGGCTCTACGAGCGCGCCCGCAGGGCCTGGGACCGTCCGCTCACCGCCTACTACCTGATCCTCGGCAGCAGCCTGCTGATCACCGTGCTCGGTCTGGTGATGGTCTACTCCGCCTCGATGATCACGGCGCTGGAGTACGACCTCCCGGCCTCCTACTTCTTCCGCAAGCAGTTCCTCGCCGCGGCCATCGGTACCGGGCTCCTGCTCTTCGCCTCCCGGATGCCCTCCCGACTGCACCGGGCCCTCGCCTACCCCCTGCTCGTCGGCGCGGTCTTCCTGATGGTCCTGGTCCAGATCCCGGGGATAGGGCAGTCGGTCAAGGGCAACCAGAACTGGCTCTCCATCGGCGGCCCCTTCCAACTCCAGCCGAGCGAGTTCGGCAAGCTCGCCCTCATCCTCTGGGGAGCCGACCTCCTGGCCCGCAAGCACGACAAGCGGCTGCTGACCCAGTGGAAGCACATGCTGGTGCCCCTGGTGCCGGTCGCCTTTATGCTGCTCGGGCTGATCATGCTCGGCGGGGACATGGGAACCTCCATCATCCTCACCGCGATCCTCTTCGGCCTGCTCTGGCTCGCCGGCGCCCCCACCCGGCTGTTCGCCGGGGTCCTCGGCTTCGCCGCGCTGGTCGGGTTCGCATTCATCAGGACGAGCGAGAACCGCATGGCGCGCCTGGAGTGCATCGGCGCCATCGACCTCGGTCCCCAGGGCGAATGCTGGCAGGCGGTCCATGGAATCTACGCCCTGGCGTCCGGTGGCTGGTTCGGTTCCGGCCTGGGTGCAAGCCTGGAAAAATGGGGGCAACTCCCCGAGGCCCACACCGATTTCATCTTCGCCATCGTGGGCGAGGAACTGGGCCTGGCGGGGACGCTGTCCGTGCTCGCCCTGTTCGCGGCTCTAGGCTATGCGGGTATCCGCGTGGCCGGACGCACGGAGGACCCCTTCGTGAGGTACGCGGCGGGAGGCGTGACCACCTGGATCATGGCGCAGGCCGTGGTCAACATCGGTGCAGTGCTCGGACTGCTGCCGATCGCGGGTGTCCCGCTGCCGCTGTTCTCCTACGGAGGGTCGGCCCTGCTGCCGTCCATGTTCGCTATCGGGCTGCTGATCGCCTTCGCGCGAGAAGACCCGGCCGCGAAAGCGGCCCTGGCCGTGCGGAGGCCAGGGGTGAGATGGAAGACGATGAGACGGCGCATCACCAAGCGTCCGTCCGGAGAGCGGTGAAATTCGGTGCATGTCGTACTCGCCGGCGGCGGAACCGCCGGCCACATCGAGCCCGCGCTCGCGCTCGCGGACGCCCTGCGCAGGCAGGATCCATCCGTGGGCATCACGGCCCTCGGCACTGAGCGCGGCCTGGAGACCAGGCTCGTCCCCGAGCGCGGCTACGAACTGGCGCTCATCCCCGCCGTACCGCTCCCGCGGAAGCCCACCCCGGAACTGATCACGGTCCCCGGTCGACTCCGCGGCACCATCAAGGCCGCCGAGCAGATCCTGGAGCGCACCAAGGCGGACTGTGTCGTCGGTTTCGGCGGATATGTGGCGCTGCCCGGCTATCTCGCGGCCAAGCGCCGTGGGGTGCCGATCGTCGTCCACGAGGCCAACGCCCGTCCGGGGCTCGCTAACAAGATCGGCTCCCGGTACGCGGCCGGTGTCGCCGTCGCCACGCCCGACAGCAAACTGCGCAACGCCCGCTACATCGGCATTCCCCTGCGGTACTCGATCGCCACGCTCGACCGCGCACGGGTCCGCCCCGAGGCGCGCGCCGCCTTCGGCCTCGACCCCAATCTGCCCACGCTGTTGGTGTCGGGCGGCTCCCAGGGCGCCCGACGGCTCAACGAGGTCGTCCAGCAGGCCGCACCGATCCTCCAGCGCTCGGGAATCCAGATCCTCCATGCGGTCGGCCCGAAGAACGAACTGCCGCACGTGGACAACATGCCCGGAATGCCGCCCTACATCCCGGTACCGTACGTGGACCGGATGGACCTCGCGTACGCGGCGGCCGACATGATGCTCTGCCGTGCGGGTGCGATGACCGTCGCCGAGCTTTCCGCCGTCGGGCTCCCCGCCGCCTACGTCCCCCTGCCCATCGGCAACGGCGAACAGCGGCTCAACGCCCAGCCGGTGGTCAAGGCGGGCGGCGGACTGCTCGTCGACGACGCCGAACTGACCCCCCAGTGGGTCCAGGGCAACGTCCTCCCGGTACTGGCCGATCCTCATCGGCTGTACGAGATGTCGCGTGCGGCTGCCGAGTTCGGCCGTAGGGACGCCGACGAGCTGCTGGTCGGCATGGTGTACGAGGCGATCGCGGCACGTCGATAGGCGTGGACCGCGTGGCCCGGGGGCAACTCCCCGGGCCCCGGCCGGAAGGAGACCCGGAGCGTGGTCGGACCCACCACCACGGAACGCGGTTCGCGCGAACCGTCCCCGCCGTCGCAGCGCCCGAACGGGCGGCCTTCGCCCGAAGCCCAGGGCGCCGCACCCGCCGGCCTTCGCCGGTTCCTGGCCCCCCGCACCCTGGTGCTCGCCCTGCTGGCGGTCGCTCTCCTCGCCGGCGGGATCTGGGTGCTGTACGGATCCGACTGGCTGCGCGTCGAACGCGTGGAGTCCTCGGGGACCAAGGTGCTGACGGCGGAACAGGTGATTCAGGCTGCTGGGGTTCCCATGGGGGCACCGCTCGTTTCCGTCGACACCGACGGAATTGAGTCAAGATTGCGTGAGCGCCTTCCCCGGATCGACGAGGTGGAAGTCTCCCGGTCCTGGCCGCACGGCGTTACCCTCACGGTTACCGAGCGCACACCCGTGCTGCTTCTCACCAAGGGTGCGCGGTTCGTCGAAGTGGACTCGCAAGGCGTACGGTTCGCCACCGTCGACAAGGCGCCGGCCTCCGTCCCCCTTCTGAAGTTGTCCCCGGTGCAGGCTCCGAGCCTTCGCCGGTTTCCCAGCGATCGGTTGATCGGAGAGGCCGTGGCTGTCACGGGTCAACTCCCGGTAAAGGTCGCGGAGAGCGTTCGCAGTCTTGTAGTCCGTTCATATGACGACATGTCCCTTGAGTTGACGGACGGTCGCACCGTGGTGTGGGGGAGTCCGGAAGAAGGCGACTCGAAAGCCCGTGCCTTGACGGCGCTGCTGAAAGCCGACCCCGATGCACGGCACTTCGACGTGAGCTCGCCCATCGCTCCCGCATCGTCGGGGAGTTGACGCACAGATGACCCCCTGAGCACCCTGGCTGGTCACCGCGACGGCTGATCACATAGGGTGAAAAGAAAAACGGGAGGTTCGGCGTGTTCATTGAACGTGCGCCGCTTGTCGACTTAGTGTCCTGTTCGGAAGAGTCCAACGAACAGTCACACTGGTAACCCTAAACTTCAACGTTAGGGTTTGGGTCGGCGTTTCGGACCGTCCCATCGGCATCCGTCGTCGCAACGCGCTTCAGAGCGTGGTGGCGACACGTAATCGAGGCGAGAGGCCTTCGACGTGGCAGCACCGCAGAACTACCTCGCAGTCATCAAGGTCATCGGTGTCGGCGGCGGTGGTGTCAATGCCATCAACCGAATGATCGAGGTCGGCCTCAAGGGCGTTGAGTTCATCGCCATCAACACCGACGCACAGGCGCTGTTGATGAGTGACGCCGACGTCAAGCTTGACGTCGGTCGCGAACTCACCCGGGGACTTGGCGCCGGCGCCAATCCGGCCGTCGGTCGCAAGGCGGCAGAGGACCACCGCGAAGAGATCGAGGAGGTCCTCAAGGGGGCCGACATGGTCTTCGTCACCGCGGGTGAAGGAGGCGGCACCGGCACCGGCGGCGCACCCGTCGTGGCCAACATCGCCCGCTCCCTGGGCGCCCTCACCATCGGTGTGGTCACCCGGCCCTTCACCTTCGAGGGTCGGCGCAGGGCCAACCAAGCGGAGGACGGCATCGCCGAACTCCGCGAAGAGGTCGACACCCTCATCGTCATCCCGAACGACCGGCTGCTGTCCATCTCGGACCGTCAGGTGAGCGTTCTCGACGCATTCAAGTCGGCGGACCAGGTACTGCTCTCGGGCGTCCAGGGCATCACCGACCTCATCACCACCCCCGGTCTGATCAACCTCGACTTCGCCGACGTCAAGTCCGTGATGTCCGAGGCCGGATCGGCGCTCATGGGCATCGGCTCGGCACGCGGCGACGACCGCGCGGTTGCCGCGGCCGAAATGGCCATCTCCTCGCCGCTCCTCGAAGCGTCCATCGACGGCGCCCGCGGGGTGCTGCTCTCCATCTCGGGCGGTTCGGACCTCGGTCTCTTCGAGATCAACGAGGCCGCGCAACTCGTGAGCGAGGCCGCCCACCCCGAGGCCAACATCATCTTCGGCGCGGTCATCGACGACGCCCTCGGGGACGAGGTGCGCGTCACGGTCATCGCCGCAGGCTTCGACGGTGGCCAGCCGCCCAGCCCGAACGCCCGGGTCAAGGTCGTCGGCGGATCCACGCAGGGTCCCAAGGCGGCCGACAGCCACTCGGTGCCCAGGCCGGGCGGCCAGGACGACTCCCACCGGGTGTCGGAACTGGGCAACGTACCGCCGAGGAAGCCCGCCCCCGAGCCGGCTCCCGTGCCCGACGACGACCGGACCTGGTTGCCGCCCATGACGTCGGCGCACTCCTACGGGGATTCGCCCGCCCCCGAGGAACTGGACGTGCCGGACTTTTTGAAGGGGCCGTGAAGTACGAAGCGATAGACGCGAGCGGCGCGCACTTCGCCTTCACTGACAAGTGGGGCGGGGTGAGCGCCGCTCCGTACGAACAGCTCAACCTCGGCGGCGCGGTCGGCGACGACCCCGCCGCCGTCCTGGCGAACCGGGCCGTCGCGGCGAAGGATCTGGGCCTCGACCCCGATCGGGTCGTCTGGATGAACCAGGTGCACGGCAAGGACGTCGCACGGGTTGACGGACCGTGGGGTGACGCTCCGGTGCCCGAGGTCGACGCCCTGGTCACCGACCGTCGCGGACTCGCCCTCGCGGTGCTCACGGCCGACTGCACCCCCGTACTGCTGGCGGATCCCGTTGCCGGGGTCGTGGCCGCGGCACACGCCGGCCGTCCCGGAATGGTCGCAGGCATCGTGCCCGAGACCGTCAAGGCGATGATGACCCTGGGCGCCGAGCCCGAGCGGATCGTCGCCCGCACCGGCCCCGCGGTCTGCGGACGCTGCTACGAGGTCCCCGCGGAGATGCGGGCCGAGGTCGCGGCGGTCGAGCCCGCCGCCTGGGCCGAGACCCGTCGGGGGACCCCGGCCGTCGATGTGAGCGCCGGGGTGCACGCCCAACTCCGTGCGCTCGGCGTACGGGACCTCCGGTCGTCCGAGGTCTGCACGTTGGAATCGCCCGACCACTACTCGTACCGCCGTGACCGCACCACCGGACGGCTGGCCGGATACATCTGGCTGGCACCGCTCTCCGTGGGGACGGAACCTGGCTCCCCCGCAGGAGAGACCGCAGCATGACGGACCGTCGAAACGAACTCGCCGGCAATCTGGCGCGTGTGGAGGAACGTATCGCCTCCGCTTGCGCCGCCGCGGGACGCGCACGGGAAGAGGTGACCCTCATCGTGGTCACCAAGACCTACCCGGCCAGTGATGTACGCCTCCTTCATGAACTCGGCGTGCGTCACGTGGCCGAGAATCGTGATCAGGACGCCGCACCCAAGGCCATCGCTTGTGCCGATTTGAACCTCACATGGCACTTTGTCGGCCAATTGCAGACCAATAAGGTTCGTTCGGTCGTCCGTTACGCGGATGTGGTGCAATCGGTGGACCGCGTCAAACTGGTCACTGCTCTTTCGTCCGCGGCGGTCTGCGACGGACGGGAGATCGGCTGTCTCGTCCAGGTGGCCCTGGACGCCGAGGAGGGCGGGCGGGGTGATCGAGGAGGTGTCGCCCCGGACGGAATCGGAGAACTGGCCGCCGCGATTGACGGTGCGCCAGGGTTGCGACTCGACGGTCTGATGACCGTGGCGCCGCTCACCGGGCCGTACGCAGGGCGGCAACGCCACGCGTTCGAGAGGCTGGTGGAATTCTCATCCAGCCTGCGCGTCGCCCATCCGGCTGCGAACATGGTGTCAGCAGGGATGAGCTCGGACCTCGAAGAGGCCGTGGCGGCCGGAGCGACACATGTACGCGTCGGCACCGCGGTACTCGGAGTCCGTCCTCGGCTCGGGTAACGTCGCCAAGCAAGTCGGACCACAGCAGACAATATGGTCATTCCCGCAGCAAGGCGGGCAGACCCAGTGGATCGCGGGCACTTGGTGACACTGCGACATTCGTGACTAGGGCGATCCACCACAGAGCGGAGGACTCAGAGCATGGCCGGCGCGATGCGCAAGATGGCGGTCTACCTCGGCCTCGTGGAGGACGATGGATACGACGGCAGGGGTTTTGATCCCGACGACGACTTCGAACCCGAGCCGGAGCCCGAGCGGGAGCACCGGCGGCACCAGCCCGCGCACCCCGTCGAGCGCGAAGAACCGGTCCGAGCCGTGCAGCCTCCGGCGCCCCGTGAGCCACTGTCACGTCCCGCTCCGCTATCCGCAGAACCCGGACGTCCGGCGCGAATTGCCCCCGTGGCGTCCATCACACCTGAACGTCCGAGCCTGGAGAAGAACGCACCGGTGATCATGCCCAAGGTTGTGTCCGAGCGGGAGCCGTACCGCATCACCACGTTGCACCCGCGGACCTACAACGAGGCCCGTACCATCGGGGAACACTTCCGCGAGGGCACTCCGGTGATCATGAATCTGACCGAGATGGACGACACCGATGCAAAGCGACTTGTCGACTTTGCCGCGGGACTTGTCTTCGGTTTGCATGGCAGCATTGAGCGGGTGACACAGAAGGTGTTCCTGTTGTCGCCTGCTAACGTCGATGTCACGGCGGAGGACAAGGCCCGTATCGCAGAGGGCGGATTCTTCAACCAGAGCTGAGAAGCGCAACACCGGGACCGGTCGCGAAGCGGCCGGAGTGAGAGCACAGGGGAGAGGGAAGCGCGGGATGGGCGTCGCACTACAAGTGGTCTACATCGCGCTGATGTGCTTCCTCGTCGTGCTGATCTTCCGGCTTGTCATGGACTACGTCTTTCAGTTCGCCCGTTCATGGCAACCCGGCAAGGTGATGGTGGTCGTCCTTGAGGCGACCTACACTGTCACCGATCCACCGCTCAAGCTCCTTCGGCGGTTCATTCCGCCGTTGCGTCTCGGGGGCGTGGCACTCGACCTGTCCTTCTTCGTTCTGATGATCATCGTCTGGATCCTGATCTCCCTCGTGAGTGGCTTGGCGAGGTGATCAAGTAACTGTGGACGATACGGTCTTGCCGACTGCCGACGACTACGTAGAGGTGAAGAAGAGATGCCGCTGACCCCCGAGGACGTGCGGAACAAGCAGTTCACGACCGTCCGCCTCCGAGAAGGCTATGACGAGGACGAGGTCGATGCCTTCCTCGACGAGGTCGAGTCCGAGCTGACCCGCTTGCTCCGCGAGAACGAGGACCTGCGAGCCAAGTTGGCTGCGGCGACCCGTGCGGCGGCGCAGAACCAGCAGCAACAGGGCATGCGCAAACCGCCGGAGCCGCAGGACGGCCGCGGCGGACCGGGGGCCCCGGTGCCCGCCGCCATATCCGGACCTCCGGTCCAGCAGCAGCCCCCGCAGATGGGTCCGCCCCAGCTGCCCGGTGGAGCTCCGCAGCTGCCGGCCGGTCCGAGCCATGCCGGTCAGAACCACGGCGGCCCGATGGGCGGTCCCGGTCAGATGCAGGGCGGCCCGATGGGCGGTCCCGGTCAGATGCAGGGCAACCCCATGCAGGGCAACCCGATGCAGGGTGGCCCCATGGGTGGTCCCATGCAGGGCAACCCGATGCAGGGCGGTCCCATGGGTGGGCCCCCGCAGATGGGCAACCCGATGCAGGGCGGCCCCATGGGTGGTCATCCGCAGCAGATGCAGCAGCCCGTTCAGGCCCCCGGCGGCGACAGCGCCGCTCGGGTGCTCTCGCTGGCGCAGCAGACCGCTGACCAGGCGATCGCGGAGGCCCGTTCCGAGGCCAACAAGATCGTGGGTGAGGCTCGTTCGCGCGCCGAGGGCCTGGAGCGGGACGCCCGTGCCAAGGCCGATGCGCTGGAGCGGGACGCGCAGGAGAAGCACCGCGTCGCGATGGGCTCCCTGGAGTCAGCGCGGGCCACGCTGGAGCGCAAGGTCGAAGACCTCCGCGGCTTCGAGCGCGAGTACCGCACCCGTCTGAAGTCCTACCTGGAGAGCCAGCTGCGTCAGTTGGAGACCCAGGCGGACGACTCGCTGGCTCCGCCGCGCACGCCGTCGGCTGCTTCGCTGCCGCCCGCGCCGTCGATGGCCTCCGCGGGTGCCGGTGCCATGGGGCACTCCATGGCCGGCAGTTCCTCCATGGGCCAGTCCATGGGTGGCGGTCCCTCGATGGGAGGGGCTCCCTCCTACGGTGGTCAGCAGCAGATGTCCCCGGCGATGACCCAGCCGATGGCACCCGTTCGACCGCAGGCACCGCAGCCGATGCAGCAGGCGCCCGCGCCGATGCGTGGCTTCCTGATCGACGAGGACGACAACTGACAGGCGAGACGCGCTGAGCGCGTAACCTTCTCGGCAGTCGAAGGGCCGTGCCCAGGACAACAGTCCTGGGCACGGCCCTTTTCCTTGCGCGGACGCCCTGTTTCTCGGGGCTGCTGACCTGGACAAGACCCCCGGTGTTCCACCCAGTGTGGGCGCACCCGGACAAGACGAAGCCGGGGCGGTCTTCCCTGTGTGGAAGACCGCCCCGGCCGGGTGCGGACGCTACTGCTTGCGCAGGTGGAAGGTCAGCGCCAGTGAATCGTCGGTGAAGGCGGGGCCGTACGAGTCATCCGGGTCCGATGCGGTGAACGCCGTCGCCAGAACCTCGTCCGCGATGAGGGACGCATGGGCGGTGAGCGCCTCGGTCGTGGACGCATCCGATGAACTCCACACCACCGCGATCCGGTCCGCCACGTCCAGACCGCTGTTCTTGCGGGCTTCCTGGATGAGTCGGATGGCATCGCGAGCCAGCCCCGCGAGGCGCAGTGCGGGGGTGATCTCCAGATCGAGCGCCACCGTGGCACCCGAGTCCGAGGCCACCGACCAGCCCTCGCGCGGGGTTTCGGTGATGATGACCTCATCCGGTGTCAGCGAGATCGTCTCGCCCTCGACCTCCAGCGTCGCCGTACCGTTCCGCAGGGCGAGGGAGAGTTCGGCGGCGTCCGCGGCGGCCACGGCCTTCGCCACGTCCTGGACTCCCTTGCCGAACCGCTTGCCGAGTGCACGGAAGTTCGCCTTGGCCGTCGTGTCGACGAGCGAACCGCCGACCTCGGAGAGGGAGGCGAGCGAGGAGACGTTCAGCTCTTCGGTGATCTGGGCCCGCAAGTCGTCGGAGAGCGCGTCGAAACCGTTCGCGGCCACCAGGGCGCGCGACAGGGGCTGACGTGTCTTGACGCCGGACTCAGCCCGGGTCGCCCGGCCCAACTCCACCAGCCGTCGCACCAGCACCATCTGCCGGGACAGTTCGGGGTCGATCGCGTCGAGATCGGCATCGGGCCAGGAGCTGAGGTGCACCGACTCCGGTGCGTCCGGCGACACCGGACGGATCAGGTCCTGCCAGACCCGTTCCGTGATGAACGGGGTGAGCGGGGACATCAGACGGGTGACCGTCTCGATCACGTCGTGCAGCGTCCGGAGCGCGGCCGGGTCGCCCTGCCAGAAGCGGCGGCGCGACCGGCGCACGTACCAGTTGGAGAGGTCGTCGACGAAGGCCGACAACAGCTTTCCTGCGCGCTGGGTGTTGTACCCCTCCATCGCCTCGGTGACCTGGTCCACCAGGGCGTGGAGCTCGCTGAGCAACCAGCGGTCCAGGACCGTGCGGTCCGCCGGGGCGGGGTCGGCCGCGGAGGGGGACCAGCCGGAGGTCCGTGCGTACAGGGCCTGGAACGCCACCGTGTTCCAGTAGGTGAGCAGGGTCTTGCGCACCACCTCCTGGATGGTGCTGTGACCCACCCGGCGTGCGGCCCAGGGAGAACCGCCGGCCGCCATGAACCAGCGGACGGCGTCGGCGCCGTGCTGGTCCATCAAGGGGATCGGCTGAAGGATGTTCCCCAGGTGCTTCGACATCTTTCGGCCGTCTTCGGCGAGGATATGGCCGAGACAGACCACGTTCTCATAGGAGGACTTGTCGAAGACGAGGGTCCCGACCGCCATCAACGTGTAGAACCAACCGCGCGTCTGGTCGATCGCCTCGGAGATGAACTGCGCCGGGTAGCGCTTCTCGAAGACGTCCTTGTTCTGGTACGGGTACCCCCACTGAGCGAAGGGCATCGAACCCGAGTCGTACCAGGCGTCGATGACCTCGGGCACGCGCGTCGCCGTGCCGGAGCACTGGGGGCAGTCGAAGGTGACGTCGTCGATGTAGGGCCGGTGCGGGTCGAGCGCCGACTGATCGGTCCCCGTCAGCTCGGACAGTTCGGCGCGGGATCCGACGCAGGTGAGGTGGTCCTCCTCGCAGCGCCAGATCGGCAGCGGCGTACCCCAGTAGCGGTTGCGGGACAGGGCCCAGTCGATGTTGTTGTTCAACCAGTCGCCGTACCGGCCGTGCTTGACCGAGTCGGGGAACCAGTTGGTCGCCTCGTTCTCCGCGATCAACCGGTCCTTGACCGCGGTGGTGCGGATGTACCAGGAGGGCTGGGCGTAGTAGAGCAGCGCGGTGTGGCAGCGCCAGCAGTGCGGGTAGCTGTGCTCGTACGGCACGTGCCGGAAGAGTCGGCCGCGTGCCTGGAGGTCCGCGGTGAGCTGCTCGTCCGCCTTCTTGAAGAAGACACCACCCACGAGCGGGACGTCCTCGTCGAAGGTGCCGTCCGGGCGGACCGGGTTCACCACGGGCAGGCCGTAGGCGCGACAGACCTTGAGGTCGTCCTCACCGAACGCGGGGGACTGGTGGACCAGACCCGTGCCGTCCTCGGTGGTGACGTACCCGGCGTTGACGACGTAGTGCGCCGGAGCGGGGAACTCCACCAGCTCGAACGGTCGCTCGTAGGTCCAGCGCTCCATCTCCGCGCCGGTGAAGGTCTGCCCCGTCTGCTCCCAACCCTCGCCGAGCGCCTTCTCGACCAGCGGTTCGGCGACGACGAGTCGCTCCTCGCCGTTCGTGGCGACCACATAGGTGACGTCGGGGTGGGCGGCGACGGCCGTGTTGGAGACCAGGGTCCACGGGGTCGTCGTCCACACCAGGAGCGAGGCGTCGCCGGCGAGCGGGCCCGAGGTCAACGGGAAGCGGACGAACACGGAGGGGTCGACGACCGTCTCGTACCCCTGTGCCAGTTCGTGGTCGGACAGACCGGTGCCGCAGCGGGGGCACCAGGGGGCCACCCGGTGGTCCTGGACGAGCAGGCCCTTGTTGAAGATCTCCTTCAGCGACCACCAGACCGACTCGATGTACTCGGGCTTCATGGTCCAGTAGGCGTCGTCGAGGTCGACCCAGTAGCCCATGCGCTCGGTGAGCTCGGCGAAGGCGTCCGTGTGGCGGCCGACCGACTCACGGCACTTCGCGTTGAACTCCGCGATGCCGTACGCCTCGATGTCCTTCTTGCCGGAGAAGCCCAGTTCCTTCTCGACGGCGAGTTCGACCGGCAGTCCGTGGCAGTCCCAGCCGGCCTTGCGGGCGACGTGGTAGCCGCGCATCGTACGGAACCGGGGGAAGACGTCCTTGAAGACGCGGGCCTCGATGTGATGGGCGCCCGGCATCCCGTTGGCGGTCGGCGGGCCCTCGTAGAACACCCACTCGGGGCGGCCTTCGGACTGGGCGAGGCTCTTGGCGAAGACCTTGTTGTCGCGCCAGAAGTCGAGCACGGCGTGCTCCAGCGCGGGCAGGTCGACCTGGGCGGGCACCTGGCGGTACTGCGGGGGTGTCATCGACGAACTCCTCCGGCGGACAGTTTCTCTTCCGTCGGAGGGACGAGAGCTGATTGCTCCCGCGGTACCACCCTCCTTGGCGGCGCAGTGCGCACCGCCCCCTCATTGGGGTCGCGTAGCCGGGTCTAATCGCCTGACGGCTTTCTTCCGGCGGCTCCGGGGTGATCCTTCGCATCGCGCTCGCCCCCGGGCTCGCACCGTCCCCGGGTCGCTCATGGCTGCGTACGACGCTACTCGTCCCCATCCAAGCCTTTCGCTCCGGCCAGTGTAAGGGGCGCCGCGGTGGATCCACGACCGGCTTCCTCCGAGCTCGGCGAAGGGCTCCCGGGTGACCCGAACGGCCAGATGGGCGTCCGTGGGCGTCCCTGGATGTTCGAGGGATCCGCGCGCCCGTCCGGGCCGGTTCGTCGAGCGGGGAGCTGGGCACAACGGATGCAGGTCCGTTTGACGGGACGACTTACGAGCGGAATAGGCGGTGTGCCCCGTTTGCTGCGGAGCTGGAGTCGATTTATCGTCCCAGCACGATTCGCGTGCAAGATCACAATATGTGAAGGGGCCGCGGCCATGGTGGCGAAGAAGACTGCCGAGGGTGAATCGGCGTCCGGGCGATCCACCGCGGCTGCGGCGAACGCCGAGGGCTCGGAAGGCTCTGCCGACACACCGCACGGGGCGGCGAAGAAGGCCGCGGGCGGGGCCCGCAAGGCGACTCCCGCGAAGAAGGCCGCAACGAAGAGAGCGGCGGCGAAGAAGTCTCCGGCCAAGAAGGCGGCTGCGAAACGGACGGAGGAGCCAGCAGAGGCGGCCCCCAAGAAGGCCGCAGCGAAGAAGACCTCAGCGAAGAAGACCCCCAGCAAGAAGACCGCCAGCGAGAAGGCCGGCACCCAGCACGCCGGCGCCAAGAAGACCACGGCCGCGAAGACCGCCCAGAAGGCGGCTACGAAGGCCGCGGCTAAGAAGGCTGCGACGGGGAAAGCGTCCGATCGAACCGACGTGCGAATCCCCCCGCGGAAGAAGGCGGCTGGTCAGGCCGCGCACGAGGCCGCATCCGCGGCCGGGGCGGCTGAGGCCGCGAAGCAGACAGGAGCCAGAACGGTGGGAACAGAGAAGACCGTGGCTGCCGGCGACGGCCCGGCGGCGGTGCCCACGGCCCGTGCGGCGGCTGCTGCCACTCCGCAGGAGCTGGCGGTGCGCCCGGGCGAGGACCCGTGGACCCCGCAGGAGGTCGCAGAGGCCCGCACGGAGCTGGAGGGCGAGGTGACCAGGCTCAATGCCCAGCTCGCGGCCTCCGAGGCCGCACTGATGGGCTTGATGCGCGATTCCGGTGGCGGAGCGGGTGACGACGACGCCGACATGGGCTCGAAGAACATCACCCGCGAACACGAACTGTCACTGGCGGCCGGCGCCCGCGAGATGCTGGAGCAGACGGAGCGCGCGCTGCTGCGATTGGACGCGGGCACCTACGGTGTCTGCGAAAACTGCGGGAAGCCCATCGGCAAGGCCCGTATGCAGGCATTCCCCCGCGCCACACTGTGTGTGGAGTGCAAGCAGAAGCAGGAGCGCAGGGGCTGAGTTCGTACGTCCGTGCCGTACCCTCGTGGTCAGTCAGGCACCTAGGTTGAGGGACTCACGTGGCAGAGGCGGAGCGGACCATCGGTACGCCGGATGTGGACGGCGACGCTGCGGCGTCGGCCGAGCAGCCGAAGGGCAGACGGCGGATCGCCGTGCTCTTCGGTGTGGCGGTCGTGGCGTACGCGCTCGACCTCGTCACCAAGATGATCGTGGTGGCGAAGCTGGAGCACCATGCGCCGATCGAGATCATCGGTGACTGGTTGCAGTTCGAAGCGGTACGGAACGCCGGTGCCGCCTTCGGTATCGGCGAGGCCTTCACCGTGATCTTCACCGTCATCGCCGCAGCGGTGATCGTGGTGATCGCCCGGCTGGCCCGCAAGCTCTACAGCCTGCCCTGGGCCATTGCGCTCGGCCTGCTGCTGGGCGGGGCGCTCGGCAATCTCACCGACCGCATCTTCCGGGCGCCGGGAGTCTTCGAGGGTGCGGTGGTGGACTTCATCGCACCCAAGCACTTCGCCGTCTTCAACCTGGCCGACTCCGCGATCGTCTGCGGCGGCATCCTGATCGTGATCCTCTCCTTCCGCGGACTGGACCCCGACGGGACCGTCCACAAGGACTGATCGACCACCGCGCGCACCGGGTGCCGGGCGGGTTGTCCACAGGCGTCCGCTCCGGCGGGCCGTGCACGGTGGCGGACAAGGCATACTCGACAGGTGAGCACGCTTCCCGAGATCCGCACCCTGCCCGTACCCGATGGCCTTGAAGGCGAGCGCGTCGACGCCGCCATCTCCCGGATGTTCGGGTTCTCTCGTACCAAGGCGGCCGAGCTTGCCGCTGCGGGGAAAGTGCTGGTCGACGGCTCCGCGGTGGGAAAGTCCGAGCGGGTCCACGGCGGTGCCTGGCTTGAGGTGGAGATGCCCCAGGCGCCCGCCCCGGTCCAGATCGTGGCCGAGCCCGTCGAAGGCATGGAGATCATCCATGACGACGACGACATCGTGGTGATCGTGAAGCCCGTCGGTGTGGCCGCGCACCCCAGCCCCGGTTGGACCGGCACCACGGTGATCGGTGGTCTTGCCGCGGCGGGCTACCGCATCTCCACCTCCGGGGCGGCCGAGCGCCAGGGCATCGTGCACCGGCTCGACGTAGGGACCTCCGGGCTGATGGTGGTCGCCAAGTCCGAGCGGGCGTACACCCTGCTGAAGCAGCAGTTCCGGGAGCGTACGGTCGACAAGCGGTACCACGCGCTGGTGCAGGGGCACCCCGACCCCATGAGCGGCACGATCGACGCCCCCATCGGTCGCCACCCCAACCACGACTACAAGTGGGCGGTCACCGCCGAGGGCAAGCCGTCGGTGACGCACTACGACCTCCTGGAGGCGTTCCGCGCCGCCTCCCTGCTCGACATCAAACTGGAGACCGGCCGCACCCACCAGATCCGGGTGCACATGGCCGCGCACCGGCATCCCTGCGTGGGCGATCTGACCTACGGAGCGGACCCCACCATGGCCAAGCGGCTGGGGTTGACCCGGCAGTGGCTGCACGCCGTGCGCCTGGGGTTCGAGCACCCGTCGGACGGTCAGTGGGTGGAGTTCGAGTCCGGTTATCCCGACGACCTCCGCCGGGCGCTGGACACGATCGCAGCCGAGAGCGCCTGACGGTGGCCCTGGTGCGCGTGGCCGAGGGGCCCGCGGATCGGCAGGCGTGCTTCGCCGTGCGCCGTGAGGTCTTCGTCACCGAGCAGGGCGTGTCCATCGACATCGAGTACGACGCCTTCGACGAACCCGGGGCCGACACCGTGCACGTCCTGGCGGTCGATGAGGAGGGTACGGCCGTGGGCACCGGGCGACTGCTCCACGGGCCGGCCGCCGCAGCGCGCACCGGCGGCGATCTCGCGGTCGGTTCGCTGGGCAGGCTCGCCGTGCTCCGGACGGCCCGAGGGCTGGGCGTGGGCGTGGCGCTGGTGCGTGCCGTGGAAGAGGCCGCCCGCGACCGTGGGCTCAAGGTGGTGGACCTCCATGCACAGAGCCATGCCCTCGGTTTCTACGAGCGGCTGGGCTATGCGGCGTACGGCGAGGAAATGACGGAAGCAGGCATCGCGCACCGTTCGATGCGGCGCGAGTTGCACGGCTGAATCGCTCGGGCGTGCGGTCAGACCTGGGCGCACTCCACGGCAGCGATCGGTCTATTCGGGCAAAAAGGGCATCTCGCATGGCAGGCTGAGCCCCTGATCATGGAGGTCCCCCACCCCGAAGGGCACACTCGTGGACCAGGTGGCGCTGCTGCTCGCCCTGCTGCTCGGAGCCGTGGTGACCGTGCCCCTCGGCGAACGACTCGATCTGCCGGCACCCGTGCTGATGACCCTGGCCGGTGCGGGAGTGGCCTTTCTGCCCTTCGCTCCGCCGGTGGAGATCCCGCCCGAGTTCATCCTGCCGCTCATCCTGCCGCCCCTGCTCTACGCGGCGGCCCAACGGACCTCCTGGCGGCAGTTCGCCGCCAATGTGCGGCCCATCCTGCTG
Source organism: Streptomyces sp. NPDC005963 (assembly GCF_040638655.1). NCBI lineage: Bacteria > Bacillati > Actinomycetota > Actinomycetes > Kitasatosporales > Streptomycetaceae > Streptomyces > Streptomyces sp. NPDC005963. The sequence goes on along the minus strand of NZ_JBEXVD010000004.1, from coordinate 279,421 downwards.
CTCGCGGTCGCCCTGGTCTTCGTCACCACGGTGGCGGTCGCGGCGGTCGCCCAATCGCTCCTGCCCGGACTGCCCATCGCCGCGGCCGTCGCCCTCGGCGCCCTGCTAGCCCCGCCCGACCCCGTGGCGGCCACCGCCGTCGCAGGTCGGCTCGGTCTGCCGCGCCGACTCGTCTCCATCCTCGAAGGAGAGGGCCTCTTCAACGATGTGACGGCCATCGTCCTCTACCACGTCGCCATCGCCGCCGTGGTGAGCGGCACGTTCTCCTGGCCGGCAGCCGTCGGTCAACTCGTCCTCTCGGCCGTGGTCGCCGTCGTGGTGGGCCTGGCACTGGGCTGGGTCACCAACAAGCTCATGGGCCTCCTCGGCGATGCCACCCTTCAGGTCGGGCTCTCCCTGATGGTGCCGTTCGTGGCGTACGTGCTGGCCGAAGAACTGCACGGCTCCGGTGTGCTCGCCGTACTGACCACGGCCCTCTACCTGGCCGAACACGCCGCGGACGCCGACGATGTGATGGGGCGGCTCGCAGGCAACACCTTCTGGCGGATCATCGACACGCTCGTCACCGGGGTCGCCTTCGGGCTCATCGGGCTCGAACTCCACAACGTCTTCGGCACCGAGGACGGGCGGGTGCCCCAACTGTTGCTCTGGGGCGCGGCGATCACCGGTGTCGTCGTCGCCGTACGGCTGCTCTGGCTGCTCCCCGCCACGTGGCTCGCGAAGAAGTTGCACTCCCGACGTGACCTCGACGAGGACATTCCGGTCAGTTGGCGCGAGACCGTGGTCATGTGGTGGTCGGGGATGCGCGGAGTGGCCTCGGTGGCCCTGGCACTCGCCATTCCGCTGACCACGGAGAGCGGGGCGCCCTTCCCCGGACGCCATGAGATCGTCTTCGTCGCCTTCGTCGTGATCCTCGCCACCCTGCTCCTCCAAGGACTCACGCTGCCCTGGCTGGTGCGCCGCCTCGGAGTGCGGGCCGACGGGGAGGCCGAGCGCCAGTTGGAGCACGATCTCGCCGTCAGAGCGGCCAAGGCCGCCCGCCACCGACTCCGGGAGATCGAAGCGGTCGAGGACATTCCGGATGAGGTCGGCGAGCGGCTCCTCCGGGGCGCGTACGAGGTGGGAGCACGGATCAGCCCCGACATCGTCGACGAGGACCGACGCGACTGGTACGCGAAACGAACCGAACGGGTCCGCACGATGCGGCGCATCCAACGCGAGATGATGTCGGCCGCCCGCCATGAAGTGCTGTCCGCCCGGAGCGAGCCGGGCGCGAACCCGGAGGTGGTCGACCGGGTACTGCGGCAGTTGGACGTGCACAGCCTGCGCTGAGGGCGGACCGCCGCGCGATGTACCGCTGTGACGCCGCGCGATGCACCGCATCTGACGCCGCGCGCTGATCCACCGGGCACGACGGGACAGCCCTTAGGCTCCTGACATGGCACGAACCGTGGTGATCAGTGGTGGCGGCACCGGAATCGGCTTCGCCGCGGCGGAGTCCTTCGCCGCCGACGGAGACCGGGTCGTGCTCCTCGGGCGCCGCGAAGAGGTTCTGGCGCGTGCGGCCGGACGATTGCCGTCCGCGGGCCACTTCGCCGTCGACCTCAGCGATCCCGCGGACGTCCTGCGCGCCGCCTCCTTCGTCGAGCGCGAGTACGGCGCGGTCGACGTACTGGTGAACAGCGCGGGCGGCAACGGCAACAGGGAGGAGCAACGCGCGCACAGCGATCCGCTCGCGGCCCTGGAACACGACTGGACCACGAACTTCCGGCTCAACACGCTGACCGCGGCCCTGCTCACCGAGGCGCTCAAGGACCATCTGGCGACCCCCGGCGGCCGAGTGCTCTTCCTGAGCTCCATCGCCGCCTACCGGGGGTCGGGATCGGCGGCCTACGGGGCGTCAAAAGCCGCTCTCCACCCGTACGCCTTCCAACTGGCCCGCACGCTCGGACCGCGGGGGATCACCGTCAACGTCGTCGCACCGGGTTGGGTGGAGGACACCGACTTCTTCGCCGAACCCCTGGCGCAGGAGCGCAGGAGCGCCCTGGCCGCCGAGACTGCGACCGGGCGCGTCGCCCGTCCCGGAGACGTCGCACAGACCCTGCACTGGTTGGCGTCCTCCGCCGCCGGGCACATCACCGCCCAGGTGATCCAGGTCAACGGTGGTGCGGAGCGCAGTCACTGACATGCGCTCGCCCCGCCGGCCCCGCGATCCCCCTCAGCCGCGGCCCGTCCGGGCCGGCTCGCCCTCGGCGGCCGGGCCCTCCTTCGGTGCCCGGCCGTTCGGGAGGGCCGGCACGGCGGGCGGTTGTGCAGCCGGTTCGGCGGAGCCCAACAGGGCGGCCGGCGCGGTCGCGACCTTCGGCAGCGCATGGGGGTGGTGCTCGTGCAGCCAGCCGATCAACTGCTCGCGCACGGCACAGCGGATGGTCCAGATGTCGTCGGCGTCCTTCGCGGTGACCACGGCACGCACCTGGATCGTCGTGGGCGTGGTGTCGGTGACCGCGAGCGACCAGTCGCGTCGGTCCCACGCGGGATGGTCCTTGATGACCTCGTGCAACTGCTCGCGCATCCGGGCCACCGGAGTGGAGTGGTCCAGATGGAAGTACACGGTGCCGGTCATCTGCACTCCACCGCGCGACCAGTTCTCGAACGGCTTGCTGGTGAAGTAGGACACCGGCATGGTGATCCGGCGCTCGTCCCAGGTCCGGACGGCCAGGAACGTGAGGGTGATCTCCTCGACGGTTCCCCACTCGCCGTCCACCACCACGGTGTCCCCGATGCGCACCATGTCACCGAAGGCGATCTGGAAGCCGGCGAAGAGGTTGCCCAGGGTCGACTGGGCGGCGACGCCCGCCACGATGCCGATGAGCCCGGCCGAAGCGAGCATCGAGGTTCCCACGGTCTTCATCGCGGGGAACGTCAGCAGCATCGCGGCGACGGCGACGACTCCCACCACGGCGATGACCACGCGTTGGATCAGGGTCACTTGGGTGCGCACCCGGCGGACCCGGGCCGGATCGCGGGTGGCCGCCGCGTAGCGGCTGTAGGTGGATTCGACGATGGCGGTGGCGATCTTCACCACCAGCCATGCGGAGGCACCGATCAGGACCAGGGTCAGCACCTGTCCGATGCCCGCGTGGTGGTCGCGGATGGTCTCCAACTCCGCCTGCTGGTAGTTGCCCCGCAGCAGGGCCGCGGCGAGGACCACTTGGAGCGGAACCCGACACTGCCGGAGCAGACCCCACAGGGGAGCCTCCGGATGCCGGGCGTGGGCACGGCGAAGTAGCAGGTCAGCAAGCCAGCCCACAAGCAGTGTGAGCACGGCCGTACCGCCGAGGACGATCAATGGGCGCAGCACGTTCTCCATGTCTTCGAACGTAACCTGACTCCATGGACATCATGCTTCTTCATTCCGCCTATGGCCTGCGGCCCGCCGTCCGGGCGGCGGCCGAGCGTCTGGAAGCCGCCGGTCACCGGGTGTGGACCCCAGATCTGTACGAGGGGGAGACCTTCGACACGGTCGAGGAGGGCATGGCCTGCAAGGAGCGGATCGGCAAGGACGAACTCCTGAAGCGGGCGGTGCTCGCCGCCGCGCCCTACTCGGAACGCGGCCTGGTGTACGCGGGGTTCTCGCTGGGCGCATCCATCGCGCAGAACCTGGCCGCCGGGGACACGAAGGCGCGCGGCCTGCTCCTGCTGCACGGCACCTCGGACATCGCGCCGAACGCCGCCGTCGACGAGTTGCCCGTACAACTGCACATCGCGGACCCGGACGCCTTCGAGCCGCACGACTGGTTGACCGCGTGGTACCTGGGGATGGGGCGCGCGGGGGCGGACGTGGAGGTCTACCGCTATCCGGGCGCCGGCCACCTCTACACGGATCCGGACCTTCCGGACTATGACGAGTGTGCCGCCGAGCAGACGTGGCGGGTGGCGCTCGGTTTCCTGGCGACGCTGGGGGAGGGCTGACGGTCCGCGGCTGGTGCGACCGTACGGCGGCCGGGCCCGCTCGACCTTGAGGAGGAGCGGGCCCGTGCCGTCCGCGGCCGGCCGTCGGGAGCCGGGACGAAGGCATCCGCACGGGCGTCCGCGGCTGCGCGTAGGCCGGCCGGTCGGTTCACGCGGGCCGCGGGGCCGCCGTCAGGGTCAGCCCTTCAGCGCCTTGTCGATCGCCGTGTTGAACTCGGCGGGCGTCATCGGCGGACTGTCCGTGCCGTCCACGACCACCTTCTTGCCGTCGACCTTGAGGGTCGGAGTGGCGCCGACCCCGCTCTTGTCGAACGCGCTGGACATCTTCATCGCCCAGGCGTCGAAGGTTCCGTCCTCGACGTTCTTCTTGAACTCGGCGTTGTCCTTCAGGGCGGGGACGGAGTCGGCGACCTTGAGCAGGTAGGAGTCCTTGGCGAAGTCGTCCTTGCTCTCGGTGGGGTGGAACTCCTTGGAGTAGAGCGCCGCCTTGAAGTCGGAGAACGCCTCCGGGCTCACGTTCAGCGCGGCGCCCATGGCGCTCAGCGCGTTCTTCGAGCCCGAGCCCTGGTCCATGTTGTCGATGAAAGTCGCGCCCACGAACTTCACCTTGTACTTGCCCGCGGCGAGGTCCTTCTTCACCGTCTCGCCGACGCCCTGCTCGAACTTGGCGCAGGAAGGACAGCGGGCGTCCTCGTAGAGTTCGAGGGTCTTCTTGGCCCCGGGCTTGCCGATGACGACGTTCGTGCCATTGCTGCCGTCGGTGTTCTTGGGTGCGGTGACCGTCTTCTCCTTGGCCACCGACTCCCAGTGGTCCGGCTCGTTGGACTGGATCACGCCGTAGCTGATGCCACCGGCGATCGCGAGTACGGCGATGGTGGAGCCCGCGACGATCAACTGCCGACGCGTCTTGTCCTTCTTCGCCTGCGCCTCGCGCTCCAGACGCAGCCGCTCGCGGGCCGCGGCCTTGTTCGCCTTGCTGTTGCGTGAACTCATGGTGAATCACTCCGTGTGACGCCGCACCGGGAGGTGCGGAAGAATGTGGGGATTTTTAGGGAATTCTGGAAAAGGGGCGTATCTGCATGGCGGCTGCTGGTGGCCCTGTGGCCCTGTGGTCCGGGCGTCCGAACGGGATCGGGCAGTCCGAACGGGATACCGAAAGGCGGCGTTCGATTCCCCGGGAAGGTGCCGGTGGCCGCCCATTCCTTCGAACGCGGAGCTTCGGGCGGGCGGGCGAGGACGCCGCTGCCATCCGCGCGGGATGAGGAGGGGACGCGCGCCGGGACCTTCCGGTGATCGTCGAGCGGACGGCCTGATCACACGGGACGGGCTCGGTTCAGCCGAGGGCCGCGACCGCGGCGGGAGGGCCGCGCAGTCCGAGGGAGTGGACCAGGAGCGCGGTGCGGGAGGCCGTGTGCCGCGGCAGCGACCGCATCAGGGGGCGCAGGGTGTGCGGGAGCCCCCTCGCCGCGACGACGGCGAGCAGCAGCGGTCGGAAGGCGAACGCGGCCATCGTCCGCATCAGCCCCGACAGCGCCGCTTCCCCGCGCCACAGCCAGGCCGCCGCCAGCAGCCCGACCGACACATGGGCGGCGAGCAGGACCCAGGGCAGCGCGGGATGGGTGGTGCCGAGCACGATGGTGGCGCCCGGTTCCGCACCTGTGACCCCGGGCAGGGCGGCGCCCACGCTCCCGCCGCACAGGACGTCGAGCCCCAGCGCCCTCAGCGATCCCGTCACCGGGCCGCCGCCGGGTCCGTAACAGAGGTCCTGGCCGGCGGTGAACACCGTGTCGGCGGCCAGTTCCAGCGGGATGAGGAGGCTTGCGATCCGCCAGAAGCCCCGCTCACGGCCGGAGAGGGCGAAGGCGATCGCGAACACGCCCGCCGAGAGCCCGGCGACCACGGTCCACGGCAGCGGTGCGCGGGACAGCAGCACATGGGAGGCAGCGGACAGCGTCACGACCAGTGCCGTGAAGATCGCTGCCCGCACCGTCCTGAGCTGGATTCCCGATACGTCCATCGTCTGCGAGTGTGCCATGGCTCCCTGAGAAGAGCCTTAACGGATGCCGTTCCCCTCCAGTCCCGGGATGCGTCCGTTGCGGAAGAGGTCGACGAAGACCTGGTGGTCGCGCCTGGCCCGAGCGCCGTACTGGTGGGCGAAGTCGATCAGCAGCGCGGGGAAGCCGTCCTCGTCGGCAGCGATGGCCGCGTCGATGGCCCGCTCGGTCGAGAAGGGCACCAGGGAATGGCCGCTCTCGTCGTCCGCGGCGGCGTGCATGGTGGCCGTCGCCCGCCCGAGGTCGGCGACGACCGCCGCGATCTCGTCCAGGTCGTCGATGTCCGACCAGTCCAGGTCCACTGCGTAGGGCGACACCTCGGCGACCAACTGGCCCGCGCCGTCCAACTCGGTCCACCCCAGCCAGGGGTCCGCGTGATCCTGGAGCGCCCGCTGGGATATCACCGTACGGTGGCCCTCGTGGTGGAAGTAGTCACGCACGGTGACGTCGTCGATGTGTCGGGAGACGGCGGGCGTCTGGGCCTGCTTCATGTAGATGACGACGTCGTTCTCCAGGGCGTCGCTGTTGCCCTCCAGCAGGATGTTGTACGAGGGCAACCCGGCCGAGCCGATTCCGATGCCGCGTCTGCCGACGACGTCCTTCACCCGGTAGGAATCGGGACGGGTGAGGCTGGACTCGGGCAGGGTCTCCAGATATCCGTCGAACGCCGCAAGCACCTTGTACCGGGTGGCGGCATCGAGCTCGATGGAACCGCCGCCGGGGGTGAAGCGCCGTTCGAAGTCGCGGATCTCGGTCATCGAGTCGAGCAGGGAGAAGCGGGTGAGGGAGCGGGCGACGCGCAGCGCGTCCAGCAGCGGTCCCTCCGCGGTGTCCAGGGTGAACGGCGGTACGTCGTCGTCCTTGGCCCCGGACGCCAGCGCGTGGATCCGCTCGCGGTAGGCGGCGGCGTAGACGCTCACCAGTTCGCTGATCTGCTGGTCGCTCAGCGCCTTGGTGTAGCCGATGAGCGCCAACGAGGCCGCGAGTCGCTTCAGGTCCCAGGTGAAGGGGCCGACGTACGCCTCGTCGAAGTCGTTGACGTTGAACACGAGCCGGCCGTTGGAGTCCATGTAGGTGCCGAAGTTCTCCGCGTGGAGATCACCGTGGATCCAGACCCGACTGGTGCGCTCGTCGAGGTACGGGTGGCTCTCGTACGGCTTCGGCCGCTCCCGCTCCAGGTCGTGGTAGAAGAGGCTGGCCGTGCCCCGGTAGAAGGCGAACGCCGAGGAGGCCATCTTGCGGAACTTGACCCGGAACGCCGCCGGATCGGCGGCCAGGAGCTCGCCGAACGCGGTCTCGAAGACGGCGAGTATCTCCTCGCCGCGCTCGTCGGCCGTGACTTCGGCGGGGTGCAGATCCGGCATCGCTCTGTGCCTCCTGGTGCGGTACGTACGGGTCGATCGACGCTTCCCGGCCGCCCGGGCCGAGAAGGCCGTTCCAGCCCGTCCAACGCTCGGCCGCGGCGGGTAGTGCCCGACCGGACCCATGGGCCGGGCGGTCTGACTGCGGGCCCTGCAAAACCAGTCCTGCGGAGCACTCCTGCCCACTCCCGCGCTCCGGCCCGCGGACCCCTCAGCCCCGGCCCGCGGCCCCTTCGACCTCGATCCGCGGACCCTGACATTCCCCTCTTCGGGCCCCGACTCCGGGCTCCCGGCCCTCGCCTTCTGCGCCATGAGGTGTCGGTGGGGAGTCGTAGACTTCCAGCCTGTCCCCCCAGACTCCCTCGCCGCCCCTTCACCGCCCGTTCTCCGGAGGCCCTCGCCGTGACCAAGCCGCCCTTCACGCATCTGCACGTGCACACCCAGTATTCGCTGCTGGACGGTGCGGCGCGGCTGAAGGACATGTTCGCTGCCTGCAATGAGATGGGCATGTCGCACATCGCGATGACGGACCACGGGAACCTGCACGGCGCGTACGACTTCTTCCATCAGGCGAAGAAGGCGGGGGTGACACCGATCATCGGGATCGAGGCCTATGTGGCCCCCGAGTCCCGGCGGAACAAGCGGAAGATCAAATGGGGTCAGCCGCACCAGAAGCGCGATGACATCTCCGGTTCCGGTGGTTACACCCACAAGACGATCTGGGCGGCGAACAGCACGGGCCTGCACAACCTCTTCCGCCTCTCCTCCGATGCATACAAGGAGGGGTGGTTGCAGAAGTGGCCCCGGATGGACAAGGAGACCATCGCGCAGTGGTCCGAGGGTCTGATCGCGTCCACCGGGTGCCCGTCGGGCGAGTTGCAGACCAGGCTGCGGCTGGGGCAGTTCGACGAGGCGTTGAAGGCGGCGTCCGAGTACCAGGACATCTTCGGCAAGGGGCGGTACTTCCTTGAGCTGATGGACCACGGCATCGAGATCGAGCGCCGGGTGCGGGACGGTCTGCTGGAGATCGGGAAGAAGCTCGGCATCCCGCCGCTGGTGACGAACGACTCGCACTACACGTATCCCCAGGAGGCCGCGGCGCACGACGCGCTGCTGTGCATCCAGACGGGAAAGAACGTCTCCGACCCGGACCGCTTCCGGTTCGACGGCACGGGCTACTACCTGAAGTCCACGGACGAGATGTACGCGGTGGACTCCTCGGACGCCTGGCAGGAGGGGTGCCGCAACACGCTGCTGGTCGCGGAGCAGGTCGACGTCTCCGGCATGTTCCAGGCGAAGAACCTGATGCCGAAGTTCGACATCCCCGCGGGCTACACCGAGGTCACCTGGTTCCAGGAAGAGGTCCGGGTCGGCATGGAACGCCGATTCCCGGGCGGTGTGCCCGACGACCGCCAGAAGCAGGCGGAGTACGAGATGGACGTCATCATTAAGATGGGGTTCCCGGGGTACTTCCTGGTGGTCGCCGACTTCATCATGTGGGCGAAGAACCAGGGCATCGCCGTGGGCCCCGGCCGTGGTTCGGCGGCCGGTTCGATCGTGTCGTACGCCATGGGCATCACCGACCTCGACCCGATCGAGCACGGGCTGATCTTCGAGCGGTTCCTCAATCCCGAGCGCGTCTCCATGCCCGACGTCGACATCGACTTCGACGAGCGTAGGCGCGTCGAAGTGATCAGGTACGTGACGGAGAAGTACGGCGCCGACAAGGTCGCCATGATCGGCACATACGGAAAGATCAAGGCGAAGAACGCCATCAAGGACTCGGCCCGCGTGCTGGGCTACCCGTACGCGATGGGCGACCGGCTCACCAAGGCCATGCCCGCCGACGTCCTCGGCAAGGGCATCGACCTCTCCGGCATCACCGACCCCTCCCACCCGCGCTACAGCGAGGCGGGCGAGATCCGGGGGATGTACGAGAACGAACCCGACGTGAAGAAGGTCATCGACACCGCGAAGGGCGTCGAGGGCCTGGTCCGGCAGATGGGCGTGCACGCCGCCGGCGTGATCATGTCCAGCGAGACGATCACCGACCACGCGCCGGTCTGGGTGCGGCACACCGACGGCGTCACCATCACCCAGTGGGACTATCCGCAGTGTGAGTCGCTCGGTCTGCTGAAGATGGACTTCCTGGGTCTGCGCAACCTCACGATCATGGACGACGCCATCAAGATGGTGAAGTCCAACAAGGGCGTCGACCTGGAGATGCTGTCGCTGCCGCTGGACGATCCCACGACGTACGAACTGCTCTGCCGCGGTGACACGCTCGGAGTCTTCCAGTTCGACGGCGGCCCGATGCGTTCCCTGCTGCGGCTGATGAAGCCGGACAACTTCGAGGACATCTCCGCAGTTTCGGCCCTGTACCGTCCGGGCCCGATGGGAATGAACTCCCACACGAACTACGCGCTGCGGAAGAACAAGCAGCAGGAGATCACCCCGATCCATCCGGAGTTGGAGGAGCCTCTCAAGGAGGTTCTGGACATCACCCACGGATTGATCGTCTACCAGGAGCAGGTGCAGAAGGCCGCGCAGATCATTGCGGGCTACTCGCTGGGCGAGGCCGACATCCTCCGCCGGGTGATGGGCAAGAAGAAGCCCGAGGAACTGGCCGCCAACTTCACGATCTTCCAGGCGGGCGCCCGGAAGAACCAGTACTCGGACGAGGCGATCCAGGCGCTGTGGGACGTGCTGGTGCCGTTCGCGGGTTACGCCTTCAACAAGGCCCACTCGTCCGCGTACGGCCTGGTCACCTACTGGACCGCCTATCTTAAGGCGAACTATCCCGCCGAATACATGGCGGCACTGCTGACCTCGGTGAAGGACGACAAGGACAAGTCGGCCGTCTATCTGAACGAATGCCGGCGCATGGGCATCAAGGTGCTGCCGCCCAATGTGAACGAATCCGAGTCGAACTTCGCGGCCCAGGGCGACGACGTCATCCTGTTCGGGCTCTCCGCCATTCGCAATGTCGGTACCAACGTCGTCGACTCGATCATTCGCTGCCGCAAGTCCAAGGGGAAGTATTCGAGCTTCTCCGATTTCCTCGACAAGGTCGAGGCGGTCGTCTGCAACAAGCGGACCGTTGAATCGCTGATCAAAGCCGGCGCATTCGATGAGATGGGGCACACGCGCAAGGGCCTCGTCGCCCACCATGAACCGATGATCGACAATGTGGTCGCGGTCAAGCGCAAGGAAGCCGAAGGCCAATTCGACCTCTTCGGTGGAATGGGCGGCGACGACAGTGCGGACGAACCCGGTTTCGGGCTGGATGTGGAATTCTCCGACATCGAGTGGGAGAAGTCCTATCTGCTGGCGCAGGAGCGGGAAATGCTCGGGCTCTATGTGTCCGACCACCCGCTCTTCGGCATCGAGCACGTCCTGTCGGACAAGAGCGACGCATCGATCTCCCAACTCACCGGCGGCGAGCACGCGGACGGGGCGATCGTCACCATCGGCGGCATCATCTCCGGTCTCCAGCGCAAGATGACCAAGCAGGGCAACGCCTGGGCCATCGCCACCGTCGAAGACCTCGCCGGTTCCATCGAGTGCATGTTCTTCCCCGCCACCTATCAGCTGGTGTCCACCCAACTCGTCGAGGACACCGTCGTCTTCGTCAAGGGGCGACTCGACAAGCGCGAGGACGTCCCCCGGCTCGTGGCCATGGAGCTCCAGGTCCCCGACCTCTCATCGGCCGGGACGAACGCTCCTGTGGTGGTGACGATTCCCACGGTCAAGGTGACGCCGCCGATGGTCACCCGGCTCGGGGAGATCCTCAGCCACCACCGGGGCAACACCGAGGTGCGGATCAAGCTCCAAGGGCCCCGTACGACCACCGTGCTGAGGCTCGACCGGCATCGAGTGCAGCCCGATCCGGCGCTGTTCGGCGACCTCAAGGTGTTGCTCGGCCCGTCCTGTCTGGCCGGCTGACCCGGCGGCAGCCGAGGCAAGGGCCCAGAAGGCCCCCCGGATTTCGCTGCTTTCGGTGAAGAGTGCCCGGGGCGACTGAAGACGCTGAAGGGGCGCGCTCGTGGTCATGAGCGCGCCCCTTCTCTGCCGTGCCGGGCGTCCCGGACGGTCCAGCGGTTCGAGTGCTACCGGCCGGCGCGATCAGTTGTGGCCGAAACGCCGCTGGTGCTTACGTGCAACATCCGCCGGGCTGCCCTGTGCCTGCGACTGCGGCTGGGCCTGTGCTTCGTAGGCGGTCGACTTCGCGTCCTCGTTGCGGCGCTCCGACTGTGCCGAGCGATCCTGCTGATGGCCACCCTTGCGATTCTTGTGCTTGGCCATGGTGTGCCTCCATCGTGGGCCTCGGGGCCAGGGTCGCGACCAGACTCACATATGGTGGGATACGTCGCATTTTGGATCATTGCCGTGGGTAAACGCCCCTTGTCACCGGGCTTGACGAGGTTCCGCCACGCCGATGATCGAGTTCCGGCCGTTTAGCCCTTCGCGGTCGGGCAGACTCGAAGCAGTCGGTAGGAATTCCCGGCCCGCAAACGTCTCCGGGGGCCTCACGCCCCTGTGAACTCAAGATCTCAGAACCCCAAGATCCCCAATGATCCTTGGTCCCCGAGACCTCGGAGTGTGTGAAAGAGGGTGGAGCGCGTGGACCGCTGCGTTGTGTTGGTGGACGCCGGCTATCTCCTCGGTGCCGCTGCGAGCCTGCTCGCCGGCGAACCGGCGCGTTCCCGGATCACCGTCGATCACACCGCCCTGATTCAGGGCCTGCGTGAGCTCGCCGAAGCCGATACGGAGCGCCCCCTGCTCCGCATCTACTGGTTCGACGGCGCCCCCGACCGAGTCCCCCAGCCCGAGCACCGACGGCTTCGGGTGATGCCCAGGGTCACCGTCCGGTTGGGCGCCTTGACCCGCAGTGATGGGCGGTGGGCTCAGAAGGGCGTCGATGCCGCCATGCATGCAGAGCTCACTGAACTGGCCAGAAATCGTGCATGTTCGGACGTGGTGCTGGTCACAGGTGACGGAGACCTCCTGCCCGGCCTGATGTCGGCCAAGGAACACGGAGTCGCGGTCCACCTCTGGGCTGTGCAGGCCGCCGACGGCGACTACAACCAGTCCGAAGACCTCGTCGCCGAAGCCGACGAACGACGGGTCCTCGACCGGGCCTGGATCACCGGAGCGGTCCGCGCGAAGGAACTCACCGGAGTCTGCGCCCCGCCCCCCGCACCCCGTCCGGAGATCGCCGCGATCCTCTCCGCCCCGCTGCCCGAGTCGGCGCTCGCCGCATCGCAGGCGGCGGCCGAGCCCGTGGCCAACGGCACCCGACCGGCCACCCCCGAGCACCGCCCCGGGGTTCAGGCACCGCCCCCCGCGAAGGGCGTCCCCACCCCCAAGGACCTGGCCGCGCTGCGCGCCTCCGGCGCGACCCCGGTGCCCCAACCGCCGAACGCCACCCTGCGCTGGTCCTCCGACAAGGGCTGGGTGGAACGCCCGCACACCAGCCCCCTCGGCGAACCGCCCGAAACCGCCTCACTTCCCACCCTGGCCCAGCTCACCAGCGCCGAGCAGCGCTGGGCCGACCGCGAGGAGGACATCACCACCGTCGGGGGTGACCCCTTCGAGGTGGGTCAGGTCTTCGCCCGGCGCTGGATGGCCCGGCTGTCCGAGAGCGGCCACGTCCAGAAGCTCTCGACGATGTACCCCCGGATTCCCCACCGCATCGACGGGGAACTCCTGCGCTACGCAGCGCGTTTCGGTCTGCTGGCGCACAAGGACGACCAGATCGACGAACACGACCGCTATGCGATCAGGGCGGGATTCTGGCGGGAGATCGACGTCCAGGCGGCAGCGGAACACGCCCCCGCCGGGGAGTAGCGCGGACGACCCCGTACTCTCATACCTCGTGAGTACGGTGTGCGTGGTGCGACGGCTGGTCAAGACGTACCCCGCTGCGCGTGCCCGCCGGGGGGTGCCCGCAACCCCCGAGATCCGGGCCACCGACCAAATCAGCCTGGAAGTCCAGGGCGGCGAGATCTTCGGACTGCTCGGCCCCAACGGCGCCGGCAAGTCCACCCTCGTGCGGCAGCTGACCGGACTGATGCGCCCGGACGCCGGCAGCATCGAGGTGCTGGGACACGATCTCGTCCGGCACCCGGAGCGTGCCTCCCGGCTCATCGGCTACCTCGGGCAGGAGTCCACCGCTCTCGACGAACTGACCGTCGCACTGGCCGCCGAGACCACCGGGCGGCTCCGCGGGCTCACCATCCGTGACGCCCGCGCCGAGCGCGACGCCGTACTGGACGAACTGGGTCTGGCCGAACTCGCCGGTCGACCGTTGAAGAAGCTCTCCGGTGGACAGCGGCGCCTGGCCTGCTTCGCGGCGACGCTCGTCGGCGAGCGTCCGCTGCTGGTCCTCGACGAACCCACCACCGGAATGGACCCCGTGGCGCGCCGGGCGGTCTGGGCCGCTGTGGACCGTCGCCGGGCCGAGAACGGCACCACGGTCGTCCTGGTCACCCACAACGTCATCGAGGCGGAGACCGTGCTGGACCGGGTCGCCGTGCTCGAACGCGGCCGGGTCATCGCCTGCGACACCCCCGGCGGACTGAAGGAACACATCGCCGGCGAGGTCCGGGTCGAACTGGTCTGGCGGGAACGGGCGCCGCTCGACGTGCCCGAGGTGGCCGCCCTGCGCGGCTCCGCACAGGAATCGGGCCGTCGTTGGGTGCTCAGACTCGCCCCCGACGAGGCTCGGGCGGCGGTCGCCGCCGTCACGGGTGGCGCGGCGTTCGCGGCGCTCGACGACTTCTCGCTGGCAACCCCCAGCCTGGAGGACGTGTACTTGGCTCTCGGGGGGAACGCGATGAAGGGGCTGGTCAAAGCGTGAGCATCGTGCCCATGGAAGCGGTGTCGGGACAGACGCGGGTCAGGGGACGCGGTACGCCCGCGATCGCCCCGGCCCCGCTCGCCCCCCGGGCGCGGCTGCTGCCGGCGCTCGGGGCGGTCTACACCGCGCAGTTGTCCCGGGCCCGGGTCGCCCGCATCCCGCTGCTGTTCGTGGCGACCTTCCAATCCATCGGGATCATGGTCTTGATGCGGGGCGTCGTGGAGGGCGGGGACGAGGCACGGGCCGTGGTCGCCGGCTCCTCGGTCCTGGTCGTCGCCTTCGTGGCGCTCAACCTCCTCGCCCAGTACTTCGGACAGTTGCGGGCCACCGGCGGCCTCGACCACTACGCCACCCTGCCGGTGCCTCCCGCGGCCGTGGTGCTGGGCGCCGCCGGCGCCTACGCCTCCTTCACCGTCCCGGGCACCATCGTCACCGCCGTCGCCGGCAGTGTCCTGTTCTCGCTGCCCATGACCCATCTCTGGGTCCTCCTCGCCGTGATCCCGTTGGCCGGCGCCGCACTCGCCGGACTGGGAGCGGCACTCGGCCTGCTCGCGCCCCGCCAGGAACTGGCCACCCTCCTCGGGCAACTGGGCATGTCCGCAGCGCTGCTGCTGGGCGTGCTGCCCCCGGACCGGATGCCGGAGCCGATCTCGTACGCACGTGACCTGCTGCCCTCCACGTACGGAGTCGAGGCGCTGGCCATGACCTTCGGGCCGAATCCCGACTGGGCCGCCGTCGGGTTCTACCTGGCGATCTGCGCCATGGTGGGCGTGGTCTCGCTGACCGTGGCGACCTGGGCCTACCGGCGGGCTGCGGTCCGCTGAAGCACCGGGCCCCACGATCGCGCAGAGGTGCCGCGCCCGCCGCTGCCCGGGAGCCGTCGGGCAACCGGTCCGATGAGGCGCCCCCGCGCCATGCCTGGCACGATGGCCGGGTGACCGCACCGCTGACTCCGCCGCACCCACCGCACCGACCGTCCGCTTCGGGGGGGCAGGGCGACAACCCCTGGCAGGCTCCGCCGAACGACGGGGACACGGGTCCGCACGAGGCGGCGGTGGTGCGGGACGACATCCGGGATGCGGTGATCGTGTTCTTCGCCGTGGCCGTGCTCGGTGTCGGGCTCGGGCTGCTGTGGTTGGCGCTGGCCCCCAGCGTGCCGCTCATCTCCGACGGCAAGGCCGTCTTCCTGAGGGACTCCGAGGGTGAGGAGGCGGTCGGCGCGGACGGTACGTTCGCGCTCCTGGGGTTGGCGTTCGGTGCGCTGAGCGCCGTGGGCGTGTTCGTGTTCCGCCGTCGCGGCGGGATCGCCCTGGTGGTGGCGCTGGCCCTCGGCGGGCTTCTGGGCGCATTCGTGGCCTGGGGAGTCGGCACCTGGTTCGGGCCGACGGAGGACGTGGTCGCCCACGCCAAGGCCGTGGGTGCGGGGGTGGTGTTCGACGCTCCGCTGGAGCTGAACGCGAAGGGTGCGCTCCTGGCGTGGCCGGTGGCCGCGATGGTGGTGCACCTGCTGCTGACGTCACTGTTCGGCCCCCGTGACCCGGAGCCGCTGCCCGACTGAGCTCCCCGCGGGGCCCCTAGGGCCCTTCTTTCGGATCTTGCTGGGGTCGCGTGCCCTGGCACCGCGCTCCCCCTGTGCCTAGCGGCACGGGAGGTACCCCCACGCCGCGTTGTCGTCAATCACCAATGGCCCCCTGTGCCTGGCGGCACGGGAGGTGCCCCCACCGCAGTGATTCATTCCTCCGTCTTGCGATCCACGGCACCAGACCCCGCTCCCTGATCCAGCCTGATCCAAAAGAAAGACCCTAGCCGCGACCGATCGGGGCCACCACCGCCGACGTCAGCTCCGCGAGCGCCGCCGGGGACAGCTCCACCTCAAGGCCCCTGCGTCCCGCCGAGACACAGATCGTCGCATGTGAGGACGCGGAGGCGTCCAACACCGTGCGCAGCCGTTTGCGCTGGCCCAGTGGCGAGATCCCGCCCCTGACGTATCCGGTGGTGCGTTCCGCCGCGGCCGGATCGGCCATGGCCGCCCGCTTGCCGCCCACCGCAGCCGCCAGCGCCTTGAGGTCCAGCTGACCGGCCACCGGTACGACGGCCACCGTCAGTTCGCCGTCGACCTCGGCCACCAGCGTCTTGAAGACCCGGTCGGGGGAGACCCCCATGGCCTGTGCCGCCTCCTCCCCGTAGGAGGCGGCTGCCGGATCGTGTTCGTAGGCGTGTACGGCGAACTCCGCACCCGCGGCCGTCAGCGCGACCGTGGCGGGGGTGCCGCCCGTCTTCTTGGCCTTCTTCGCCATCGAGGTGGTGTTCCTGTTCAGTTCAGGCTGGTCGGCAGCCTGGTGAGGTCGGCCGCTGGCAGCGACGGGAGGTGTCGGATGACGGCGGTCTCCGAGCGGAGGAGCTTCAACTCCTCGCGCAGGCGTGCCGCGGCGTCCGGTGCTTCGAGCAGCCGCTGCTTCGCGGGGGTATCGAGCAGTGCCTTGGCCGCGACGAGGTAGGAGACGACGGTGGGGTCGTCCGGCAGGTCGCCGTTGCCCGTCAGCGATCGCTCGCGGGCTCCTGCCAGTTGCTTCTGGTACTTGAGGAAGGCCCGCAGCACCCCTTCGGCGAGTGCGCCCGCGCCCTCTCCTGCCACCTCCCCGAGCTCTTCCACCTCCGCCAGCAGGAAGGGCCCGCTGGCGTCGACCGAGCGCAGGGCGACCCGGGTGGTGGCGGTGGCGAGGACTTCGAAGCCGCCGTCCTCGCGCTCCCGGATGGTCGCCGCGTCCACGATGCACCCCATGGTGTGGAACACCTTGAGGGGATCGTCACCGAAGCCGGCGGCGGGGCCGCGCTCCGGTACGGCGGTCTGGTCGGGCATTCCGGGCGAGGTCGGGGCCACCTCGTGGCCGTCGCGAATGGCGACCACGGCGAAGCGGCGCGGTTCGGAATCATCGATCTTGAGCAGCTCGCGCATCATGGCGCGGTAGCGCTCCTCGAAGACGTTCAACGGAAGAACGAGGCCAGGGAACACGACCGAGTTGAGCGGGAAGAGCGGCAGACGTGCGGTGGTCACACTGGCCAACCCTAATGGTCCGTGCGCTCGCCGAGGCAGGTCCGCAGCGGCGTCATCGACGCGACCTCGATCCGTACGCCGTCGCGGGTGTCCAGGAACTGCCCCAACGGGTCGTCGGACACCCGGCTCCACGGGAAAGAGGTGGCGTGCGGTCCGATGAGCCGGAACTGTTCCAGGGCGTCCTGCCAGCGCCCCCGTCGCACCAGTACGTACGCCGTGAGGTTGCGGACCTCCGCCGGCCAGGGGTCGCCCGGGGGATAGCCGGCCGAGAGCGCGATCGCGAGGTCCGCCGCCGCGTCGGTCCGGTCCTGTGCCAGCGGTGAGCCGTCGCCGCTCTCCAGCCAGGCGAAGGCCGCCCGCACCGGCAGGGCCTGGACGAGGGAGCCGGGCAGTGCGTCCGCCGCCGCCTGCTCGGCGAAGTCGAAGCACTCGCGGTGTGATCCGTACCACTGGGCCGAGAGGTAGCGCAGGGCGGCGACATGACAGCCGTAGTGGTGCGAGGACCGCCGGACCGCCTGTTCCCAGAGCGCCTCGAAGCGCGCGTGTCCGACATGGGTGCCGCGCGCGTGGTCCAGTGCGATGCGCCAGGGCACCGGGTCGCCGGCGCACCGGTCGGCAGCCGCGGCGATCAGTGGGCCGATCTCGCGGAGCCGCTCCGAACGGGCCGGGGAGTCCCACGCCCTGCGGACCGCCAGTTCGGCCTTGACGACCAGTGCGTCGGGGTCGTGGGGCGCCGCCGCGAGCCAGGCGGACAGCCAGTCGCCGCGGGAGGAGGCGAAGGTGGCGAGCCGCATGACGTAGCGGTCGCGGTTCTCCCACTCGGCCGCCGACCTGGTGGCGGCCAGGAGCGAGGCCGCCGGTCGGTACTCCCCGACGGCCGCCGCCACAAGCGCGGGCCCGATGAGCTCGTCGGGCGCATCGAGGAGCACGGTGTCATCGGCGGGCAGCCCGCCGTCCACGACCCCGAGCCGTGACGTGTGCCTGATCATCCGCGCGGTGCGCACCAGGGCGCGAAGCAAAGACATGGTCCGGCCATTGAAAACCGCAGGTCGGAGGCGACGCCAGAGGGCCCCTGTGAAGCTTTGGTAGCGGCCGGGAAGGTTGTCCTCCAAGAAGTCAAGAGAGCGCAAAGAATGCGACCGGGTGACTGGTCTCGGGTCGCAACCGCACCCCGTGCCCCGGCGCGCGCCACCGGGACGGAGGTCACCCCCGGCGCAACAGCCTCGACGCCCCCGCCGCCACCGTCGTGGCCAATATCCACCCCAGCAACACCAGCACGGCCGCCGCCCACTGCCAGCGCCCGTCGAGTCGCCAGTAACCGTCCTGCCCCAGGTTGATCACCGGGATCAGCAGGTCCAGGGCGTACAGGGGAGCGTTCCAGTGTGGATGCTCCCCGGGCTTGAACGGATCGGGCTCCACCTGGGCGAAGGCCAGTGCGCCCGCAGCCCAGAGCACCGCCATCCACAGGGCGGCGCGCCCCGGGCGGTAGCCGTAGGCGACGGTCCAGTCCTGGAGGTAGCCCCACAGCTTCGCCGCCAGTGGCAGGGTCTCGCGGCGCCGGCGCTGCTTGGCCAGCAGGACTTCCCGGGCGTCGGCGTCCTCCCCGCTGTTGCGCAGCACGGTCGCGAGACGTTCGTACGGCTCCGGCGAGTACTCGGGCGTTGCCGATGCCACCCACTCCAGACGTCTGCTGAGCGGGAACTCCTCGTACGGCACCAGGTTCTCGTAGACGAATCCGCCCATGGCGAGTCCTCCCGGGCCGGGCCAACTCGCCGCCAGGTCCACCAGGGTCACCACCTTCGCCCCGTTGAGGACGACACGGCCCTCCTCGGGGCGGGCGGCGTTGAAGCGTAGTTCCGGGGTGACGATCCGACGGAGGGAGAGCTCCTCGCGCGGGCTGAGGGTGAACCGGGCCCGATGGAGGTCCACCGCGTCCCCGAAGCGCCCGTCGTCCAGCCGGACGCCGCCGTAGCACTGGAAGGGCTGGAGCCGGGTGGTGCCCTGGCCCGACTCCCCGCCGCGCCCGATGCCGAAGGGGGGAGTGGCGCCCTGCCGGCCGGTGGACTCGCTCACCCAGGCGCCCGTCATGTAGAGCGTCCGCTCCACGCTGATCTGCGGCGCGTTCAGCGCCCGGCGCTCGCCCGCGGCCCGCAGTCGGCTGCCCCGCAGACTGAGCGACACGCCCACCTTCGCACCGCGCAGACTGAACTCCCCGTACGTCTCGATCAGTTCCGCTTGCAGGTCCTGCGCCACCGAGAGCCCGTCCGCCGTGATCGCCCTGCCCCTGCGGTCGGGGCGTACGTGGATCTGGTTGATCAGCAGGTCCGTCCCGATCTGTGCGTCCGTGAGCCGGATGCCGTGTTCGACCCGGCAGCGCGGCAGATGCAGATCGCCTTCGGTGCGCAGCCGTGCGGCCTCCAGTCGCGGAATGGCGCAGCCCACCATCCGTACGGTGGTGAAGTGGGCCTCGGGCAGCCAGATCTCGCTCTCGAAGCGGCAGCCGTTCAGTTCGACGTAGGGTGCGACGCTGCCGCCCGCGAGCTTGAGCGTGCCGGTGATCAGGACGCCCCGCAGTTTGAGGGCGGCGACCCGGCCGGGGTGCGGGGTGGGGCCGCTCAGCAGCAGACGCGCCACGATCGTGGCGCGGACACTGCGCTCGGGGCCCCAGGGTCGCGGGGAGAACGGATCGTTCAGCAACGGGTCGGGGTCGCTGAGGTCATAGGTGCTGCCGCTGCGGAACGCGTTCCACATGCGCTGCTCGGTCAGGGTGAGCCCGTCCGGGCAGCCTTCGTCCAGCGGCTCGGTCACTACCGCCCCCTCTTCGATTCCGTGAAGGTGTGCGCGTTCCCCGTCGCATGCGCGGACACCGGTGCGGGGTGCGCTCCGGCCAGCCGGGCACCGGGCCCGTACTGCCGTTCTTCCCGCTGTGTGACGGAGTGAACGCTAGTGGTCATCGATCACTCGTGGGTGGTCCGGGTCGCGTATCAGCCAGTGATACGGGAAACAGCAGCCGAATCGGGTCTGCGAGAATTGACCCTGTGATCTCCCGAATCGATCTGCGCGGCGATGCCCTCCCCGAGGGCGCCGCACTGCGCGACCTGCTGCCCCGTGCCGAGTTCGACGTGGAAGCCGCCCTGGAGAAGGTGCGGCCCATCTGCGAGGACGTGCGCCATCGCGGCACGGCGGCGTTGATCGAGTACGCGGAGAAGTTCGACGGGGTCGCGCTGGAGCGCGTCCGGGTGCCCGCCCGCGCCATCGCCGAGGCCCTGGAAGGGCTCGATCCCGAGGTCAGGGCCGCGCTGGAGGAGTCGATCCGGCGCGCCAGGATCGTCCACCGCGCCCAGCGCAGGACCGAGCACACCACCCAGGTCGTCCCCGGCGGCACCGTGACCGAGAAGTGGGTTCCGGTGGAGCGCGTCGGGCTGTACGCGCCCGGTGGTCGTTCCGTCTACCCCTCCTCCGTGATCATGAACGCCGTTCCCGCCCAGGAGGCGGGCGTGACCTCCATCGCCCTGGCCTCGCCGCCGCAGAAGGAGCACGGCGGCCTACCGCACCCGACGATCCTGGCCGCCTGCGCACTGCTGGGCGTGGACGAGGTGTACGCGGTGGGCGGAGCCCAGGCCGTCGCGATGTTCGCGTACGGCACGGACGGCCCCGACGGCTGTGCGCCCGCGAACATGGTCACCGGCCCCGGCAACATCTGGGTCGCCGCGGCCAAGCGCTACTTCACCGGCCGGATCGGCATCGACACCGAGGCCGGCCCGACCGAGATCGCGGTCCTCGCCGACGCCACCGCCGACCCCGTCCACGTCGCCGCCGACCTGATCAGCCAGGCCGAGCACGACCCGCTGGCCGCCGCGGTCCTGGTCACCGACTCGGTGGAACTCGCGGACGCGGTCGACAAGGAGTTGGAACCGCAGATCGCGGCCACCCGACACGTCGAGGACCGGATCGTGCCCGCCCTCACCGGCCGGCAGTCCGCGATCGTCCTCGTCGACGGCGTGGCCGAGGGCCTGCGGGTCGTCGACGCCTACGGGGCCGAGCACCTGGAGATCCAGACCGCCGACGCCGCCGAGGTCGCCGCCCGGGTGCGCAACGCCGGAGCGATCTTCGTCGGGCCCTGGTCGCCCGTCTCGCTGGGCGACTACTGCGCCGGCTCCAACCACGTCCTGCCCACCGGGGGCTGCGCCTGCCACTCCTCCGGTCTCTCCGTCCAGTCCTTCCTGCGCGGCATCCACATCGTGGACTACAGCCGTGACGCCCTCGCAGACGTCACCCACCATGTGGTCACACTCGCTGAGGCCGAGGACCTGCCCGCCCACGGCGCCGCCGTGAAGGCCCGCTTCGGTTGGAAGGTCCCGGGCCGTGAGCAGTGACACCTCCGCACGCGGCGGCACCCCCGCCCAGGGCGGACAGACAGACGGAGAAGGTACGGAGCGCGTGAGCATCGACGATCTGCCCATCCGCGACGAGCTGCGCGGAAAGACCGCCTACGGCGCCCCCCAGCTCGACGTCCCCGTCCAGCTGAACACCAACGAGAACCCCTATCCGCTGCCCGAAGCCCTCGTGGAGCGCATCGCCGAGCGGGTCCGGCAGGCGGCGCGCTCCCTCAACCGCTACCCCGACCGGGACGCCGTCGAGCTGCGCACCCAGCTCGCCGCCTACCTCACCCGGACCACCGGGCACCCGGTCGGCCCGGAAGGCGTCTGGGCGGCCAACGGCTCCAACGAGGTCATCCAGCAACTGCTCCAGACCTTCGGCGGCCCCGGGCGCACCGCGATCGGCTTCGAGCCCTCGTACTCGATGCACGGGCTGATCTCCCGCGGCACCGGCACCGACTGGATCAGCGGGCCCCGCAACGACGACTTCACCATCGACCTCGCCGCGGCCAAGCGCGCCATCGCCGAGCGGCGCCCGGACGTCGTCTTCATCACCTCGCCCAACAACCCCACCGGAACCGCGGTCGAGCGGGACACGGTGCTGGCGCTGTATGAGGCGGCCCAGGCCGCGAAGCCCTCCCTGGTGGTCGTCGACGAGGCGTACGTCGAGTTCAGCCACCGCCCCTCGCTGCTGTCGCTGATCGAGGGCCGACCGAACCTGGTGGTCTCCCGGACCATGTCCAAGGCGTTCGGTGCGGCCGGCCTGCGACTCGGCTATCTCGCCGCCGACCCCGCCGTGGTCGACGCCGTACAGCTGGTGCGGCTGCCGTACCACCTGTCGGCCGTCACCCAGGCCACCGCGCTCGCTGCGCTGGAGCACACCGATACGCTGTTGGGGTACGTCGAACAGCTGAAGACCGAGCGGGACCGCCTGGTCACCGAGCTTCGTGCCATCGGCTTCGAGGTGACCGAATCGGACGCCAACTTCGTGCAGTTCGGACGGTTCGCCGACGCCCACACGGCATGGCGGAAGATCCTCGACCACGGAGTGCTGGTCCGGGACAACGGAGTGCCGGGATGGCTGCGGGTCACCGCCGGCACCCCGGCTGAGAACGACGCGTTCCTCGACGCGGTCCGTGAGTTGATGAAGGAGCAGAGCGCATGAGCCGCGTAGGACGGGTCGAAAGGACCACGAAGGAGACCTCCGTCGTCGTCGAGATCGACCTCGACGGCACCGGGCAGGTCGATGTGTCGACCGGGGTCGGTTTCTACGACCACATGCTCGACCAACTCGGCCGGCACGGTCTCTTCGACCTCACCGTGAAGACCGAGGGCGACCTCCACATCGACACCCACCACACCATCGAGGACACCGCCCTCGCGCTGGGCGCCGCCTTCAAGCAGGCCCTCGGCGACAAGGTCGGCATCTACCGCTTCGGCAACTGCACCGTCCCGCTGGACGAGTCCCTCGCACAGGTCACGGTCGACCTCTCCGGACGCCCCTACCTGGTGCACACGGAGCCGGAGAACATCGCCCCGATGATCGGCGCCTACGACACGACGATGACGCGCCACATCTTCGAGTCCTTCGTCGCCCAGGCCCAGATCGCGCTGCACATCCACGTCCCGTACGGCCGCAACGCCCACCACATCGTCGAGTGCCAGTTCAAGGCGCTCGCCCGGGCCTTGCGCTACGCAAGTGAACGGGACCCGCGCGCCGCCGGCATCCTCCCCTCCACGAAGGGCGCCCTGTGACCGGCCTGTCGACCATCCTGATCGTCGTCGGCCTCTTCCTCCTCGGCGGCATGTACTCCTTCCAGAAGCAGGGGCTGCCGCGCGGAGTGATCGTGCTCCTCGGCATCGGCTCGTTCATGTGTCTGCTCGCGGGCGTGCTGCGACTGGACGTGTGGTCATGAGCGCCGGGAGGAAGCCCAGGAAGGTCGTCGTCTTCGACTACGGCTTCGGCAATGTCCGCTCCGCTGAGCGTGCGCTCGCCCGGGTCGGCGCCGACGTGGAGATCACCCGCGACTTCGACACCGCCATGAACGCCGACGGGCTCCTGGTCCCCGGCGTGGGCGCGTTCTCCGCCTGCATGGACGGGCTGCGCGCCGCACGCGGTGAGTGGATCGTCGGCCGCAGGCTCTCCGGCGGCCGTCCCGTGATGGGCATCTGCGTCGGCATGCAGATCCTCTTCGCCCGCGGCATCGAGCACGGCGTGGAGAGCGAAGGGCTCGACGAGTGGCCCGGCACGGTCGGCCCGCTGAAGGCGCCCGTCGTCCCCCACATGGGCTGGAACACCGTCGACGCGGCACCGGACAGCCGGCTCTTCGCCGGGCTCGACGCGGACGCCCGTTTCTACTTCGTGCACTCCTACGCCGTGCACGACTGGGAGCTGGAGATCACCAACCCCGCCATCCGCGCACCCCAGGTCACCTGGGCGACCCACGGCGAACGCTTCGTCGCCGCCGTGGAGAACGGTGCGCTGTGGGCGACCCAGTTCCACCCCGAGAAGTCCGGCGACGCCGGGGCCCAGCTGTTGACCAACTGGATTGAGACGCTGTAATGCCGAAGCTTGAACTCCTGCCCGCAGTTGACGTCCGTGACGGCCAGGCCGTCCGCCTCGTACACGGCGAGTCCGGTACGGAGACGTCGTACGGCTCGCCGCTGGAGGCGGCCCTCGCCTGGCAGCGCGCGGGCGCCGAGTGGCTGCACCTGGTGGACCTCGACGCCGCGTTCGGCACCGGCGACAACCGGGAGCTGATCGCCGAGGTGACCGCCGCCATGGACATCAAGGTCGAGCTGTCCGGCGGCATCCGCGATGACGCCTCGCTCGCCGCCGCACTCGCCACCGGCTGCACCCGGGTCAACCTCGGCACCGCAGCCCTGGAGACCCCCGCATGGGTCGCCAAGATCATCGCCGAGCACGGGGACAAGATCGCGGTGGGTCTCGACGTCCGCGGCACCACCCTGCGCGGCCGTGGCTGGACCCGCGACGGCGGAGACCTCTACGAGACCCTCGCCCGGCTCGACGCCGAAGGCTGCGCCCGCTACGTCGTCACCGACATCGCCAAGGACGGCACCCTCCAGGGCCCCAACCTGGACCTCCTGCGCAACGTCTGCGCCAAGACGGACCGGCCCGTCGTCGCGTCCGGCGGTGTCTCCTCACTGGACGACCTGCGCGCCATCTCCTCCCTGGTCCCCGAAGGCGTCGAAGGCGCGATCGTGGGCAAGGCGCTGTACGCGAAGGCGTTCACGCTGGAGGAGGCGCTCGCGGCGGTGTCCGAGTGAGCGAACTGCGGCGGATCACCACGGGAGCGCCCTGGGAGGAGGAGTTCGGCTACTCGCGCGCCGTCGAACTGCCGGGCGGGCTCGTCCTCGTCGCCGGCTGCACGTCCGTCGTGGACGGCGCGATCGCCGACGGAACGCCCCACGAGCAGACCGTCAACTCCTTCCGGGCCGCCTTCGACGCCCTGGCGCAACTCGGTCTCGGACCGCAGGACGTCGTCCGGACCAGGATGTTCATCACCCACGCCCGGGACGTGGACGAGGTCGGACGGGCCCACAAGGAACTGTTCGACGCCGTGCGCCCGGTGGCCACCATGGTCATCGTCGCGGGCCTCGTCGACCCACGCCTGGTCGTCGAGGTGGAGATCGAGGCGTACCGCACACCGAACCGAGAGGCGGGCGAGAACGCATGACGCTGGCCGTGAGGGTCATCCCCTGTCTCGACGTCGACAACGGACGCGTCGTCAAGGGCGTCAACTTCCAGAACCTGCGCGATGCGGGCGACCCCGTCGAGATGGCGAAGCTGTACGACGCCGAAGGCGCCGACGAACTCACCTTCCTCGATATCACCGCCTCGTCGGGCAACCGGGAGACCACCTACGACGTGGTGCGCCGCACCGCCGAGCAGGTCTTCATCCCGCTCACCGTCGGCGGAGGCGTGCGATCCCCCGACGACGTGGACAAACTGCTGCGCGCGGGCGCGGACAAGGTCGGCGTCAACACCGCCGCGATCGCCCGCCCCGAGCTCATCCGTGAGATCGCCGAGCGCTTCGGCCGCCAGGTGCTGGTGCTGTCGGTCGACGCCCGCCGCACACCGTCGGGCTCGTTCGAGGTCACCACCCACGGCGGTCGCCGGGGCACCGGCATCGACGCCGTGGAGTGGGCCCACCGGGCCGCCGAACTCGGCGCGGGGGAGATCCTCCTCAACTCGATGGACGCGGACGGCACCAAGGACGGCTACGACACCGAGATGATCGCGGCGGTGCGCACCCATGTGACCGTGCCCGTGATCGCCAGCGGCGGCGCCGGCCGGCTGGAGGACTTCGCGCCGGCGATCGACGCCGGTGCCGATGCCGTGCTCGCGGCCTCCGTCTTCCACTTCGGCGACCTCAGGATCTCCGAAGTCAAGGAGGCGCTCCGAAGCTCAGGGCACGTCGTGCGCTGATCACAGCGGCTGAAAATGGGCATCCGTCCGGACCTCGGGCCGGGTTAACGTGCGTGTACTTCCCCACGGTTCATCAGGGAGCACACCATGTCGACCCGGCCCGTCGTCGATCTCTTACGCCTCAGCCCCGACTTCGTCCGCGACCCCTACCCGGTCTACGCCCGGCTGCGAGCCGAAGGCCCCGTCCACCGGGTGCGCGACCCCGACGGTGAGGAGAAGTGGCTCGTCGTCGGCCACGAGGCGAGCAGAACGGCCTTCAACGACCCCAGGCTGAGCCGTGACTGGCTGCGCTCCGGCGACATCAGCTCGATCATCAACACCGGCGGGGACGAGTCCGCCCTCGCCCATATGCTCATGTCGGACCCGCCCCACCACACCCGCCTCCGACGGCTCGTCGCCCGGGAGTTCACCCCCGGACGGGTCGCAGCCCTCGCGCCCCGCGTGCAGCAGGTGACCGATGAGCTGCTGGACGCAATGCTCGCGAACGAGACACGGCGGGCCGATCTGGTCGCCGCCTTCGCCTTCCCACTGCCGATGACGGTCATCTGCGAACTGCTCGGCGTACCCGAGCTGGATCGTGATGCGTTCCGCGCCTGGTCCAACGAGATGGTCGCGCCCTCGGGCGCCGAGGCAGAGGGCCTCGCCTACACCGAGACCACCGCCTACCTCGGTGAACTGATCGGGGCCAAGCGGGAGCGACCGGGCGAGGACCTCCTCAGCGGCATGATCCACGCCGTGGACGAGGGCGGCGACCGGCTCTCGCCCGCCGAACTCATCGGCATGTCGGTGCTGCTGCTGATCGCCGGCCATGAGACGACGGTCAACCTGATCGGGAACGGCCTGCGGGCGCTCTTCCGCCATCCCGATCAACTCGCCGACCTGCGAGCCGACTTCGGCCTCCTTGACGGGGCGATCGAGGAGATGTTGCGCTACGACGGTCCGGTGGAGAACTGCACGGCACGGCTCGCCCTGGAGGACGTGGAGATGGGCGGGGTGACCATCCCCGCGGGCTCACCGGTCCTGATCGCCATGGCGGACGCGGACCGCGACCCGGCCCGCTTCAAGGACCCCGACCGCTTCGACATCCGCCGTGACGCCCGCGGCCACATCGCCTTCGGCCACGGACTCCACTACTGCCTCGGCGCCCCGCTGGCCCGGCTGGAGGGCCGCATCGCGCTGCGCACCCTGCTGGAGCGCTGTCCCGACCTGACACTCGACGCCGATGAGGCGAGCCTGCCCTGGATGGCCGGCATGTTGATCAGGGGAGTGCGGCGGCTACCGGTCCGCTGGTAGACCGGTAGCGCCGGGGGCTCGACGGCTGGCCGCCCCGTTCTCATCGGTCGGCGTACGGCGGGTGCGAGGACGGGCAGCGACGGCGGGGGCGACGCACATCGGCCGACTCATGCGGCCTGTCGATGCCCGCCACGACTGCCTGCCACGACTGCCCGTCAGGCCCCGGGCAGCCCCAGCGGGGCGGTACGGACGCGCTCCACCGCATCCTTCTCGCCCTCCAGGTCCACCTGCGCCACCTCCTGGCGACCGAACGCGAAGAGCGTCAGCTCCCCGGGCTCGCCGGTCACCGTGACCACCGGCGTGCCCCGACGGGCAACCGCCGTCTGGCCATCGAGACGGCGCAGCACCAGGCCCTGCGGAGCCTTGCGCCCCAGGACCTTCGCCGCTCGCTCCAGCCGTGCCCACAGCGCGTCCTCGAAGACGCGGTCCAGGGGCCGTGGGGTCCAGTCCGGCTGGGCCCGTCGCACGTCCTCCGCGTGGACGAAGAACTCGACGGTGTTCGCCGCCTCGTCCACCTGCTTGATCGCATACGGCGACATCCGCGGCGGCCCCGTACGGATCAGCTGGATCAGCTCCTCGTACGGCTTCTCGGCGAACTCCGCCTGCACCCGGTCAAGACGCGGCTTGAGGGCGCCCAGCAGGATTCCGCCCGCCGCATCGGCCCGTCGCTCCCGCACCACCACATGGGCCGCCAGGTCCCGGGTCCGCCAGTCCCCGCAGAGGGTCGCGGCATCGGGGCCCGCGGACTCCAAGAGATCCGCCAGGAGGAGTCGTTCACGCTTCGCATGGGTCGACATGCCCGCCAGCGTACGGTGACCGCGCCGGGTCCGCCCAGTGGACGCCCTCCCGCCACACCCCCGACACCCGGCACAATGGACCGCATGACCAGCAGTGTTCCCGCCAGCCCCCTCGATCCCGCCATCGCCGCTCGCCTCAAGCGCGGGGCGGACGGACTGGTGCCCGCTATCGCCCAGCAGTACGACACCGGCGAGGTGCTGATGCTCGGCTGGATGGACGACGAGGCCCTGCACCGCACCCTCACCACGGGCCGGTGCACCTACTGGTCCCGCAGCCGCCGCGAGTACTGGGTCAAGGGCGACACCTCGGGTCACGTCCAGCACGTGAAGTCCGTCGCCCTGGACTGCGATGCGGACACGATCCTGGTCAAGGTCGACCAGGTGGGCGCCGCCTGTCACACCGGGGACCGCACCTGCTTCGACGCGGGCACCCTCCCGCTCGCCCAGTAGGGTCGGGCGCCATGGATCTGGAGACCTTCCGCAAGCTCGCCGTCGACCGCCGCGTCATCCCCGTCCACCGTCGCCTCCTCGCCGACGGCGACACCCCGGTCGGGCTCTACCGCAAGCTCGCCGCCGAGCGGCCCGGCACCTTCCTCCTGGAGTCCGCCGAGAACGGGCGGTCCTGGTCCCGGTACTCCTTCGTGGGCGTCCGCAGCGCCGCCACCCTCACCGAACGGGACGGCGACACACACTGGCTCGGCACTCCGCCGGTCGGCGTCCCCGTGACCGGGGACCCCCTCGCCACCCTGCGGGCCACCGTCGAGACCCTGCACACCCCGCACGACCCGGCCGCCGCGATGCCCCCCTTCACCGGCGGCATGGTCGGCTACCTCGGCTACGACATCGTCCGACGGCTGGAGAAGATCGGCCCCGGCGAGCGCGACGACCTGAAGCTGCCCGAGCTGACCATGCTCCTCACCTCGGACCTGGCCGTGCTCGACCACTGGGACGGCACCGTCCTGCTGATTGCCAACGCGATCAACCACAACGACCTCTCCACCGGGGTCGACGAGGCGTACGCGGACGCCGTGGCCCGCCTCGACGCGATGGAACGCGACCTCGCCCGCCCCCTCGCCTGGGCCCCCGCAGCCCTGCCGCCGTCCGAACTGCCCGCCTTCACCGCCGAATGGGGAGGCAAGGACTACCAGGACGCGGTGGAGGACATCAAGGAGCGCATCCGCGCCGGTGAAGCCTTCCAGGTGGTGCCGTCGCAGCGGTTCGAGACCCCCTGTACGGCCAGCGCGCTCGATGTCTACCGGGTACTACGCGCCACCAACCCGAGCCCGTACATGTATCTGATCCGGTTCGAGGACTTCGACGTCGTCGGCTCCAGCCCGGAGGCCCTGGTCAAGGTGGAGGACGGACACGCCATGGTCCACCCCATCGCCGGTACCCGCCCGCGCGGCGCCACCCCGCAGGAGGACCAGGCCCTCGCGGACGAGCTGCTCGCCGACCCCAAGGAGCGCGCCGAGCACCTGATGCTCGTGGACCTCGGCCGCAACGACCTGGGCCGGGTCTGTGAACCGGGCAGTGTCGAGGTCGTCGACTTCATGTCCATCGAGCGGTACTCGCACGTCATGCACATCGTGTCCACGGTGACCGGGAAGGTCGCCGCGGGCAGCACCGCCTTCGACGTCCTGACCGCCTGCTTCCCGGCGGGCACCCTCTCCGGGGCGCCCAAGCCCCGCGCGATGCAGATCATCGATGAGTTGGAGCCGTCCAGGCGCGGTCTGTACGGCGGGTGCGTCGGCTATCTCGACTTCGCGGGGGACTCCGACACGGCCATCGCCATCCGTACCGCCCTGTTGCGTGATGGGACCGCGTTCGTGCAGGCGGGGGCGGGTGTGGTGGCCGACTCGGACCCGGTCGCCGAGGACACGGAGTGCCGCAACAAGGCGGCTGCCGTCCTGCGCGCGGTGCACACGGCCAACCGGCTGAACGGCCGGGGGGCCACCGGCTGAACGGACTTTCGGGTCATGAGGGATAGTGGGGTATGTGAGCGCTGTCCCCGTACCCCAGCCCCGCGCCCGGTCCGCCAACTCGTCCTCCACGGCGGACAACGGGCGCCGCAGCCTTGTCCTGGCCCTTCTGCTCGGTGCCCTCGGCGCCGCCGTCGTGTTGCTGACCTCCGGCCAGACGTGGGCCGAGGGCACGGCCCAGGTCGGCGGCGGCACCCTCGCGCTGGACGCCGAGGGCGGTGATGTGACCGGTGTGCCGAGCGCACTCGCCGTCGTCGGCCTGGCCGCGCTGGTCGCGGTCTTCGCCGTGCGCCGTGCGGGTCGCGTGCTCGTTGCGGCCGTACTCGCCCTCAGCGGTGCGGGCGCGGCCCTCGCCGCCTTCCGCGGCGCCTACGACAGTTCCGCGCTCGACGCCGAGGCCGCCCGCACCAGCGGCAACGCCTCCGCCACCATCGACGCCCTCACCCACACCGCCTGGCCGTTCGTGACCACGGGCGCGGGAGTGCTGATCCTCCTCGCCGGAGTGCTCGCCCTTCGCTACGGTCGGCACTGGCCCTCCATGTCGGGACGGTACGAGCGCGAGGCGTCCCCGCGAAAGGCCACGCCCCCCGCGAACCCCGATCGACCGGAAGAGCTGTGGAAGGCCCTCGACCGCGGCGAGGACCCCACCTGATCCCCGGCCGCACGGGTGACCCCCCGCGTCGCCCGCGCACGGCGTACGGGACAATGGGCCGCGAGCGTCCGGCTCACCCACAGAGCAGCAGTTCACCGCGGTAGCGCCGTAGGGCGCCCACCCCAGAGCACCAGCAACGAGGAGCAACTCATGTCGGGCACCGCCCACGGACACACCCCGGCCGCCTGGACCGGCGTCACCATCGGTTTCTTGGGTTTCTGCGTCTCCGGCGTCTTCATGGTCGCTGCCAACCCCCTCGGTTTCTGGGCCGGCCTCGTGATCGTCGCCCTCGGCGGAGTCGTCGGCGGTGCGATGAAGGCCGCCGGGCTCGGTATGCCCAAGGAGTCCGCCGACCGGACGGCCGCCCGCGATCGCGCCACGCAGGTGGCCCGCTCCAAGGCGCAGCCCGCCACCGCTGACACCGCCGTCTGAGTCCGCTGTACGCGGCATTCCGGACGCAAGGCCCTGCGCGGATCGTGTGCAGGGCCTTCGCCCACCCCACGGCGGGCCGGCCGACCGCCCGGGCCCACATAGCCCCGGTCCGACCGTTCCCCGCACCTCGACACGAGGCACGCGACCGGCACCGTCCGGCTGCGTCCGCCGTGCTCCCGGAGAGAATCAGCGGGTGGACGCCATGACCTCTCCCGTCACCCCGGGGCCCGCGCCCCGACCGCCCGTCCCGCTCGTGCGGCGGCTCGCAGCCCCCCTCGGGACGATCACCGCCGTCGCCGCGGCCTTTGCGTACGTCGGCACCGTCGATCCCCATGAACCGGGCCACTACCCGGTCTGCCCCCTGCTCAGCATCTCGGGCCTGTTCTGCCCCGGCTGCGGGGGCCTGCGCAGTGCTCACTCCTTCATCCACGGCGACCTCCCGGCCGCGCTGGGCGCCAATGCGGTGGCCGTCGTCGGCTATCTGGTCTTCGCGGTCGTCTGGACGGTATGGCTGATTCACGCCGTTCGGGACCGGCCGGTGAGGTTTGCCATCCGACCCGTGTGGTGGTGGGCGATCGGCACGGTCGTGCTGATCTTCACGGTGATTCGAAATCTGCCCTTCGGCTCGGTGCTGGCCCCGTGAACCGGGCGGTCCCCACACTGGTCGGCCGGTGTGCCGAGTCCCATCCAGTGGGACAGGCGGCGCCCGGATGCGAGCCCGAGGGCCTCCTGCGGATACCATCGACATGGCTGATCCTTGACCATCAACGTCCCGGAAGGGGGCCGCTCGGGTGAGTGTGCTCGACGAGATCATCGAAGGCGTACGCGCCGACCTCGCGGAGCGGCAGGCGCGCGTCAGCCTCGACGAGCTCAAAGAGCGTGCGGCCAAGGCTCCGGCTGCCAAGGACGGTGTCGCGGCACTGCGCGGCGAGGGCGTCCAGGTCATCTGCGAGGTCAAGCGCTCCAGCCCTTCCAAGGGGGCACTGGCGGCGATCGCCGACCCCGCGGCGCTCGCGGCCGACTACCAGGCGGGTGGCGCCGCGGTCATCTCCGTACTGACCGAGGAGCGCCGCTTCGGTGGCTCCCTCGCCGACCTGGAAGCCGTACGGGCCCGGGTCGACATCCCCGTCCTGCGCAAGGACTTCATCGTCACCGCCTACCAGCTTTGGGAGGCCAGGGCGTACGGCGCCGATCTGGTCCTGCTGATCGTGGCCGCCCTGGAGCAGGAGGCCCTGGTCTCGTTGATCGAGCGGGCCGAGTCCATCGGACTCACCCCGCTGGTCGAGGTCCACGACGAGGAAGAGGTCGAGCGCGCCGTCGAGGCGGGCGCGAGGATCATCGGGGTGAACGCACGCAACCTCAAGACGCTCAAGGTGGACCGCTCCACCTTCGAACGGGTCGTGGACGAGATCCCCGCCCATATCGTCAAGATCGCCGAGTCCGGTGTGCGCGGCCCGCACGACCTGATCGCCTACGCCAATGCGGGTGCCGATGCCGTGTTGGTGGGGGAGTCCCTGGTCACCGGACGCGACCCGCGCACGGCGGTCGCCGATCTGGTCGCCGCCGGGGCTCACCCCGCGCTGCGGCACGGACGGAGCTGAACCACCCATGACCGGCGCACCCACCCGCCCGGCGCTCCTGAGCGCCGACGCCTACGCCCGCCTGGCCCGCGGCTGCCGCCCCCGTGGCTGCCGCGCCCCGGCGCGCCGGGTGCACGGGCGCCGGGTGCGCTATGTCATTGGCTCCGAGCCCGGCCAGGTCAACGGGATGCGATGGCGTACCCGGGAAGCGCGCCGCTGAGGCCGGTCCTTCGACCTGTCGTCCGGGCCCGTCACACGGTCGTCCGCCCCGGTCAACCGGCCGGGAGCGGCTACCCCGCGCGGGGTATGGGCTCCGAGCCCGGTCCGACCGACGGCTCGGGCGAACGCCCTGAGCACCCGCTGCCCCTGCCCGCACCGACCACGACGTCCCCGGCCGCCGGTGACCGCCCGCATGGGGCGGCCCCCGCGGCCACCCGGGACGCACGGGTCATGCACGGGTCTCGGACAACGGGGCAGCAGCGGGCAGCCGGTCCGCCGGCCGACGCCGAATGCGGGCGTACGCGACCGGGTGACCGCCGTATGCGGCGCCGAGCACCCGGGCCGACCCGTGCGGGATCGGCCCCCTTGCGCACCGGACGGCGGCGAACGGCCGTCCGGCGCGCACCACACGTGTCCTGTGAACACCAGACATCAGGGGCTCACGCCCCTTCTGAGGAGTACGTCGGATGTCTTCTGACTTCTTCATTCCGGACCCCGAGGGTCAGGTCCCGAGCGCCGCGGGCTACTTCGGCGCCTTCGGCGGCAAGTTCATCCCCGAGGCGCTCGTCGCCGCGGTGGACGAGGTCGCCGTCGAGTACGACAAGGCCAAGGCCGATCCGGCCTTCTCCGCCGAACTCGACGACCTCCTGGTCAACTACACCGGCCGCCCGAGCTCCCTGACCGAGGTCCCCCGGTTCGCCGAGCACGCGGGCGGCGCCCGGGTCTTCCTCAAGCGGGAGGACCTCAACCACACCGGCTCGCACAAGATCAACAACGTGCTCGGTCAGGCGCTGCTCACGCGGCGCATGGGCAAGACGCGCGTCATCGCCGAGACCGGTGCAGGTCAGCACGGTGTCGCCACCGCCACCGCCTGCGCCCTGTTCGGCCTGGACTGCACCATCTACATGGGCGAGATCGACACCGAGCGCCAGGCGCTCAACGTCGCCCGGATGCGGATGCTCGGCGCCGAGGTCATCCCGGTCAAGTCCGGCAGCAGGACCCTCAAGGACGCCATCAACGAGGCGTTCCGTGACTGGGTCGCCAACGTCGACCACACCCACTACCTCTTCGGCACGGTCGCAGGCCCCCACCCCTTCCCGGCCATGGTCCGCGACTTCCACCGGGTCATCGGCGTCGAAGCGCGCCGTCAGATCCTGGAGCGCGCGGGCCGCCTCCCGGACGCGGCCGTCGCCTGCGTCGGCGGCGGCTCCAACGCGATCGGGCTGTTCCACGCCTTCATCCCCGACGCGTCCGTACGACTCGTGGGCTGTGAGCCCGGCGGTCACGGAGTGGAGTCCGGCGAGCACGCGGCCACCCTGACCGCGGGCGAGCCGGGCATCCTCCACGGATCGCGCTCGTACGTCCTCCAGGACGACGAGGGCCAGATCACCGAGCCCTACTCGATCTCCGCCGGTCTGGACTACCCGGGCATCGGTCCCGAGCACTCCTACCTCAAGGACATCGGCCGCGCCGAGTACCGGGCGATCACCGACGCGCAGGCGATGGAGGCACTGCGGCTCCTCTCCCGCACCGAGGGGATCATCCCGGCGATCGAGTCGGCCCACGCGCTGGCCGGTGCGCTGGAGGTCGGCCGGGACCTGGGCCCCGACGGGCTGCTCCTGGTCAACCTGTCCGGTCGCGGCGACAAGGACATGGACACCGCCGCCCGCTACTTCGGGCTGTACGACTCCGAGGCATCGCAAGAAGGAGAGGCCGCCCGGTGAGCGGGAACAGAACGCTGCTGACGGACACCATCGCCCGCGCTACCTCCGAGGACCGGGCCGCGCTCATCGCCTACCTCCCGGCCGGTTTCCCCACCGTCGACGGCGGGATCGAGGCCGTCAAGGCCGTCCTCGACGGCGGCGCGGACATCGTGGAAGTGGGGTTGCCGCACAGCGACCCCGTGCTCGACGGTCCCATCATCCAGACCGCCGACGACATCGCCCTGCGCGGCGGCGTCCGAATCGCCGATGTGCTGCGCACGGTCCGTGAGGCCCATGCCGCCACGGGCAAGCCGGTGCTCGTGATGACCTACTGGAACCCCATCGACCGCTACGGCATCGAACGATTCACCAGCGAACTGGCCGAGGCGGGCGGCGCCGGGTGCATCCTGCCGGACCTGCCGGTCGAGGAGTCCGCCGTGTGGCGCGAGCACGCGGACAAGCACGAACTCGCCACGGTCTTCGTCGTCGCCCCGAGCAGCAAGGACGCCCGCATCGCCCGGATCACCGAGGCCGGTTCCGGGTTTGTGTACGCGGCGTCCCTGATGGGCGTCACGGGCACCCGCGAATCGGTGGGTGCGCAGGCCCAGGACCTGGTCCAGCGCACCCGGGCCACCACCTCGCTCCCCGTCTGCGTCGGTCTGGGGGTCTCCAACGCGGTGCAGGCCGCGGAGGTCGCGTCCTTCTCCGACGGCGTGATCGTGGGGTCGGCTTTCGTGAAGCTGCTCCTGGATGCTCCGGACAGCGCGGCGGGGCTTGCCGCCGTGCGCGGGTTGGCCGGTGAACTGGCGGCCGGAGTGCGCAGGGGCCGCACGGGCGCTGCGTCGGACGCGAGCTAGGACACCCCGCTCGTACGTCGTCGCTCGTACGGGTGGAACCGGGACCGGGGAGGCGCGCAGGTGCCTCCCCGGTTCGTTTGCGGGATGTGAACGAGAAGAATCAGGCACCGAAGGGGACCGCGCGGGAGCGGCTCCAGCAAGAACGCGCGCGGGAGAAGGCGCGTGACAAGCGGCGGCGGGTGCTCGTCGTGTCCTCCGCCGTGGTCGCGATCCTCGCCCTGGCGGCCGTGGTCGGCGTGATCGCGGCCAACGCCGGCAAGGAGAAGGACGGCTCCAGCCAGGCGGGGCCGCTGCTGGCCCCCTCGGGAGTGGCGGGCAAGGAACAACTGGCGATCCCGGTGGGCGCGACCGACGCCCCCTCCACGCTCACCGTCTGGGAAGACTTCCGCTGCCCGGTCTGTGCGCAGTTCGAGAACATCTTCCGCAAGACCATCCATGAGCTGGAGGAGTCGGGCCAGCTGAAGATCGAGTACAACCTGGCCACGATCATCGACGGGAACATGGGGGGCACGGGCTCGCTGCGGGCGGCGAACGCCGTTGCGTGCGCCCAGGACGCGGGGTCGTTCGTCCCGTACCACGACGTCCTCTTCCAGAACCAGCCGCCGGAGCCGGACGACGCCTTCGGCAGCAACGACAAGCTGATCGAGTTGGCGGGCAAGGTGAAGGGTCTCGACACCCCTGGATTCCGCAGCTGTGTGCAGGACGGAAAGCACGACTCCTGGGTCAAGAAGTCCAACGACACCTTTGTGAACGGCGGGTTCCGCGGTACGCCGACGGTCCTGCTGAATGGTGAGTCGATCTTCCCGGACAAGGCCGGCCAGCAGATCTCGGTCGCCAATCTGAAGAAGTGGGTCGCCGAGGCGAACAAGGGCAAGGAGCGGGGGACCGAACGGCCTGCACCCGCACCCGACGCGTCCTGAGCGGGCCCCGGCCGGAGGCAGGGGCGACCGGTTCGCTCCTGTCCCGACCCACCGGTTCGCTCCTGCCCCGATTCACCGGTTCGTCCTGGCTGTCGTCCGTTCGGGCCGGCCGGGTGCCGTGAGCGTGCCCGCACCCCGGTGGAGGCCGTTCCTCCGGGCGGCTCGTTATGCAGACGTTGCCCGTCCGGGTTGCCGTCTGCGCCGTGCGGCAGGGTAGCGTCGGAGCTGCCATGGAACTTGCCTACATTCCCAGCCCGTCGACCGGAGTGCTCCAACTCGGACCCCTCCCGCTGCGCGGCTATGCGCTCTGCATCATCCTCGGCGTCTTCGTTGCCGTCTGGTACGGCAACAAGCGGTGGATCGCCCGGGGCGGAAAAGCCGGCACGGTGGCCGACATCGCCGTCTGGGCGGTGCCCTTCGGCCTGGTCGGCGGACGGCTCTACCACGTGATCACCGACTACCAGCTGTATTTCAGCGACGGTGAGAACTGGGTCGATGCCTTCAAGATCTGGCAGGGCGGCCTGGGCATCTGGGGCGCCATCGCCCTCGGCGCGGTCGGCGCCTGGATCGGTTGCCGTCGTCGTGGCATTCCGCTGCCCGCCTGGGCGGACGCGATGGCGCCCGCGATCGTCATCGCCCAGGCCATCGGCCGCTGGGGCAACTGGTTCAACCAGGAGCTGTACGGAAAGCCGACGGACCTGCCCTGGGCGCTCAAGATCAGTGAGGGCGCGAACCGCGAGGCCGGCCTCTACCACCCGACGTTCCTCTACGAGTCCCTGTGGTGCATCGGGGTCGCGCTGCTGGTGGTCTGGGCGGACCGGCGGTTCAAGCTGGGCCACGGCCGGGCCTTCGCCCTGTACGTCGCCGCCTACTGCGCGGGGCGCGCCTGGATCGAGTACATGCGGGTGGACGAGGCGCACGAGGTGCTCGGCCTGCGACTCAACGTCTGGACCTCGATCGTCGTCTTCGTGCTGGCCGTGGTGTACATCGTGGTCTCGGCGCGGGTCCGGCCGGGCCGCGAGGAGATCGTGGAGCCCGAGCGGGGTACGTCCGGTACCGCCGGCGGGTCTTCCGCTGACAAGGCTCCCAAGGCCGACAAGGCTGTGAAGACTGACAAGGCTGACACCGCCCAGGCTGTGCAGACCGAGAGTGCCAAGAACGGCAAGAACGCCACAAACGCCACGAACGCCACGAACACTGATGGCGCGGACAGTGCCGTGGACGCTGAGGGCTCTGACGGCTCCGACCCGTCCGAGGCCCCCGGCAGTGTGCAGTCCGCCGCCGCGGGCACCGACGGCGCGGTCGCCGATGCGGGGTCCACCAAGAAGGGCTGACCCGGGCACCAGTGCGTACCGGCTCCGTACCGCCCGCTTTGGGGGAGCTGGACGACGAGGCCGCCGGAGACCGAAAGGTCATCCGGCGGCCTCGTGTCATTCCCGGGGGCTCACGAGGTGTCCGCGCGGTGTGCGATGGACAGGGTGCGGCGGGCCGCGGCCACGATGGCGGCGTCGACGAAACGACCGTCGGGCAGGGCGAGCGCGCCCTCGTCGGTGGCCGCCGCGGTGATGACCTCCTCGGCGGCCTCGATCTCGCGTTGCGTGGGGCGGAAGGCGCGCTCGATGACGCGTAGCTGGCGGGGGTGGATGGCGGCCCGCCCCAGGAAGCCGAGCGCACGGCCGTGGGCGCAGGAGGCGTACAGCGCGTCCAGGTCCCGGATGTCGGGGAAGACGGACTGCGGCGGGGGCGGCAGTCCGGCCGCGCGGGCGGCGACGACGATGCGGCTCCGCGGCCAGTCGAGCGCGGCGCCGTCCCGTACGCCGAGGTCGGCGCGGAGGTCGGCCTCTCCCAGGGAGATCCCGTGGACGGCCGGGTCCGCGGTGGCGATCGTGTACGCGTGCTCGATCGCCAGGGCCGTTTCCAACAGGGGGTGCAGCGGGACGCCGGGGGCGAGTCGGGCGATCCGGCGGATGTCAGTGGCGTGTGCGACCTTGGGAACACGGAAGGCGGCGAGGCCGGGCAGTGCGCTGAGGGCTTCGACTGCCTGCCGGGTGTGCCGGGAGCGGGGGGAGTTGACGCGTACGTGTACGGGCAGGGGTTGGGGCCCCGCGAGCAGTTCGGCGGTGGCGGTGAGGGCGTAGTCCTTGCGGTCGGGGGCCACCGCGTCTTCAAGATCGATGATCACTGCGTCGGCGCCGGACGCCAGGGCCTTGGCGACGACGTGCGGGCGATCGCCGGGGGCGTAGAGATAGGTCAGGGGGGTCATGGGCTGGTGCGCCGGGGAAGGGACCACGGGCTCATGAGCGGGCGGCACGGCCGGGGAGCCCGGGGGCTCCGGTGGGGTCTGCGGAGCGCGGGCGATCGAGGGGAGCGGAGAGAACTGAGGGGTGTGAGGGGTCTGGGGGATCTGGGGAGAAGTCATACGGCTCCCTGGGTGCGCAGTGCGGTGATGTCGGCGGCGGTCAGACCCAGTTCGGTCAGGACCTCCTCCGTGTCCGATCCATGGGCGCGGCCCGCCCATCGAATGGCTCCGGGCGTCTCGGACAGTCGGAAGAGGACGTTCTGCATACGGAGGGGGCCGAGATCGGGGTCGGGCACCTCGGTGATGCTCTCCAGCGCCCGGAACTGCGGATCGTCCATCACATCGCGGATGTCGTAGACCGGGGCGATGGCCGCTTCCGCCTTGTCGAAGGCGGCCAGGGCCTCCGCCCGGGTACGTCGGCCGATCCAGTGGCCGACGGCCTCGTCGAGTACGTCGCTGTGTTCGGCACGGCCGGTACCGGTGGTGAACCAGGGCTCGTCGATCAGTTCGGGGCGTCCCACCAGCCGCATCACCCGCTCGGCGATGGACTGCGCGGACGTGGAGACGGCGACCCACTGTCCGTCGGCGGTCCGATAGGTGTTGCGCGGGGCGTTGTTGCGGGAGCGGTTCCCCGTGCGGGGCTGTACATAGCCGAGTTGGTCGTACCAGAGCGGCTGGGGGCCGAGAACGGCCAGGATCGGTTCGATGATCGCCAGGTCGACCAACTGTCCGCGTTCGGTGGTGTGGCGGGCGGCGAGGGCGGTCATGACGGCATAGGCGGTGGCGAGCGCGGCGATCGAGTCGGCGAGACCGAAGGGGGGAAGGGTCGGGGGGCCGTCGGGCTCACCCGTGATGGCGGCGAAGCCGCTCATCGCTTCGGCGAGCGTGCCGAATCCGGGCCGGTGGGAGTAGGGGCCGTGCTGTCCGAACGCCGTGACGCGCGCCAGTACCAGCCGCGGGTTGGCCGTGCTCAACTCGGGCCAACCGAGGCCCCAACGCTCCAGGGTGCCCGGGCGGAAGTTCTCGATGACCACATCGGCGGTGGCGGCGAGTCTGAGCAGGGTGTCGCGCCCGCCGGGGGCGGACAGGTCGAGGGTGATCGTGCGTTTGTTGCGGCCCAGTACCTTCCACCAGAGGCCGATGCCGTCCTTGGCCGGGCCGTGGCCGCGGGAGGGGTCCGGGCGCCGGGGGTGCTCGACCTTGATGACCTCGGCGCCGAAGTCGCCCAGCAGGGTGGCGGCGAGTGGTCCGGCGAAGAGGGTGGCCAGATCGAGCACGCGCAGTCCGTCTAGGGGTGCGTGGGGGGTGGGTGATGGCTGTGTCATGAGGCGTCGTCGATCTCCGAGCGGTAGGGCATGGAGGTGGATGCGCCGTGGCGTCGGACGCAGAGGGCGGCGGCCGTGGACGCCCAGTGCAGGGCTTCGCCCACCGGCCGTCGCTCACCGAGGGCGACGGCGAGGGTGCCCACGAAGGTGTCACCCGCTCCGGTCGTGTCCACCGCCGTCACCCCGGGGGCGGGGACGGTGAAGGGCGCGGCGTCCCTGCTGGCGTAGAGACTGCCGGCCGCACCGAGGGTGATCACGACCTCCGGCACCTTGCGCAGCAGTGCGACCGCGGCCTGATGGGGGTCTGTCGTTCCGGTGAGTGCCGCGGCCTCGTGTTCGTTGGGCACCAGGAGGTCGACGGCGGACAGGAGGTCGTCGGAGAGCGGCTGGGCGGGTGCTGGCGTCAGTACGGTCCGCACGCCGTGTCGACGGGCGGCCCGTGCTCCGTCGAGTACGGCGCTGAGGGGGAGTTCGAGTTGGAGCAGGAGCAGATCGGCGGTGGCGATCAGGGCCTCGTCACCGGGGGCGAGCGCGGTGACCGTGCCGTTGGCGCCGGGGATGACGACGATGGCGTTGCCCCCCTCGTCGTCGACGACGATGTGGGCGGTCCCGGACGGGCCGTCGGCCCTGCGCAGCAGATCGACGTCGACCCCGGAGGAGACCAGGGTCTGTCGGAGCTGGTCGCCGAAGGCGTCCGAGCCGACCGCGCCCATCATGGCGACGTCGCCGCCCGCTCGCGCGGCGGCGACGGCCTGATTGGCGCCCTTGCCGCCCGGAACCGTACGGAACTCCCGCCCGGTGACGGTCTCCCCGCGTTTCGGCGCGCGGGCCACATAGGCCACCAGATCCATGTTGGTGCTGCCGAGCACCGCGATGCCGGTCATGGGCGGAGCGCCTCCTGATGGGTGAGGTGGGCGAGGGTGTCGAAGCCGATGCCGTCGAATCCGGCGATGGACGTGGTGAGGCGGTTCTTCAGGGGTGCGGTCCACCGGTCGGGCAGCGCTTCCGGCCGTCGGGCGAGCAACCCCGCCAGGGAACCCGCGGTAGCGCCGTTGGAGTCGGTGTCCCATCCTCCGCTGACCGCACGGCAGATGGACCCGGTGAAGTCGCCGTCCGCATGGGTGAGGGCCGCCGCGAGGAGCGCCGCATTGGGGATCGCATGGACCCAGTGGTAGTGGCCGTGGGCGAGGTGCAGTCGGTCGACGACGGTGTCGAAGTCCGCTTCCTGGCGGGCGGTGAGGACGGCGTCGCGAACGGCGACCGCAAGCCGGGACGCGGCGGGTACGACGGTGAGGCCGATGTCCAGGGCGCGGTGGACGTCGGTCTGCGGGTCGGCAGCCGCGGCGATGGCGGCGGCGATGAACATGGCGCTGTGGACTCCGCTCGCCGTGTGGGTGAGCGCCGCGTCGCGCTGTGCCTGGGCGGCTGCCGCACCCGGGTCACCGGGGTTGGTCCAGCCGTGGACATCGGCACGGATGGCGGCACCGATCCACTCCCGGAAGGGGTTGTGGTGGCGGGCGCAGTCGGGGGGTTCGAGTCCGAAGAGGAGGTTGCGCAGGGCGATGCGCTCCGCGGTGAAGGTCCGGCCCGCGGGCAGCTCGTCGAGCCAGAGCCGTGCCACGTCGTCCGTGCGGAAGCCGCGCCCGTACCGCTGGAGCAACAGCAGGTTGAGCAGCGGGTAGTTGAGGTCGTCGTCCTCCGGCATTCCGTTGATGTTCTCGGCGAGCGAGGTGCCCGCGGAGCGGCGGTTCCACGGGTGGGCGCGGCTCAGCTCCTTCGGTAGACCCCGGGCGGTGAACCAGGTGCTCAGGGGCCAGTTGTCGGTGGCGCGCCCGATGGCACGGATCGCGCCCAGGGGGAGCTTCTCGACCGGCTTGCCCAGCAGGCATCCGGCCGCCCTGCCGAGCCAGGCGGCGTGGAGGGCGCGGAGGTGGGAGGCGCCGGTCGCGTACTCGGGAGCTCGTGACGCGGGTCGATCGCTGCCCGGTTTACTGTCCGGCGCGCTGCGCGGGCCTGTGGTGGCGTGGGGGAGTGGGGAACGGCGTTCGGGTGGTGGCGGCCAGTCGGGGCAGAGTGCGCGGATGGCGGCGAGTTCGGTCGGTTCCGTCGCGGCGAGCGGATCGGGCAGGCCCGCCAACTCGTCCAGCAGCCGTAGCGCCAGGGTGCGCAACTCCGCAGGGGCGGGTGACGCGGACGCCCCGGCCGCGGACGGAGGCCCACTTCCGCCTGCGAGGTGCCAACGGGCGGCGATGGCACGGGCGTCCCGCCCGTCTTCCGCGGCCTGCCGCAGTTCATGTCCGATGAGGTCCTCGGGCTGCACCCAGGTGAAGCGCAGCCCGGGGGCGCCCCGGGACGTACGGCCCCGAACCACCGGACCACGGTCCCGTCTATCGGCAGCCCGGTCATGCGACGGTGCGGGGGCGCCGGCGCTGCTCCGCGTACCGGCCTCCGCCGATGTCGCCTCCCGGGTGAGCGGGGAGCCAGAGTCCGGGGGCAGGGGGCTCATCGGGCTTCCGCGGTCAGCAGCGCGAACGCCGACTCATGGTCGCGTCGGCGCTCACGGTCCCGGGTGAAGACCTCCCGGGCCACCGCGGCGAGTTCACGCGCCGGGGCGTGCAGATCGAGCCGGCTGGCCTCGGCGACCTGCTTCGCCCAGTCGTGCGGGATGGCCGACTCGCCCTGGAGCGCACCGGCGATCGCCCCCGCCATGGTGGCGATCGAGTCGCAGTCCCGCCCGTAGTTCACCGCGCCCAACACCGTGTGTCGGTAGTCGCCCGCCCCGACGATCAACATGCCGAGCGCCACGGGAAGCTCTTCGATCGCGTGGAGCCGGGAGGGTCTGCGGGCGGCCAGGGA
This sequence comes from Streptomyces sp. NPDC005963, assembly GCF_040638655.1. Taxonomy (NCBI): domain Bacteria; kingdom Bacillati; phylum Actinomycetota; class Actinomycetes; order Kitasatosporales; family Streptomycetaceae; genus Streptomyces; species Streptomyces sp. NPDC005963. The sequence goes on along the minus strand of NZ_JBEXVD010000004.1, from coordinate 236,376 downwards.
CGGCGAGCGGTAGTCGGGTCCGACGGTGTCGAACGGGGTCACCGCGGCCCGCAGCGGGGCGAGCGCCGACTCGAAGTCCGTGTATCGGTCCGCGACGTCGGCCACCGCTTCGATGGCCGCCCGGGTTCCGTCCTTGGCCAGGGAGAGCGACGCTTCCAGTACCGAGGTGGGTGTGGCTCCGGGTTGACAGGCCGCGGCGACGGCGGCGGCGAACACTCCGGCCGCCTCGCGCCCGTAGGAGGACTGGTGGGCGCCCGCGATGTCCAGCGCCTCGGCGTAAGCAGCTTCGGGATGTGCCGCGTTGACCAGTCCGACGGGAGCCATGTACATGGCCGCGCCACAGTTGACGATGTTTCCGTAGCCCGCCTCGCGCGGATCGTGGTGCCCGTAGTGCAGCCGCGTCACCAGCCATTTCTCGGCGAGGAAGATCCGCTGGAGGGGGAGGGCCGCCGCTTCGAGTTCAGGGATCCAACGGGGGGTGGAGATCAGGTCCGGAACGAGGTGTTCGGCGATCGCGTAGGCGTCGAGGTGGTCGCGGACCCGGACGTACACCCGGATCAGGGCATGGGTCATCAGGGTGTCGTCGGTGATGTGGCCGTCGCCCTTGTGGTACGGGGCGAGGGGGCGGGCGGTGCGCCAGTGTTCGCCGGCCCAGGGGCCGACGATGCCGTGGATCCTGCCGCCGTGCCGTTCGGCGATCTGCTCGGGCGCGTACCCCTCCACCGGGCCGCCGAGCGCATCGCCGACCGCTGCGCCGATCAGACTGCCGGTGATCCGGTCATCGAGGGTGGGGGTCGCGAGCGTGAACCTCTCGGATTTCAGCGTCATGTCGGAATTGTCCACCCGGGGCGGCCAGTTCCGTGTGTGCGAGCAACTCGGCGAGTTCGACGAGATCGGTACCCGCGAGACGCGGTAGCGCACACCCCGCCAGGGTGCGGCAGGCGTCTCGCCAACTGCCGGGGATGGCGTCGCCGCCGCCGAGTGCGCCGGTCAGCGCACCGGCGAGGGCGGGCGCCGAGTCCGCGACCCGGGAGAGGCAGGCCGCGGCCGGGACCGCCTCGGCGACCCGGCCGCGGGCCGCAGTGGCGACGGCGAGCGCCACCGGTACGGTCTCGGCCGCGGCGATTCCGTAGCTGTAGACGTGGTCGACGATCTGGTGTTCCAGCAGGGGTACGAGGTCGAAGGCGGCGGTCGCGTCCCGGGCGAGTTTGACGGCGTGTTGGGCGTTGCGGCCGATCTCGGTGGTGTCGGGGAGTTGGGCGAGGGCCGCGTCCACGGCGTCGTCGACCGAGGCGCCCCCGAGTGCCGCTGCGATCGCCGCTGCCATCGCCCGTGCGCCGTGCACCCCGTCCCCGTCCTGGGTGTACCGGGCGTCGAACTCGGCCAGAGTCGCCGCCGAACGGGGGTCGCCGGGGTGCGCGACGGCCAGGACCGCGGCCCGTACGCAGGCGGCGTCGTCGAAGTAGTGCGGATTGTCGTGGCCGGTCGCGGGCGGGCGCAGCCCGGTGGCGAGGTTCCCGAGCCCCGCCCGCACCGAGATGCGGGCACGCAGGGGCAGCACCGCCGACTCGACCTCGGGCGCGCGTTCGGCTGCGGCGGCGATCGCGCTGGCGAGGGAGTTCCACGCGAGGTCGACGGCGGCCCGGAGCCGTCGGGCGGGCGGCAGGGAGGCGAACAGCGGGCCGGCCGCGGTGAGGACGGTCTCCGCGGTGAAGGCGGCCCATTCGGCGTCGTCGGACGGGCCCAGCCGCAGGGGTTCGGGCGGTTGGTTGAGCGCGATGGGCACCGGAAGGGTGGTGGTGGCGTTCTGCTCGGCGAAGGTGTCGAGTTCGCGGGTGAGGCGCCGGGTCCACTCGGGCATCCGGGCGGCCCGGTGGCGGGCGGCGGGCCAACCCGCCGCGTCCCCGGCGGCGAGCCCGAGCAACAGGCCCTCGACGGCCCGGGCCGGAGGGGCGGATGCGGGTCGTCGCCGTCCGGCCCGGCCCTGCCGTGGGCCGGAGCCGTCCCCGTCCGGTTGACCCGTGTCCGGGCCGACCGCTTCCGGTGTGGGCTGCCGATCTGGTGACGGGTGAATCCGCCTGTCGGGGCCGCCATCCGCCGGGGTGGCGCGTTTCGCCGGGCGGGGCTGCGCTGTGCTGGTGGCGTCCACCGGGTGCGGCGGGTCGCCAGCGTTCGGCTCCCGGTACTGGTCCGCGCAGAGGCCCCCGTACAGATCTCCGCGCAGGTCCTCCCAGCGCTCGTATCCCGTACGGACCGTGCCGACCTCCGTCACGACGCGACCTGTGGATCTTCGTCGGGCATCAGCAGGTCCGCGACGTCCAGGATGTGCTGCCCCCTCATCGAAGGCAGGCAACTGCCCCGGACCGGGCCGATCGCCGATGACCACTCCGTCGGGATCGCGGACGCGCCGAACACCGCGCCCGCCAGTGCGCCGGCGACCGCGGCCGTCGTATCGGCATCGCGTCCCATGTTGACCGCGGTGAGGACCGAGGTGCGGAAGTCCCCCCGGGCCGCGGCGAAAGCGCCGAAGGCCAGCCCCACCGCCTCCGGCGCCAGGTCGGTCCAGGGGTAGCCGCCGATCACCACCGCTGAGCGCACGGCGCGCTCCATGCTGAGCGTGTCCTCGTACACCCGTTGGGCCGCCACCACACCGCGGCGCAGGGACCGGGACGTCCAGGAGTCGAGGGGGATGACCGACAGGGCCGCGCCGATCACTCCGGCCGGACCGGCGCCAGCCATGGCGGCTGCCACCCCCGCGGCCACGGCCTGGCCTCCGTAGATGCCCTCCCCGTCATGGCTGACGGTGCCGTCGATGGCGACCAGCCTGGCCGCCTCCAGCGGACGTCCCGCGGCGAACACCCCGAAGGGCGCCGCCCGCATGGCCAGTCCGTCGCTCCAGGCGTGCCGGTGCTGGGCCGAGATGGGCGCGGCCAGACCGCGCCGTAGGTTCTCCAACGTGCCGCGTTCGCTGAACCCCGCGCCCCGGAAGGGGCCCTCGTCCAGATCGGCGATCCAGTGGTGCCACGCCTTCTCCACCTGCGCCACGGTGAGTGCCGAGCCGTGGCGGGCCAGCAGCAGTCCCGAGAAGATCGCGTACTCGGTGTCGTCCGTACCGGCCGGATCATCGCTGACGAAACCCTCGATGCGCCCCCACCGCCGGCGGATCTCCGAGGGGCGCAGGTTCTCCGCCGGAGCGCCGAGCGCATCCCCCACGGCCAACCCGAGGAGGGCGCCGCACGCGCGGTCCCTGAGCGTCGAGTACGGCACGGGGGCGGGCGGCGCATGGGGGCGCCGATGCCTGCTCCCGAGGGGATCGGTGGGATGGCAGACGGCCAACTCCATGGGGCGGGCCCCTTTCACGCGCGAGTCAGGTTGCGACCATCTGTGCCCCGACGAAGGCGCTGCGAGTCAGACATTCCCCTCTTGTCACCCCAAATGTTCTCCGTGTCCGAGAAGGTAAGTACGGCCTGCCTTCCTAGCGCGCCCCTTACATCGCGCGTATTTTCGAGGTGTTCGACGGAGTGCTGAGATCGAGATGCCCGGGCCGGGGAGAGATCCACAGCAGGAAAAGCAGGAAAAGCAGGAGAAACAGAAAAAGGGGGCAGTGTGTCCATCATCGACACCGAGGCGCCGCTGCACGAGGCGCACCGCGACAACCACTCCCACCGGGACGTCAACGGTGGGTGGCTGCGGCCCGCGGTCTTCGGTGCGATGGACGGACTCGTCTCCAACCTCGCGCTGATGACCGGGGTCGCCGGTGGCGCGGTCGCCCCGCAGACCATCGTGATCACCGGACTCGCGGGCCTCGCCGCAGGCGCATTCTCGATGGCTGCGGGCGAGTACACCTCGGTCGCCTCCCAGCGGGATTTGGTCCAGGCGGAGTTGGAGGTGGAGCGCAAGGAGTTGCGCAAGCACCCCGTCGACGAGATGGAGGAGCTCGCCGGGCTCTACGTCACCCGTGGGGTGGAGCCCGCGCTCGCCCGAGAGGTCGCACTCCAACTCTCCCGCGACCCCGAGCAGGCGCTGGAGATCCACGCCCGCGAGGAACTGGGCGTCGACCCGGACGATCTGCCGTCCCCACTGGTGGCGGCCGTCTCGTCGTTCGGGGCGTTCGCGCTGGGCGCGCTGTTGCCCGTGCTGCCGTATCTGCTGGGGGCGACGGAGCTGTGGCCGGCGGTGCTGCTGGCGCTGGTGGGCCTCTTCGCCTGCGGGGCGCTGGTGGCCCGGGTGACGGCGCGCAGCTGGTGGTACAGCGGACTGCGGCAGCTGGTGCTGGGAGGGGCGGCCGCCGCGGTCACCTACGGGCTCGGCGTCCTGTTCGGAGCGGCGCTCTGAGCACCACTGCACGCTCGGGTCATCTCCTCGGGCGGTCCGCGTCAGCCGGGCGGTGACCGGATCGGTCCGTGTCGTCACTCGCGGTACGGACGGTGTGATCGCCATCGGTTGTCCTCGGCGGGTGGCTGCGGAATTCGTACGGGCCCCCCAGGCAGACCGCCCCCGGTGCGCCCCTAGCGCTGCCCGGGCGCGCACCCGGCGGTGACCGTTCGTCCCCGCAGGTGGCAGGGGTGTGACGGACGTCCCCGCGCCGGATTCCGTTGAGGGTGAGACACTATGCGTGGCGCCGCAAAAACAGTCACGTAACCCGGCGGTTTCGATTCCGTCATCACAGGGCATGAGCCGTAGGCGCTGCCGGCAATGAAGCCAGCTCCGCACCAGGGCCTCGATCTGACCGAAGGCGACCTACCCACACCCCCCACGGTGTCCGCATGTTGGAATGAAGAATCCACTTTCCGAGAATCACTCCATCATGTAACCTGCACGAAATTTCGCAGAGGGCCAACGTCGTCCCTCGGCACTGAACATGCCACGACGACGACGGGAGAGCCGATGCGTTCCGACGCCTGGTCGCCCATGGACGGTCGCCCCGCTGCTCAGGGGATGTACGACCCTCGTAACGAACACGACGCATGTGGTGTCGGGTTCGTGGCCACCCTCACCGGTGTGGCCAGCCATGAGCTGGTGGAACAGGCGCTGACCGTACTCCGCAACCTTGAGCACCGCGGTGCCACCGGCTCCGAGCCCGACTCGGGAGACGGCGCCGGCATCCTGCTCCAGGTTCCGGACGCGTTCCTGCGCGAGGTCAGCGGATGCGAACTGCCCGAGGCCGGGGCGTACGCCGTCGGAATCGCCTTCCTGCCGGAGCAGGGGACCGACGACGCCGTCTCACGGATCGAGACCATCGCCAGCGAAGAAGGACTCACCGTCCTCGGCTGGCGCGAGGTCCCGGTGGCCCCCGAGCTGCTCGGCGCCACCGCCCGCGCCACCATGCCCGTCTTCCGACAGATCTTCGTCGGTGACGGTGCCAGCCGGGGCATCGCCCTGGACCGCAAGGCATTCGTGCTGCGCAAGCGCTCCGAGCGCGAGGCAGGCGTCTACTTCCCCTCGCTCTCCGCGCGGACCGTCGTCTACAAGGGAATGCTGACCACCGGCCAGCTGGAGCCCTTCTTCCCGGACCTCTCCGACCGCCGGATGGCCACCGCCGTGGCCCTGGTCCACTCGCGGTTCTCGACGAACACCTTCCCGAGCTGGCCGCTCGCCCACCCGTACCGCTTCGTCGCCCACAACGGTGAGATCAACACCGTCAAGGGCAACCGCAACTGGATGCGCGCCCGCGAGTCCCAGCTCGCCTCCGACCTCTTCGGCGGCGATGCCCAGCAACTGGAGCGGATCTTCCCGGTCTGCACCCCGGACGCCTCCGACTCGGCGTCCTTCGACGAGGTGCTCGAACTCCTCCACCTCGGCGGACGCTCCCTGCCCCACTCCGTCCTGATGATGGTCCCCGAGGCGTGGGAGAACCACGACTCGATGGACCCGGCCCGGCGCGCCTTCTACCAGTACCACTCCACGATGATGGAGCCCTGGGACGGCCCCGCCTGCGTCACCTTCACCGACGGTGTCCAGGTCGGTGCGGTCCTCGACCGCAACGGTCTGCGCCCCGGCCGCTACTGGGTGACCGACGACGGTCTCGTCGTGCTCTCGTCCGAGGTCGGCGTCCTCGACATCGACCCCGCGAAGGTCGTCCGCAAGGGCCGCCTCCAGCCGGGCAAGATGTTCCTCGTCGACACCGCGGAGCACCGCATCATCGAGGACGACGAGATCAAGTCCACCCTCGCCGCGGAGCAGCCCTACGCGGAGTGGCTGGACGCCGGCATCATCGGGCTCGGCGACCTGCCCGAGCGCGAGCACATCGTCCACACCCACGCCTCGGTGACCCGCCGTCAGCAGACGTTCGGTTACACGGAGGAGGAGCTCCGCATCATCCTCGCGCCGATGGCGAGGACGGGTGGAGAGCCCCTCGGCTCCATGGGAACCGACTCCCCGATCGCGGCCCTCTCGGCCCGCCCCCGGCTGCTGTTCGACTACTTCACCCAGCTGTTCGCGCAGGTCACCAACCCGCCGTTGGATGCCATTCGCGAGGAACTGGTCACCTCCCTGCACTCGTCGCTGGGCCCGGCCGGCAACATCCTGGAGCCCACGGCCGCGTCCTGTCGTAGCGTCACCCTGCCCTTCCCGGTGATCGATAACGATGAGCTGGCCAAGCTCATCCACATCAACGCCGACGGTGACCTGCCCGGGATGAAGGCCGCCACGCTCTCCGGCCTCTACCGCGTCAGCGGGGGCGGCGAGGCCCTGGCCGCCCGTATCGACGCCATCTGCGCCGAGGTCGACGACGCCATCGAGGGCGGCGCCCGGCTGATCGTGCTCTCCGACCGCCACTCGGACGCCGAACACGCACCGATCCCCTCCCTGCTGCTGACCTCCGCGGTCCACCACCACCTCATCCGCACCAAGCAGCGCACCCAGGTGGGCCTGCTGGTCGAGGCGGGCGACGTCCGCGAGGTGCACCACGTCGCGCTGCTGATCGGTTACGGCGCCGCCGCGGTCAACCCGTACCTCGCGATGGAGACCGTCGAGGACCTGGTCCGCGCCGGCACCTTCATCGAGGGCATCGAGCCCGAGCAGGCCATCCGCAACCTGATCTACGCGCTCGGCAAGGGCGTCCTCAAGGTCATGTCCAAGATGGGCATCTCGACCGTCGCCTCCTACCGAGGCGCCCAGGTCTTCGAAGCCATCGGCCTGGACTCGGCCTTCGTCGACACGTACTTCAACGGCACCGCCACCAAGATCGGTGGTGCGGGGCTCGACATCGTCGCCGACGAGGTCGCGGCCCGGCACACCAAGGCGTACCCCACCTCGGGCATCGCCCCTGCGCACCGCGCGCTGGACATCGGCGGCGAGTACCAGTGGCGCCGCGAGGGCGAACCGCACCTGTTCGACCCGGAGACGGTCTTCCGCCTCCAGCACGCCACCCGCAACCGTCGCTACGACATCTTCAAGCAGTACACGGACCGGGTGAACGAGCAGTCCGAGCGACTGATGACCCTGCGCGGCCTCTTCGGCTTCAAGGGCGAGCGCGAGTCCATCCCGCTCGACGAGGTCGAGCCGGTCAGCGAGATCGTCAAGCGGTTCTCCACCGGTGCCATGTCCTACGGATCCATCTCGCGCGAGGCCCACGAGACCCTCGCCATCGCCATGAACCGGCTCGGCGGCAAGTCGAACACCGGTGAGGGCGGCGAGGACCCGGACCGCCTGTACGACCCGGTCCGCCGCTCCAGCATCAAGCAGGTCGCCTCCGGGCGCTTCGGCGTCACCAGCGAGTACCTGGTCAACGCCGACGACATCCAGATCAAGATGGCCCAGGGCGCCAAGCCCGGCGAAGGCGGCCAGCTGCCCGGCCACAAGGTCTACCCGTGGGTCGCCAAGACCCGGCACTCCACCCCCGGCGTGGGCCTGATCTCGCCGCCCCCGCACCACGACATCTACTCCATCGAGGATCTCGCCCAGCTGATCCACGACCTCAAGAACGCCAACCCGCGGGCCCGCATCCACGTCAAGCTCGTCTCCGAGGTCGGAGTCGGCACGGTCGCCGCCGGCGTCTCCAAGGCCCACGCCGACGTGGTCTTGATCTCCGGACACGACGGCGGTACGGGAGCCTCCCCGCTCACCTCGCTGAAGCACGCGGGCGGCCCCTGGGAGCTGGGACTGGCCGAGACGCAGCAGACCCTGCTGCTCAACGGCCTGCGCGACCGGATCGTGGTGCAGACCGACGGCCAGCTCAAGACCGGCCGTGACGTGGTCATCGCCGCACTGCTCGGTGCGGAGGAGTACTGCTTCGCCACCGCGCCGCTCGTCGTCTCCGGCTGCGTCATGATGCGCGTCTGCCACCTGGACACCTGCCCGGTCGGCATCGCCACCCAGAACCCGGTGCTGCGGGACCGGTTCTCCGGCAAGGCCGAGTACGTCGTCAACTACTTCGAGTTCATCGCCGAAGAGGTCCGAGAACTCCTCGCCGAGCTGGGCTTCCGTTCCGTCGAGGAGGCCGTCGGCCATGCCGAACTCCTGGAGACCGAGCGGGCCGTCAGCCACTTCAAGGCCCAGGGCCTGGACCTGGCACCGCTGTTCCACGTGCCCGAACTCGCCGATGGCGCGGTGCGCCACGCCCTGATCGAGCAGGACCACGGGCTGTCGAAGGCGCTCGACAACGAGCTGATCAAGCTCGCCATCGACGCCCTGAAGGCGGAGAGCCCCGAGGCCGCCCAGCCGGTGCGCGCCCAGGTGGCCATCCGCAACATCAACCGGACCGTCGGCACCATGCTCGGGTACGAGGTGACCAAGGCGTTCGGCGGTGCCGGACTCCCCGACGACACCATCGACATCACCTTCACGGGCTCCGCCGGCCAGTCCTTCGGCGCCTTCGTACCGCGCGGTGTCACGCTGCGGCTGGAGGGCGATGCCAACGACTACGTCGGCAAGGGTCTGTCCGGCGGTCGGGTCATCGTCCGGCCGGACCGGGGCGCGGACCACCTGGCGGAGTTCTCCACCATCGCGGGCAACACGATCGCCTACGGTGCGACCGGCGGCGAGATCTTCCTCCGCGGGCGCACGGGTGAGCGGTTCTGCGTCCGCAACTCCGGTGCCACCGTGGTCTCCGAGGGCGTGGGCGACCATGGCTGCGAGTACATGACCGGTGGTCACGCGGTGGTCATCGGCGAGACCGGACGCAATTTCGCGGCCGGCATGTCCGGCGGTGTCGCCTATCTGATCGACCTCGACCGGGACAACGTCAACGCCGGCAACCTGGCCGCGATCGAGCCCCTCTCCGACACCGACAGGCAGTGGCTGCACGACGTCGTGCGCCGGCACCAGGAGGAGACCGGCTCCACCGTCGCGGCGAAGCTGCTGGCCGACTGGTCGGTGAGCGTCGAACGATTCAGCAAGATCATCCCAACCACGTACAAGGCAGTGCTCGCCGCCAAGGACGCCGCTGAGCTCGCCGGTCTCTCCGAGCAGGAGACCACTGAGAAGATGATGGAGGCGGCGATCAATGGCTGACCCCAAGGGCTTCCTGACCACCGGGCGCGAAGTCGCCACGTCCCGCCCGGTGGGCGAGCGTCTCAAGGACTGGAACGAGGTCTACGTTCCCGGCTCCCTGCTGCCGATCATCAGCAAGCAGGCCGGCCGCTGCATGGACTGCGGCATCCCGTTCTGCCACAACGGCTGTCCGCTGGGGAACCTCATCCCCGAGTGGAACGACTACGCCTACCGCGAGGACTGGGCAGCCGCCAGCGAGCGGCTGCACGCCACCAACAACTTCCCGGAGTTCACCGGGCGGCTGTGCCCCGCTCCCTGTGAGTCGGCGTGCGTCCTCGGCATCAACCAGCCGGCCGTCACCATCAAGAACGTCGAAGTCTCCATCATCGACAAGGCGTGGGACTCCGGCGACGTCACCCCCCAGCCGCCCGAGCGGCTCTCCGGCAAGACGGTCGCCGTCATCGGCTCGGGACCGGCCGGGCTCGCCGCCGCCCAGCAGTTGACCCGGGCCGGTCACACCGTCGTCGTCTACGAGCGCGCCGACCGGATCGGCGGACTGCTGCGGTACGGCATCCCCGAGTTCAAGATGGAGAAGGTGCACATCAACCGCCGCATCGAGCAGATGCGCGCGGAGGGCACCAAGTTCCGTACCGAGGTCGAGATCGGCCGGGACATCGAAGCGGCCCAGCTGCGCCGCCGCTATGACGCGGTGGTCGTCGCGGCCGGCGCGACCGTCTCCCGCGATCTGCCCGCCCCCGGTCGTGAGCTGCGCGGCATCCACTTCGCGATGGAGTACCTGCCGCTGGCCAACAAGGTGCAGGAAGGCGACTTCATCGCCCCGCCGATCACCGCCGCGGGCAAGCACGTCGTCGTGATCGGCGGCGGTGACACGGGCGCCGACTGCGTCGGCACCGCCCACCGCCAGGGTGCCGCATCGGTGACCCAGCTGGAGATCATGCCCCGCCCGGGTGAGGACCGCAGCACCGGCCAGCCCTGGCCCACCTTCCCCATGCTCTACAAGGTCACCTCGGCCCACGAGGAGGGCGGCGAGCGGGTGTACTCCGTCTCCACCACCCACTTCGAAGGCGACGAGGACGGTAATGTCCAGTCGCTGCACCTGGTCGAGGTGGAGTTCAAGGACGGCAAGCTGGAGCAGAAGCCCGGCACCGAGCGCAGCATTCCGGCCCAGCTGGTCACGCTCGCGATGGGCTTCACCGGCACGGACCAGGAGAACGGTCTCGTCCAGCAGTTCGGTCTTGACCTCGACGGCCGCGGGAACATCGTGCGGGACGCCGATTACGCGACCAATGTCGAAGGCGTGTACGTTGCAGGTGACGCCGGACGCGGTCAGTCGCTGATCGTGTGGGCCATCGCCGAGGGCCGCTCGGCCGCCCGTGGAGTGGACCGCTATCTGACCGGGGCGAGCGAGTTGCCCGCACCGGTCCGCCCGACGGACCGGGCGCTGACCGTCTGACCCGTCCCCGCCGGGGCTGATCCGCCCCGGCCCATGATCGTCCCGTACAACGGCGTGCGGAACTAGCGCGGCGCCTGCCCCGTCCCCGACCGGACCCGGGCAGGCGTCGCATCGCTTTGTCCGCGCCCCGGTATGACCCGGGTCCGAGTGGTCACGCGCTCGTGATCCGGTTCGTGCTCCCATGACACCGACGGTTCGTGCTCCCGTGAGACCGACGGTTCGTGCTCCTGTGACACCGATGGCTGCGGCCCGTCCACCCGGTTCGCGCCCGGTCGCAACAACCGATGGACCAGCACGGCGGCCAGAGCGAGTACGAGCGCGATCCCCGTCACCACCAGCTGCCACGCGTCGGTGAACTCGCCGGCGACTTCGGGGCGCTGCCCCGCCGTCACCCCGGCGGTCAGTCCGCGATCACCGGTCCGGGCATCCACCAGCGTCACCAACAGGGACCCAAAGCCCGCCATGACCAGGGCGCCCGCCCCACCGCGAGCCGTTCCCAGCAGCCCCGACGCCATGCCCACCCGCTCCGGGGCGACCGCCCCGAGCGCCTGGACCTCGATCTGTCCGAGCGCCAGCCCGTTGCCCATGCCGATGAGCAGCAGGGGAGCGGCCAGCCGTGCGAGCCCGGCGTCCGGCGCGAGGGCGAGGGCCAGCCAGAGGTTGCCCGCGGCCGTCAGCAGTAGGGCGCCCAGGATCAGCTGCCGTGCGGGCAGCCCGCGGGCCACGAGCCGTCCGCCGACGGCGGGGAAGACAAAGACCGGGGCGGTCGCCATCACCAGCACGAGCCCCGCTTCCTGGGCGGAGAGCCCGCCGGTGCCCTGGAGGTAGGTGGGCAGGAAGACCAGCACACCGACGGAACCCGCGGTGATGAACACCGCCCCCACCAGCCAGCCGGAGAACGCGCGGTCGCGCACCAGGCCGAGGTCCAGGACCGGATGGGCACTGCGCTGCTCGACGGCCACGAAGACCACCAGGAGCACCGCGCCCACCGTCAGCGGCGCGAGGACGGCCACGCTGGTCCAACCCGACTGGGAGCCCTGGGTGACGGCGAACATCAGCAGCGCCAGGGCGGCCACGAAGCTCGCCACCCCCGGCCGGTCGACGCGGGGCCGCACGGCCGCGCGTGACTCGGGTATCAGCCGGGCGGCGAGCACGATCAGCGCCCCGGCGACCCCGAAGACCAGGAAGGACGAGCGCCAGCCCAGCGCTCCGACCAGCCATCCCGACAGGGTCGGACCGATCGCCATGCCCACGCCCGCGGTGGTGCCCACCGCGGCGAACGCCCGGGCTCGCGCCGGACCTTCGAAGACGGTCGCGATGATCGCACCCCCACCCGCCATCACCGCGGCCCCGCCGACGCCCGCGACCGTCCGTGCCAGATCGAGGAGCAGTACGTGGGGGGCGGCTGCCGCGCCGAGCGTGCCGGCCGCGTAGAGGAGGGCTCCGAGCGCGTACACCCTGCGTCTGCCGAAGAGGTCGCCGAGCGAGCCGGCCACCAGCATCATGGACGAGGCGGCCAGCATGTACCCGGTGACGACCCACTGGAGGGCGGCGCCGGAGGCGTCGAGGTCCCGGCCGATCTCGGGCAGGGCGACGGAGGTTCCCGTCATGCCCATCGGCAGCGAGAGATAGCCGAACAGGACGACGAGCAGGGTCAGGAGGGGCCGGGACAACCGTGGTGGGGTCATGCGTTCCATCGTTGGACCTCAACTTCGCTTGAGGTCAAGCCCGTTGTCGACGGTGCCGGTCCGATGTCGTACGTATGGCGTAATCTCGGGTGCACTGTCGATCTACGGGGTCGATCCACGAGGGTGACCCGGGGGACGTCAGCCGCGAGCGGCGGACGAAGGGGGAGCAGCGCCATGGCCGTACTGCGCACTGCCGGGGGACCGGCGATCAGTCTTCAGAAGGTCGAACAGCGGGCGCCCGCGCTGGTCAGCCTCTACAAGTCGGCCGGGGTCTCCCTGCGCAAACACGGTCTAGACGGCCATCGCGTCGCGGTCTACCTGGTGTTGGACTACTCCGGCTCCATGAAGGACTACTACCGGGACGGCAGCGTGCAGGCGCTCGCCGACCGGGTGCTGGGGCTCTCGGCCAACCTCGACGACGACGGCATCGTCCCGGTGGTCTTCTTCTCCACCGATGTGGACGCGGTCACCGACATCGCCCTGGACAACCACCGCGGTCGGGTCGCGCAGATAGTCGCCGGCCTCGGACACATGGGCAAGACCAGCTACCACCTCGCGATGGACGCCGTGATCGACCACTACATCGACAGCGGCTCGACCGCGCCCGCGCTGGTGGTCTTCCAGACGGACGGCGGTCCGATCAACAAGTTCGCGGCCGAGCGGTACGTCTGCAAGGCGGCGAAGCTCCCGATGTTCTGGCAGTTCGTGGGCTTCGGCAATACGCGTAGCACCCAGTTCGACTTCCTGCGCAAGCTCGATGAACTGGCGGTTCCCGACAAGCGCCCGGTGGACAACGCCGGATACTTCCACGCCGGTCTCGACCCCCGCCAGGTGCCGGACGGCGAACTCTACGACCGGCTCGTGGGCGAGTTCCCGCGCTGGCTTGCCGCCGCCAGGGCACAGGGCATCGTCGGCTGAACGCGCCGGGAGGGGCCGGGCGGTCGTCGCTTCGGGGCGGGTGTCTCAGGCGGAGGTGTCTCAGGCGGGGGTGCCCTCCTTTCCGCCCAGCCAGTAGTTGTAGACCTCCTGCTGGACGGGCGCCTGTTCGGGGGCGCTCCAGCCGAGTCGTTCGGTGACCGGCATCATCACGGTGAAGAACTTCTCTATGGCTTCCGGGGACTCCCAGAGGTCGTAGACCTCAAGGCCCGTCGCGGTCTTCACGCACGCATGGGTGAGACAGCCGGCGAAGGTGTCGCCCGGGAGTGCCTGGAGTTCCTTGTGGAGCCTGTCGTACTCCTCGGTGGTGACACCGGGCAGTGTGGCGTGCAACAGGATCGCCATCGGGTCCTCCTTCGGGAGAAAGGGGCCAGCGTCCTCCCCGCCGCCGCTGCCGGCGGCACGTTCCCTCCTTCCAGGACAACACGTTTCCCCACGGGCGACACGTCCGCTGACGAAGGGTGCCCCGACACCAGGAAACTCGGACAGGAGATGTCGGGATTCCATGGTGAGGTGTGGCCATGACCGCTCAGACTCCCGCATCCGACGCCTCATGGGCCTTCTTCCTGCACGCCGAACCGGACTTCGCCCGATCCGTGCAGGACCGCTTCGCCCGCCACCGCCACCACGTCCTCGCCACCCTGCGCAAGGACGGATCGCCGAGGGTGACGGGACTCGAAGTGATCTTCCGTGAGGGGCAGCTCTGGCTGGGCATGATGCCCGACTCGCTCAAGGCGCGGGACCTCCTGCGGGACCCGCGGCTGGCCCTGCACGCCAACCCGGGCGCGGACGACTCGATGGACGGGGGAGATGTGAAGCTGTCCGGACGGGCCGTCCAGATCACCGATCCCGAGGAGTTGGCCCGGTTCGCGGCATCCATCGAGCAGCCCCTGCCGTTCCATCTGTTCCGGGTGGAGATCGTCGATGTCGTGCGCACTTCGGTGGAGGGCGATGAACTCGTGCTGCGTTCCTGGCGTCCGGGCGAGGCGCTGGTGGTGCGCCGCCGCAACTGAGCGGGCGCACAGCCCTCGGAGATCGGGCGCGAACGCGCGGACGGGGGCGGAAAGAAGGGGACGCCGGCGCGCGAGGGGCGCGGAGGGTGGATCGGGTCGGACGTCCCGGCCGGTCGGTGGATTCTCTGGGTTGCCGGGCGGGCGGGCCCGCCCGGCTCCGTACGGTACGGCGCTATCGCCCGGGCCGGTCCGGGAGCCCCACCGGGTTCGGGAAGCGCAGCACCTTGGCCACCGCGTCCGCGAGCGGCGTCAGCGTCTCGGCGATCAGGGCCAGATCGGCTCCGACCCACGGCCGTGCGGACACCCGGTCGGTGGTGTCCTCGATCGCCGCGTGCAGCCGCCGGCCGTCCTCGGTGGCCCGACCGTCCGGCGCCAACAGGCCCCGTTCTTTGAGTCGTTGCCCGGCGGCTTCCCACTCCGCGTCGGTCCAGCCGCGGTAGGGCTGGAGTTCACTGCGCGGCAGGTCGATCCCCGTGCGCAGCAGCAGGATCTCGCAGCCGTCCAGGTCGGCCGCGGTCTGTGCGGCCACGTATCCGTCGCCGCGGTGCTCGCGCAGGACGGTCGACGCGTGCCACAGCCGGTCGAGCGGGTCCTTGGGCCAGGGGAGCGCGGCGTTCGCGGCGGCGAGGGTGCGGCCGGCGCAGTCGGGCGCCGCGGCGACCTCCGACAGCAACTCGGCTGCCTGTTCGGCCCGTTCCTCCTGGCCCTCCAGGAGTCGCGCCAGTGCGGCCCGTGCGCCGTCGCGCCGTACGTCGAGCGCCTCGGACGGGGTGATCTGGGCCCAGACCGAGGGCAGTGCCTCGGCGACCATCGTGGGCGCGTACGAGCAGAACGCCCCCGTCGCCGCTCCGGCGCCCACGGTTCCCAGGGGCGCGGACCGTCCGGCGAAGTAGCCGCGCCAGAAGCCGCGCAGTCCGGCCTCCTCGAACACGGAGGTGCCCTCGGGGGTGAAGTAGGTGACGGAGTGGATCGGTTCGAAGAGAAGCCAAAGATCACGGGACGTGACGGCCTTGGTGCTCACGGTAGTGGTCATGAGGGCATTGTGCCGCCACTCGTCAGGCGTTAGTACCTCTTGTCCGAATACGACTGACCTGGTGCGATCATCTGAACCATGAGCAGACACAGAGAACAACAAAAGCAAAGAAGAGTGTTGGGACTTCTCGCTGGTGTGTCCCTTTCCGTCTTTCTGCTTCCCGGCATATCCATGCCGGGGGGCTTTTCGCTCGGCGCGCTGATGGTTCCCCTCGGCCTGTTCCTGATCATCACTCAGCTGATCAGCGCCTGGCCCGAGAACATCAGGACCGCGCCACCGCTGATGGTCCTTATGCTCGCGGCGATCGGGATCGTCCAGGACTTTCTGATCTGGCTACTCGTCTCCTGGGCCGCCGACCAACTGGATCTCTCCCTCGCGATCGACGGAGTTCTCCCGATGGTGTGGGGTGCGTTCGTCGTCAGGTTGACGGCGCTGGCGTTCCTCGCGCTGCCGTCCCGTGTCCCCGAACGCGAAGCCGAGGGCGCATAGCGTCGGGTATGCGCCCGTGTCTCACCTGGTGCGCTCGCCCAGTGCCTCTTCCAGCAGTACCGCGATCTCCCGGTGCCCCGTCTCCCGCTC
This sequence comes from Streptomyces sp. NPDC005963, assembly GCF_040638655.1. Classification (NCBI taxonomy): domain Bacteria; kingdom Bacillati; phylum Actinomycetota; class Actinomycetes; order Kitasatosporales; family Streptomycetaceae; genus Streptomyces; species Streptomyces sp. NPDC005963. The sequence continues at coordinate 220,221 of NZ_JBEXVD010000004.1, read as the reverse complement.
CTTGCCTGCGAACGGCTCCCCGTCCCGCAGCAATTCCACCACCACCGTCTCGATCCCCTCCCGGTTCGTCTCCCTGCGCACCACGGAACGGTGGCCCCCGCCATGGGCGTGCACCAGTTCGGCGTGCAACCCGTCGGCCACATCGCGGTCCAGCCAGGTCCGGGCCTCAGTGAGGGCAACCCGCTGGTGAGCCGCGCTCACGCCATGGTCCAGCAGCACCCGCACGGCAGGGGACGAGCCCCGGCGTACGGCGGTGAGCAGGGGAGATTCTCCTTCCTCAGCGCAGAGTTCGGGGTCCGCGCCGAAGGCGAGCAACACCCCGGCCGTGGTGGCGTGTCCGTTCCTCAGCGCACTCAACAGCGCGGTGTCGCCGAACTCGTCACGACGGTCGGGGAGCGCTCCGGCCTCCAGGAGTATGCGTACCGCCTCCGTGTGACCCCAGGTAGCCGCCCCGGCGAGGGGCAGTTCGCCCTGCTCGGGGCCGCTGCCCCGGTTGGGGTCGGCGCCGGCGGACAGCAGGAGCCGTACGATCCCCGGTCGGTCCTGGACGGCGGCCAGGTGCAGTGCGGTCTGCTCGTCCTCGTCGGCCGTCTCCGCGCCCACACCGCTGCCGAGCAGTTCGGCGACGGTCTCGTCGTCGCCCAACAGGACCGCCGTGAACAGTGCTTCCGTCCCCATTGCCACCTCGTGTGTCATGCGCGGAGCCTAGGGGGATCGCTCATGTGTCGCATTCGAGAATCGAGCGGCACAGTCCGCAGCGGGCACGGGTGTGTCCGCGCACGGGAAGGCGGATGCGCTGGTGGCAGGTCGGGCAGGGGAAGGACACCCGCAGCCCCTGCGGCCCCGGCTCGAAGACGTAGGACGACGGGTCACCCGACGGACCGCTCGTCGGGCCGTGCTCCAGCGCCTGGCGCCGGTCCTTGGCATAGCGGTGCCTGGCGGTCCATCCCGCCGTGGTCAGCGGTGGTTGCCGTGCCTCGCGCAGCGCCTGCGCGCGTCCCTTGGTGTACGCCGTGTACCCCTGGGGGCTGGTGAACCAGGTGGACGGGTCTTCGTGAAGGAACAGCGCACGTTTGGCAAGGACATAGCCGAACTCCTCGGGCGTGAGATAGCCCAGTTTCTGGCTGGAAAGTCGGTCCTCGCGGAATGCGTCGAGCAGCAGCCAGCCGGCGCCCAGATAGGTCGTCACGGTGTCGGTGAGGATCTCGTTGTCGTGGGTGCCGGGGAACGACAGGTCCAGCCGGTGCAGCCAGACATGGGTGATCTCATGCGCGAGGGCGGCGCCGACGTCGCGCCGGTGCCGGCGGAAGCGGTCGTTCAGTTCGATGAAGTACTCGGGGCCCGCGGTCAACTCGACCGTTGCCGCGTGACGCATCTCGCGAAAGCTGACGACCATCCTGGCGTCCGGTAGTCGCAGGTGGTTGACCAGCGTCTGGGCGACTGCCTGGGCGCCCAGGTGCAGATCGTCGCCGTCGGCGAAGGCCACGTCGGCGAGGAGCACGCTCGATGCGTAGGCGAGCAGCCCGTCGGGGGAGAGCCGGCGGTGGAGTGCGGTGATCGCGCGTTGCACGGTGTCGAGATGGGGGAAGCCGTGGACGACTTCGCTGTCCTTGGTCATGGGATCGCCATCAGATCGCTCACTCCTGCCGCGCGCCCCCGAGGCGCCCCCTTGGGGGATCAACTGTACGAAGAAGCGCCCCTGAACAGCCTTGCTGACATGGCCGAAAACTGCTCCTTGTGGCACCGCTGATCGACTGCTCATAATCCGGATCACCGCTTGTCGGGCACATGACAGTGCAGGCTCAGCAGTGAGATGTGCGGTCCTTGCCCGATGGGAGCGCAATTTCTCAACCCCCCACGAAGGGCAGACCGTTGAAGCTTCTCCGTACCCTCAAGAGATGCGCCGCGGCCGGCGCCGTCCTCCTCGCCGCCGTCAGCCTCCAGCCCAGCACCGCATCCGCCGCAGCCCCGCCCGTCGTCGGCGGCACCCGCGCCGCCCAGGGGGAGTTCCCCTTCATGGTGCGGCTCTCCATGGGCTGTGGCGGTTCGCTGATCAGCCCGCAGGTCGTGCTGACCGCCGCCCACTGTGTGAGCGGCTCCGGTCCCAACACCTCCATCACCGCCACAGCGGGCGTCGTCGACCTCCAGAGCCCCAGCGCGATCAAGGTGCGCTCCACCAAGGTCCTCCAGGCGCCCGGCTACAACGGCACCGGCAAGGACTGGGCCCTGATCAAGCTCGCCCAGCCGATCAACCTGCCGACGCTCAAGCTCGCCGAGACCGCCACGTACAACACCGGCACCTTCACCGTCGCCGGCTGGGGCGCGGCCCGTGAAGGCGGTCCGCAGCAGCGCTACCAGCTCAAGGCCCAGGTCCCGTTCGTCTCGGACGCCAACTGCCAGCGCTCCTACCCGAGCCTGGTCGCCCGTGAGGAGATCTGCGCCGGATACACATCGGGCGGCACCGACACCTGCCAGGGCGACTCCGGCGGTCCCATGTTCCGCCGCGACAACGCCAACGCCTGGGTCCAGGTCGGCATAGTCAGCTGGGGTCAGGGCTGCGCACGGCCCAACTACCCCGGTGTCTACACCGAGGTCTCCCACTTCGCCGCCACCATCAAGTCATCGGCGGCCACCCTGTAGTGAGCTCCGAGACGGCGGGGGCTGGTGTGGTTAAGTCCAACACCTGCCCCCGCTTTGTCCATGGGCCGCGCCCGCCGTCACGGCCAGATTGACGTGAACCGCATCACCGTGACGAGGAGGACGAGCGTGTACGCAGAAGATCGCGGGCCCAGTCGCAGAGCCGTGGTGGCCGCAACCACCCTCGCCGGTGCCGGTGCGGCCCTCGGTGTCGCGGGAACTGCGTCCGCCTCTCCCACCGGACCCGCTGAAACGGTCCTGCGCTCCTCCGTGCTCGACGTCACGGTCGACAGCGGCTTCCCGCGCATCCTGTCGTACACCCACCGTGAATCCGGCGCCCGGCTGTACGGCCAGGAAGACCCGATCACCTCCGTACTGATCGACTCGGTCGCCCGCACCCCCGACACCGTCACCGCCCGCGCCCGCCGCGACCGCGTCTCCTACACCCTCGGCTTCGGCCCCACCGAGATCGACGTCGAGATCCGCGCGGAAGGGTGGCAGGTCCACTGGCGCGTCACCCGCATCGCGGACAGTGGCGCACTGCCCGTGGGCACCTTGCAGATCCCGGACCTCGCGCTGCTCTCCGTGCGCAGCGACCAGCCCGGCGCCCATCTCCACGCCGCCCGCATCCACCTCGACAAGTCCGCCAGCGGCGACACCCTCGTCCGGCTCACACCCCAGACCCCCGCGGAGGCCCGCGCCACCGGTTGTGCGTACGCCGTCGTCGCTCATGACCGGCTCGGCGGGGCGATCGAGACCAACACCGTCTGGGACAAACCCACCAGCGCGGCCGGCACCACCTGGGAGAACGGTCGGCTCTGGCGTCAGACGCTCGTCCGTGACGGCTATGTGAAGGCCCAACTCGCCCCCGGCCAGTGGACCCATCGCGCGGCCACCGCACCGACCGACTCCACCGAACCCCTCCCGTACGCCACCGTCGTCATCACCCGTGACCGCGGCGGGGACGGCGTCGTCGACTGGCAGGACGCGGCCATCGCCTTCCGGGACATCATGGTCACCCCGCTCGGCGCCGACGAACAGCATCTGCGCGTGGTGCCCCACATCCCCTTCAACTTCGCCTCCCAGGCGACCAACCCCTTCCTCGCCACCCTCGACCAGGTCAAACGGATCTCCCTGGCGACGGACGGGCTACGGCAGTACACCCTGCTCAAGGGCTACCAGTCGGAGGGCCACGACTCCGCCCACCCCGACTACGCCGGCAACCACAACAAGCGCGCGGGCGGACTGGGCGACCTCAACACCCTGCTCCGCGAAGGGCAGAAGTGGAACAGCGACTTCGGTGTGCACGTCAACGCCACCGAGTCCTATCCGGTCGCCAACGCCTTCTCCGAGACGCTCGTCGACAAGTCCAACGAGCAGTGGGACTGGCTGGACCAGTCGTACCGCATCGACCAGCGGCGCGACCTGGTCAGCGGTGACATCGTGCAACGCTTCGCCGATCTGCGCGCCGAAACCCATCCCGCCCTGAACATGCTGTACATCGATGTCTTCCGCGAATCCGGTTGGACCTCCGACCGGCTCCAGCGCGCCCTGCGCGACCAGGGCTGGCAGATCACCACCGAATGGGGCCACGGTCTGGAGCGCTCGGCGCTGTGGGCGCACTGGGCGACCGAGATCGACTACGGCCCCGACACCTCCCGCGGCATCAACTCGCAGCTGATCCGCTTTATCCGCAACCACCAGAAGGACGTGTTCGCCGACAAGTGGCCAACCCTGCTGGGCATCCCGCGCACCAGCAACTTCGAGGGTTGGGTCGGCAAGATCGACTGGCGCGCCTTCTACGAACTGATCTGGACCCACTCCCTGCCCGCCAAGTACCTCCAGGCGCACCCCATCAAGCGCTGGACCGAGCACGAGATCACCTTCTTCGGCCCCACCTCGGTCTCGGACGTCGACGGCAGCCGCAAGATCACCACGGACGGTCGTCTGGTCTACAGCGGCGGAACGTATCTGCTCCCCTGGGAGCCACAGCGCGCCACCGACCCGGACAAGCTCTACCACTACAACCCCGCGGGCGGCAGCAGCGAATGGCGCCTCCCGCGCGGCTGGCGACACCGGACCCGCGTGACGCTCTACCGCCTCACCGACCAGGGCCGCGAACACATCCAGGACCTCCGGGTGCGCAGCGGCGGCCGGATCACCATCGACGCCGAGCCCGGACAGCCGTACGTCGTCCACCGCACCCGCCAACCCGAACAGTCCGACCCCGACTGGGGTCAGGCCACCCCCCTCCACGACCCCGGATTCACCTCCGGCACCCTCGACGGCTGGCGGACCACCGGCCCCGCGTCGGTCGCCCTGAGCGCGATCGGGGACTACGAACTGGTGATAGCGGCCGGGGCCGCGGCTACCGTCAGCCAGCGGCTGAGCCGGCTGAAACCCAGCAGCTACGCCGCATCAGTGCAGGTCGAAGTGGGTGAAACCGCGGGCGAGCGCCGCCGTGCAGCCCTGGAGGTGCGCACCGCGGACGGGGTGCGGGCCGAGAACTGGACCGACATCTCAACGGCCGTCAACCAGGTGGCCGCCGACCGTAAACACGGCACGCGGTTCCAGCGGATGTTCACCCACTTCACGGTCCCCGAGGCCGGCGGCCCCATCACGCTCACCCTGCGGGCGGCGCCCGGTGACGCCCGCATCCGCTTCGACAACGTCCGTGTCGTCGCCGCCCGCCCTACCCGCAAACCGGGCACGGTGGCGTACGAGGACTTCGAGAACGTGCCCCAGGGCTGGGGCGTCTTCGTCAAGGGCGACGCGGGCGGCGCCACCGACCCGCGCACCCACATCGCCCAACGCCACACCCCCTTCACCCAGCGCGGTTGGAACGGCAAGGTGATCGACGACGTCATCGACGGCACCGAGTCCTTGAAGTCCCGCGGCGAGAACCAGGGCCTCGTCTACCGCACGGTCCAGCACCTGGTGCGCTTTGAGCCGGGCAGGCGCTACCGGGTGCGATTCCGCTACGAGAATGAAAGGGCGGGGGAGTACGCCTGGATCACCGGCGTCGACACCCGCGAACTCGACCGCGTCCCGATCCCGGTGGCCACCGAACCGACCCTGTGGAGCCATGAGTTCACGGCTCCCGACCAGGGCGAGGCATGGGTGGGGCTGCGGAAAACGGGCGGGGCGTGGGGGGCGGAGTTCGTCCTGGACTCCTTCGAGGTACGGGAGCTCTAGGAGGCGCTCACTGCGCCGCTGGGGTCCCTGCGACCTCTGCGTTCACTGCGCTCTCTGGGCTCTCCTGTCCATCGCGGAACAGCAGATACGCGTCGATGATCTCGTGCATCCGCTTGGCCCCGAAGCTCCCCCCGTGACCGGCGTGGACGAGGTCGACGTCGAGCCGGCGCAGCCGCTTCATGGTCGCGATGTACTGGCCGATGTCGGAGCCCTCCAGCGTGTCGAGGAGTTCGTCGTCGTAGAGGACGTCGCCGGAGAAGAGGACGCGCCGGTCCTCGTCGTACAGACCGATGCTCCCGGGGGTGTGCCCGGGCAGATGCAGTACGCGCAACTGCCGGTCACCGAGGTCGATGGTGTCGCCCTCCCTCAACTGCCGGGTGATCGAAACCGGATGCAGTTGGTAGGCGAGGGGGTCGTAGTCCGCGGTGGGCAGGGCGTTGATCAGCACCGGAGGGAGCTTCGCGGCTTCTTCGGGATCCCCGCCGAGGGCGTCGTTCAGCACGCGGGGGAGCAGGGAGCCGCGACCGGGTACGTCGACCGGTTCGGCCGGGTGGGCCCAGCACTCGGCGAACTCATGGGCCGAACCCATGTGGTCCAGATGGGCATGGGTGATCACCACGATCGGTTCGCGCCCGCCGAAGAGGTCCGGCAGCGCTTCCCGCAGGGAGGCGATCCCGAGCCCGGCATCGATCAGCAGATCGTGACGGGAGCCGCGCAGATGCCAGGTGTTGGCGCTGAGCAGCGGGTCCACATGGGGTTCCTGGATGAGGGTCAGGGACTCGTCGACGGGAGTGACGGTGTACCAGCGCTCGGCGACGGGCAGGTCGGTTCGGGCGGACATGCGGGTCAGTTCTCCTTGCCAGTGGTGCTCGTCGTGACCGCATGGGCGAGGGGCGCGGTGCGGTTGCGGGCGACGGCGTACTGCGCCGGGTAGAAGGCCCTGACCAGTACGAGGTAGAGGGTGGCGGCGACGATCGGCCCGAAGACGAAGGTGAGGTCGGCGCCACCGAGGGACGAGGCGATGGGGCCGGTGAACAGGGTGGTGTTCATGCACAGGGCCCCGACGCCGGTGCCCGCCACCAGCGCGGTACAGCCCGCCCAGTTGGTACCGCCGGAGAACCAGTACGGGCCCTGTGGGGATTCGTCGTGCAACTCCACACCGTCGTAGCGGTTGTGCCGCATCAGCAGGTCGGAGGCGATGATCGCGATCCACGGCCCGGCGAAGGCGACGGAGAGTTCCAGGATGTTGCTCAGGGCGTCGGTGAAGTCGGAGATGAACAGCGCGTAGCAGGCGATCGCGGTACCGAGCAGACCGCACAGCAGAACGGTGGCCATGCGGGGCAGTCGCAGTCCGACCGACTGGAGGCAGAGGCCGGAGCTGTAGAGGGTGATCACGTTGTTGGTGATCGAGCCGATGACGATCACCAGCAGGAAGACCGGGTAGAACCAGCCCGGCAGGATCGTGGCCAGCGACTTCTGGGCGTCGGCCATGTCGACGACGCTGCCGGCCAGTACGCCCACCGACCCGAGCAGGACGGCCGGGACGAATCCCCCGAGGGCGGTCCAGACGGCGACGGCCCTTCGGGAGGTGTCCGCGGGCAGATAGCGGGCGTAGTCGGGGCTGATGGCCCAGGACAGCGGGGACGAGGCGGTCAGGGCGATACCCGCGGTGATCACGGCCCAGAGCGCACCGCCGGACAGTGCCGACTCGGCGGCGGGTGCGTAGTTCCAGTCGGCCTTGGTGAGGACGAAGCCGCCGAGGACGGCCATGCACAGAGCGAGCGCCGTGGTGATGGCACCGCTCACCTTGAGGATGGTGGCGTACCCATACACGCTGATCGTCAGGGTGAGGGCGGCGATCAGCAGCACGATCACGATCTGTACGGGCCGCTGGGCGGCGAGGCCCACCTGTTCGGTGAACGCGAAGGCGGCGAGCCCTCCCACCGAGAGGTTGATGGCCCCGTAGGCGATGAAGCTGGGCCAGCTGAAGAGTCCGACGATGACCCGGTTCCCGCGGGTCCCGAACATGGCTCGGGTGATGACCCCGCTGGGTGTTCCGGACACCGGGCCGCTGGTGGCGAGCAGGCCGATGGCCGCCCAGAACAGATTGCCCACGACGACCACGGCGAGGCCCTGCCACACGGTCAGTCCGAAGACGATCAGCAGGCCGCCGAGGATGATGTAGAGGTAGTTGACGCTGGCGAAGGCCCAGATGCGGACCAACTCGCGCGGGTGGCCGTGGCGTTCGTCGTCGGGGATGCGGTCGATGCCGCGGCTCTCGATCTTTCCGAACGCGTTGGCGTTCGTTCTCTCCGGGTCTGTCTGCTCGGCTATGGACATGGGACGCTCCTGAACTGGTGCAGAGCCTTATTGAGCATGTGCTCAATTGCCTGTTGAGCGAGCAGTCAATAGAGTCCTCCCCGTGACGTCAACCCCTAGAGCCAAAGTCCGTCGGAAGTCCGCCGAAGACCGGCGCGCGGAGATCGTGGCCGCAGCCTCCGCCTTAGCCCTGAGTGAGGGGCTGGAACACATCACGCTCCGGAGCGTCGCCGACCGGCTGGGGGTGGCGGGCAGCCTGGTCAGCCACTACTTCCCATCGGTGGACAGCCTGCTCGCCGAGGCGTTCACGGCCGCCGCCGTGGCGGAGAGCCGCGAGATCGACGCCGTTGTCGAGACGGCGGATCTGCCGGTCGACCGGCTGCTCGCGCTGCTGCGGTTCCACACCGCCGGAGATCGCGACCGGATGAGCCTGCTCTGGCTGGACGCCTGGCGGCTGGGCCGCAAACGGCCCGCACTGCACAGCGCGGTCGCTGCCCAGATGGGGGCGGACGTCGGCCAACTCGTCGGCCTGATCGACGAGGGCATCCGGTCCGGCGACTTCACCACCGCCGACCCCCGGGTCAGCGCCTCGCGCATCCTCGCCGTGCTCGACGGGCTGAGCGTCCAGGCCGCCATGCTCAAGGCGGTCAACTATGGCACGGTCGAGGAACTCGTCTTCATCGTCGCCGAACGCGAACTCGGCCTGCCGGTGGGCGCGTTCAGTCCCTAGAGCGCAGGTCGGGACGGCCCCAGGGGAAGCCCTGGCCGCTCGCAGGAACGGCCAGGGCGGCGCTTCGCTTTTACCTCGTCCGCTGCGCGCGCTCCGGGAGGGTCAGCTCGGCCCAGACGATCTTCCCGGGGCCAGTGCGCGAAGCGACGCCCCAGGCATCGGAGAGCGCCGCCACCAGCGGAAGCCCCCTGCCTCCTGTCGCATCCTCCGCGGGTACGGTCAGCCGCGGCCGTGCGTCGGAAGCGTCATGCACTTCGATCCGCACCCCGCGCCACAGCGGCAGATAGCGGGTCTCGATTTCACGCCCGGGTACCCGCGCGTGCCGCACGGCATTGGTCAGCAACTCCGACAGCACGATCAGCGCCGCCTGCTCGATGGGTGCCAGCCCCCAGCCATTGAGAACGTCCTGGAATTCCGCCCGTGCCTGCCCGACGCTACGGGGAGTCGGACGCCATCGGGACAGGGGGAAGGCGCCGCCGCAGGTGTCGCTCATGGGGCGACCTCCACAACGCCCTGAGAAGCCGCCTTTTGCGTCATCGAAGGCGGATCTTCGGACGTTGGCAAGGCGTACGGGTGAAGAGCAATGAAGTGGTCGATAGCGTTGGTCATGCCGACGCTCCTTTCAAGCGTTGGCCAATGCCCCCGCACCGCTTACCCGGTTGCGGGGGTCCTCGCTGTGGCCCGATACATCGGGCGAGGGATTCCGCCCCGACTGCCGGGGCGTCGCTATTACCATCGACGAAAGGGCACGTCAGGTACCTGTTCTACCTGTCACCAAAAGCTCTCTGTGGACAGGGAATTGAAGGTGAGTTCGATCGTGGAGCTGAACAACGAGGACGGCGGGAAACCCACTCCGCGCACGGTGCTGGGGCGGCGCTTGCAGCGCCTGCGGATGGAAGAGGGTTTGTCACAGCGCGCACTCGCTGAGCGGGTGACGTATCCGCACACATATCTCAGCCGGGTGGAGCGCGGGGAGCAGTTACCGTCGGAGGCGCTGGCTCAGGCACTGGACATGCATTTCCGCACCCATGGATTGTTCGTCGAACTCTTGGACATGGCTCAGGATTCGACGATTCCTGACTATGGCCGGACGATCGTAGAAAGTGAAAAGGGTGCCGCCCGGATTCAGGTGTTTGAGTGCAGCCTGGTGCCCGGTCTACTGCAAACCGAGGGTTACGCTCGTGCGCTGTTTCAAGCGTCGCTCCCCGGATTTTCGGGGGATGACGTTGAAAGCCGGGTTGCCACTCGGATGCGGCGCAAGCAGATCTTTGAGCGCGAAGATCCGCTGCTCTACTGGGCAATCATGGATGAGGCGGCCGTTAAGCGCCCCATGGGTGGAATGAGTTGTATGGCCGGCCAAATCGCTCACCTTCTCGCGGCTGCTGAGAGTTGGAACATCTCGGTCCAGATCTTGCCCTTTGCCCGTGGTCAACATCCCCTGCTGGGTGGGAGTCTGAGCCTCCTGACCCTGGCAAACGGCGCTACGCTCGGGTACGCAGAGAGCTTTGTTTCCGGCGAACTGGTCGAGTCACCGAAAGGTGTTCTCGGTCTGACCCAGCGCTTCGACGTGGCTCGCTCCATGGCTCTGCCGGAGAGGGAGTCGCTCGGCCTCCTCCGCAGTTACCTGAAGGGGTACGAAGAAGGATATGAAGATGACGACCATTCCTGAGTCCTCAGTCCTCACCGGCTGGCGCAAGTCCAGCCACAGCAACGGGGATGGCGCTGCCTGCGTCGAGGTGGCAGATGTCCACGTCGGCCTGCTGCCGGTGCGGGACAGCAAGAACCCCCAGGGCCCTGCTCTCCTCATTCCCACCCACGCCTGGGCCGACTTCATAGACGACATCAAGGCCCGCCGCCCCGGCCTGTGAACGGACCTCGCCCCCGATGCGGAGCACCAGGCATCGGGGGCGAGGCGTGTGTGGGGGGTGGAGGGTGCGAGGGGTGGTGGGGTCAGCGGTCTCCGGGGAGGGGTGGGCGGACCCAACGGCCGCCGTGGCTGCCGCACTGGTCGTACGCGGAATCGAGGCGGCTCATCACGACCACCGGGCACCTCGGTGCGTGGGCTTGGGCCGGTGACGGGGGTGGTGTCCGTCGTGGGGAGCCCCTCGCGGACGTGGTCGTTCCCACCAGCATCACCAGGGGAAGCACCGTCACCAGGATGCTGAGCGCACGCTTCTTGGAAGGGAGCTTGGTGCCAGTTCTCACGGACACTCCTCCGAACGGTCCGGGAGTCCCGGACGGGAGATCAGAAACCGTGCGCCGCACCGCGTTGACTTGAGCGTAGGAAGGGGCTCCGCTCCCGGTCAACGATTATGGGTGGATTGTCATGTGATGAGAGAGACCTTCATTCGGTGGTGCGGCGCGCCCCGGGCAGGAGCACCGAGCAGGCCCGTACGAGAAATCTGCGTGGGTGCCGACGGCCATCTCCCGTCGGCACCCACGGCCGGGCTCAGCGGAGCGTGACCCCCGATCCCGCCTCCTCCAGCTCAAGGATCCAGATGTCGTTCGTGCCCCGCTTGAGCACCGAACCCGGCAGGAACAGGCCCTGTTGGGGGCCGACCCACCAGTAACGGCCCAGGCAGAAGCCGTTCACCCAGATGAAGCCCCTCGTCCAACCGGGCAGTTCGACCCTGGCGTCCCCGGGGGTGTCGATCTCCGTCGACGCGCGGTACAGACCCGGGGCTCCCGACCCCGCGGGCAGGAACGGCACGCTCTCCACTGCCTCCGGAGTGAACGACGCCAGCCGTAGCCCCCGTGCCCGTACGCCGTGCAGATACTGGCGTTCGTGCAGCACGCCCCCCGTGATGCCCTTCGGTTCGCCCAGGCGCGGACCGTAGTTGACCCTTCCCTGCGACTCCACCCAGAGATCCACGTCGGCCGGGCCGGGCACCAGGTCGGGGAGGGTGTCGTGGTCCTCGCTCAGGACACCCGCACGTACGCCGTCCACGTACACCACCGCCCGGTCACGCAGCCCCGAAGCGCGCAGCGGAAGTGGTCGGCGCAGTCCCGGCACGCGGACGCGGTAGCGGACCAGGCCCCGGTCCACGCCCAACTCCTCGAACGTCGGAGGGGTGGGGGCCGTCGTCTCCGGGTCGCCGAGGACGTCCAGTACGGCATCGAGCGGTGACCAGTCGGCGGGGCGCACATCGACCGGTGCGCCCAGTACCGGGGGAGCGGGCGGGACATCGGGGATGGGCTGCTCGGCGTACTCGGCGAAGACGTCCCGGAAGGCCCAGAACTTCTCCGTCGGCCGGCCGGACTCATCGATCGGTGCGTCGTAGTCGTACGAGGTGACCGTCGGCTCCAACACCCCGTCGTGCAGGGCACCCGCCCGGTTGGCGCCCGCCCAGCCGGCGAAGTTGGTTCCGCCGTGCGCCATATAGAGGTTCACCGAGCCGCCGAGTTCAAGGACCTCGCGGAGTTCTTTCGCGGCCTGTTCCGCGTCCCGGGTCACGCACTCGTCGCCCCAGTGCGCGAACCAGCCGCACCAGAACTCCATGCACATCAGCGGCCCGCTCGGGCGGTGGCGGCGCAGGGCGGCGAAGGCATCCATCGCACCCGATCCGAAGTTGACCGTGGCGAGCACGTCAGGCAGCGAACCGCCCGTGAGCATATGGTCCTCGGGGCCATCCGAGGTGAACAGTGGGACGCCCACCCCGCAGTCGCGCAGGACGTCCGCCACGTGTTGCAGATAGCCCTGGTCGCTGCCGTAGCTCCCGTACTCGTTCTCCGCCTGGACCATGATCACCGGACCGCCGTGGTCGATCTGGCGCTCCACGACCTGGGGGAGGAGCCGGGTGAACCACCCGTCCACGGCGGCCAGGTACTCGGCGTCGTCCGTGCGCACCCGTCGACCGACCAGGCCGGTCAGCCACGTCGGCAATCCGCCGTTCTCCCACTCGGCACAGATGTACGGTCCCGGGCGCACGATCGCCCACAGACCTGCCTTCTGCGCGGCGTCCAGGAACCGGCCCAGCGCCTCCACGTCGACGTACTCGCCGCGGGCGGGCTCATGGAGGTTCCACGGAACGTATGTCTCCACGCAGTTCAGCCCCATCGCGCGGAGCATCGCCAGCCGATGGCCCCACTGCCCCTCTTCCACCCGGAAGTAGTGCAGGGCGCCCGACAGCAGCCGCACCGGCCGTCCATCGAGCAGAAAGTCCGTCTCACCCACGCCGAATTCAGCCACCCGCCCACCTTTGACCCCTGGCGGCCGACCGGTCCATGGACAAAGATCGGCACTGTTTGGACACAAGCGAGCACGCAGAAGCGCAGACGATCAGCCGAGAAGGGGCAAAGGCGGATGTATCACACCTGGATGCGCTACTTCACCCCAGGTGCGGTCCATCGTCGGCTGGGCCTGGTCTGCCTCGGTGTCGGTCTGCAACACGGCAGCCTGCCGACCGTGGGACCCCGCACGCTCGATCACCACGTGGCCGTGGTGATCAGCTCGGGCAGCGGCTGGTTCCGCGCACCGGACGGACAGCACCTCGCCGTCTGCGCACCCGCCCTGATCTGGATCACCCCCGGCGTCCCCCACCACTACGGACCCGATCCCGGCGGCTGGGACGAGAGCTTCGTCGACTTCGACGGCCCCGCCACCGACACCTACACCGAACTCGGGTACATCGACCCCGACCGGCCCGTCGTCCCGCTCTCCGACGCGGCGGGCCCGCGCGCCGCCATCGGCCGGATCGCCCGGGCCGCCCGTCGCGGCAACCCCCTCCTCGAAGTCGAGACCGCGGCGGCCGTCCATGAACTCCTCGTCGCCCTGCGCCGAGCGCGCGCCGACACCAGCCCCGCCGGAGACCCCGTACTCACCGCCCTCGCGCGTGACGCCTTCCAACCGCTCTCCGTCGCCGAACACGCAGCCCGACACGGAATGACTCCCGCCGAACTACGGACGGCGGTGCGTCGGGGCGCCGGATGCAGCCCCAAGGACTACCTCCTCTCCATCAGGCTCCGACGGGCCAAGGAACTCCTCGCCGCCACCGAACTCTCCGTCGCGTCCATCGCCCGAAGGGTCGGCTACGAGGACCCCGCGTACTTCTCGCGGCTGTTCACCCGACGCGTGGGCACCGCGCCCGTCCGCTTCCGTGAGCAGCAGGGACGTTCCGTACCGGGCGGGTGGAGCGACCGCATCCCAGACCCTGAACACCCGCCCACCATCAGCACCCGGTCCACGTAAGCTCACCAACCATGACGACCAGGGACATCGACGAGAACGTACGGGCCGAGCTGGACCGGCTGCGCGGAAGCATCGACAACATCGACGCCGCCCTCGTCTACATGCTCGCCGAGCGCTTCAAGTGCACCCAGCAGGTCGGTCATCTCAAGGCACACCACCAGTTGCCGGCCGCGGACCCGGCGCGCGAATCCCGCCAGATCGAGCGGCTGCGCAGGCTCTCGGAGGACGCCCGGCTCGACCCGGCGTTCGCGGAGAAGCTGCTCAACTTCATCATCGCCGAGGTGATCCGTCACCACGAACAGATCGCCAGCGACCCCCTGACCGGCGAGTAGCCCCGTCCGGCCGGTAGCGCGACGGCTCGCCGGCACTCAACTGCGAGCCAGCGCACATTGCTGCCGCGGGAACGGTAACCGCGTCGAGCCGCGCTGGCCGACCGTCCTCCACCAGGTACTTACCCAAGGGTGAGTACCTGACTTATTTGTCCGTACTGGTCAACCCCATCGACTCCGGAGAGGATCGAACGGAAGGGCAAACACAAGGGGGAGCGCTCAAACAATGGCAACAGACCGCAGTGTTCAGGTGAGTGTTCTCGGGCTGGGGGCCATGGGCAGCGCCCTCGCCGGAGCCCTGGTGAAGGCGGGACACGAGACCACCTGTTGGAACCGTTCGCCGGGGAAGACGGACGACCTCGTTGCGCAGGGCGCCCGGGCCGCCGACTCGGCGGCGGACGCGATCCGGGCCAGCCGACTGGTGATCGTCTGCCTGTTTGACCATGCGTCGGTCCACGAGGTGCTCGATCCGCTCGCCGCGGAGCTGGCCGGACGAACCGTGCTCAATGTGACGACGACGACCCCGGTCCAGTCACGGGAGTCGGCCGAGTGGGCCGCCCGGGCCGGAATCGAGTATCTGGACGGCGGCATCATGGCCGTACCGGAGATGATCGGACAGTCCGGGGCATCGGCCCTCTACAGCGGATCTTCCGATGCGTTCCACCGGTACGAGCCGCTGCTCGACCTCTGGGGTACGAGCACCTACTTCGGTGAGGACGCCGGGCTGGCGTCCCTGTACGACCTCGCCCTGTTGGCGGGTATGTACGTCATGTTCGCCGGCTTCATCCACGGCGCCGCCATGGTCGCGCCGGCCGGAGTGACGGCGCGTGCGTTCGCTGCTGCGGCCACACCATGGCTGACCGCGATGACCAGTGCTTTCGACGAGTTCGGCGCGATCATCGACGGCGGGGACTACACCGTCGAAGGGCAACAGAGCCTCCGGTTCTCGAACCTCAGTGACCTCCTGACCGCCAGTTCCGACCAGGGCCTCAGCACCGAGGTGGTCGCCATGGTCCAACGGCTCATCCAGCGCCAGATCGATGCGGGCCACGGAGAGGAAGGATTCGCCCGAATCATCGAGAGCATCAGACAACCGGGGTAGAGCCTGCGCCGACAGGGTGCATGCGCCGACCGACGGGCGGGTCGCCCCGGAACTCGGAGGTCTGCACGGCGCAGAGGGGGAGACGGGCCGTTCGCCCGGGACGCGCGGGGCCCGTGCGGCCCTCCAGGACACGGGCCCTCCAGCGCTGGTCCGGTCTACTCGCAGCCGACTCCGTCTCCGTCGCGGTCCAGATGGCGCCCGTAGCCGGGGTCTCCGCTGCGGATGGGATCGGCGTCTGCGGCCCGGACCGCCGTGCAGTTCGCGTAGGAGACGGAGTTGCCGCCTCCCCCGAAGTCGTCGCCCTCGACGCTGACGTCCGCGGGGGCGACGGTGACGCGTACGGTCTTCGTCTTGGTGACGGTCGGGACGGGTGCGGGGGAAGCGGTCACCGTGGCCGTCGCGGCGGGGGCCGCTGCGGTTTCCGTGGCGGTTGCCGTGGCCGTCACCGTGGTGGTGGGGGCGGGCCTGGCGCTCGTGGCCTTCTCCGTCTCGGGCGCGTCGGTGCCGGCCACGACCCCGATGAAGAAGATGAGCAAGCCCGCCGGGATGAGGACGCGCTTCCGGGCCCACTTCGGCCGCCCGGCCGGCGGAGTGGGTGCGATGTACGGGTGGGGCGCGGCGGGTGGTTGCGGCTGGTACTGAGACATATGTCCCCCACGGTGCGATAGGTGGAGGTTGACCGTAGCGAGGCATTGGTCACTCGACGGCGACTATGAGCGGTTAGTGACGCTTTCGTAACTCCAGTGCTGTGACCGGAAAGGTTTGCCGTGGGTCGGTGAACGTTTCCGGTCACAGCACGAGGCACCGGTGCGGGGCCACCGCCCCGCTCCGGGCGCGGCCACTCACCATCGGGGACGTGCGCCACATCACTCGCTCCGTCCTCCTGGTGGCACCACCGGTCCACCCACGACCGCCGGGCGCAGAACCCACACGCGGCACACGCCCGTCCTCCCACCGGTTGCTCCCGGGACACGCGGGACACCACGCAATCGAAATGTGCCGCAGCAGCCCTTTATGCGAGGCCCTCGTGCGCTCAAAGCGCAACCGATACCCCATGTGCTCGGCCCCGTCGATCAGGCAGCATGGCACCCATGTCCGTACTCACGCGCGACGAAGCGCAGACTCGTGCACAGCTTCTCGACGTCCACCGCTACACCGTGGATCTCGACCTCACCGCCGGGGCGGGGGTCCCTCCCGGGAAAGAGGCCGAGACCTTCGGCTCCACCACCGTCATACACTTCACCGCCCGCGCGGACGGTGACACCTTCGTCGAGGTCAAGCCGGCCGAACTGCACTCCGTGACGTTGGACGGACATCCGCTCGACCCCGCCGCGCTCGACGGCAATCGCTTCCCGCTGACCGGACTGGCACAGGGAGAGCACGAACTGCGCATCCAGGCGGACATGCGCTACTCGCGCACCGGCGAAGGAATGCACCGCTTCACCGACCCCGCCGACGGCGAGACCTACGTCTACACCCAGCTCTTCCTGGACGACGTCCAGCGGGTCTTCGCGGCCTTCGACCAGCCCGACCTCAAAGCCGTCTTCGACGTGTCGGTGACCGCACCCGACGGCTGGACGGTCCTCGGCAACGGTGTCGCCACCCACCAGGGCGACGGCACGTGGACGTGCGCGACCACCACCCTGCTCTCCACCTACCTCGTCGCGGTCGCCGCCGGCCCCTGGCACTCGGTGCGCACCGAACACGCCGGGCTCTCCTTCGGCCTGCACTGTCGTCGCTCGCTCGCGCCCCACCTCGACGCGGACACGGACGAACTCTTCGAAATCACCCGGCAGTGCTACGACCGGTACCACGAGAAGTTCGAGGAGCCCTATCCCTTCGACTCGTACGACCAGGCGTTCGTCCCCGAGTTCAACGCGGGGGCCATGGAGAACCCCGGGCTGGTCACCTTCCGTGAGGAAATGGTCTTCCGCTCCGCCGTCACCGACACCGAGCGCCAGACACGGGCGATGGTCATCGCCCACGAGATGGCCCACATGTGGTTCGGCGACCTGGTCACCATGGTCTGGTGGGACGACCTCTGGCTGAACGAGTCCTTCGCCGAGTACATGGGCTTCCAGATCCTCACCGAAGCCACCCGCTTCACCGACACCTGGGTCGACTTCGCCGTCGCCCGCAAGGGCTGGGGGTACGACGCCGACCAGCGGCCGTCCACCCACCCCGTGTCGCCGGACCCGGACGCGGTCCCCGACACCGCCGCGGCCCTCCTCAACTTCGACGGCATCTCCTACGCCAAGGGCGCCTCCGCACTGCGCCAACTGGTCACCTGGATGGGCGAGAAGGACTTCCTCGCCGGCATCAACACCCACTTCGCGCGCCACAAGTTCGGCAACGCCACCCTCGCCGACTTCATCGACTCCCTGTCCCAGGCCACCGACCGCGACCTCCCGGCCTGGGCCGAGTCGTGGTTGCGCACCACCGGCGTGGACACGCTCACGCCCACGGTCACCGAGGCCCCCGGTACCTGGTCGCTCTCGGTCGCCCACCAGGGCACCCGCCCGCACCGCATCGCCGTCGGCGCGTACGACATCGACCCCGTCGACCCGACCCGAGTCGTCCTACGCAACCGATATGAACTGGACATCCCCCAGGGAGACGGTGCCACCGAGCAACACCCCGGACGGCGCCCCGCGCTCGTCGTCCTCAATGACAACGACACCACCTACGCCAAGGTCCGTCTCGACCCCGGCTCGTGGGAGACCGCGGTACGCATCCTGTCGTACGTTCCGGACGCCCTGACCCGCGCCGTCATCTGGAACGCGGCGCGCGACATGGTCAGGGACGGAGAGCTGGACCCCCGGGCCTATCTGGAGGCCGCCCGGGTGCAACTGCCCCGGGAAACGGACCTGGCGATCGCCCAGGGCGTCCTCGCCTTCGCGACCGCCCACATCGCGGACCGTTACGTACCGGCCGCCGAACGCTCCGCGGCCCTCGGTGCGATCCGTGACATCTGCCGCGGACTGATGCGGCGCACCGAGGACGGCAGCGACCCGGGGCTGCGGCTGATCGCCGCACGCCACTTCATCGACGCGGCGGCCCAACCCGAGGCGATCCAGGAATGGCTGGCCGAAGGCAGCGTCATCGGCGGCCCGGAACTCGACCCGGAACTGCGCTGGCGGATCCTGTACCGGCTCGCCGTGCTCGGTGAGACGGACGAGGCGGCCATCGCCGCCGAACTGGAAGCCGACCCGAGCGCCACCGGCCAGCAGGGGGCGGCCCGATGTCGCTCCGCGCTGCCGACCCCGGAGGCCAAGGAAGCGGCCTGGGAGCGGCTGTTCGCGTCGGACGACCTCTCCAACTACCTCTTCCGTGCGACGGCCCAGGGCTTCTGGCAGCCCGAGCAGGCCGAACTGGTCGCCCCGTACCTCACGCGGTACTACCCCGACACGGTCGACCTGGCGAACCGCAGGGGCCCGGCGATAGCGGAGGCCGCCGGCCGGTACGCCTTCCCGCTGCACGCGGTGGACGAGGAGGCACGGGAGTTGGGCGAGGCGAGTCTCCGGGACGCGCAGATGATCCCCGCCCTGCGCCGCAGCCTCTCCGACCAACTGGACGACCTCCGCCGCGCGCTGGCGGTACGGGAGGCCAACCCGGCCTCGTGATCGACTCCGGGGGCTGACCGACCGCCGGTCAGCCCCCTCACGTGCTCGCGCCCGGTCTCGCGCCGAAACGCCGACGACAGGGTGTGCGCCGGGCGGTCACCGGCCGGCGCCGAGCGCTTCGACGCGCCCTCCGGGCGCCGGCACCACGCCCGGGCCGAACCTCCTCCTCGCCAGACTCGTTGAGCACGGCGCGCACCCCTCCCACCGGGGTCGCCCCGCCCACGCAGCCCGCGGAGGACGCCCATGAGCACGCCGAGCGCACCCGACCCGAGATCCTCACCGGTACCGGCCGCAGCCGCCACGGCCCCCGGCGAAGCCGCCGCAACCAGCCCGGGGCCCGCACCTCTCGCCGGCGGCACCCACGGCCCCGACGCCCTGCGCCCCCTTATCGGCCTGGTGCTCGAAGCACTCAGGGAAGGCGCCGCCGACCGCGGAGGCCCCTTGCCACCGGGCGGGCCCCCGAGCGTTGCCGCCCAGGTCCGGCAGGCAGCCGAACCGGTGCTGCCCGACCAAGGCATCGGCGCGGGCGACGCCCTGCACCGGCTCGTACGGACCATGGCGTACGGCGCGGCCGACCCCGCCGACCCGCTGTGCGCCGCGCATCTGCACACCCCACCGCTGGCGCTCGCCGTCGCCGCCGATCTCGCGGCCTGCGCACTCAACCAGTCCCTGGACTCCTGGGACCAGGCGCCCGCAGCTTCCGAGCTGGAACACCTGGTGGTCGGGGCACTCGCCGCCGAGGTCTATCCCGACGCACCCGAGCCCGACGCCCTCGTCACCACCGGAGGCACCGAGTCCAATCAACTCGCCCTCCTCCTCGCCCGTGAACGCCACGGCGCGATCCAGGTGATCTGCGGCGCAGGCTCCCACCACTCCGTACAGCGCGCGGCCTGGCTGCTGGGCCTGCCAGCGCCCGTGGTCGTACCGGCGGGCGGCGGCACCCTCGACCCGGTCGCGCTCGACGAGGCACTCACCGAGCTCCACGGACCGCGGCTCGTCGTGGCCACGGCCGGAACGACCGACTCCGGCCGGATCGACCCGCTCCCCGAGATCGCGGCACTGTGTGAGCGACACGGCGTCGAACTCCACGTGGACGCGGCGTACGGCGGACCTCTGCTCTTCAGCGAGCGCCACCGCCCTGCGCTCGCGGGGCTGGAACACGCCGACTCCGTCACCCTCGATCTGCACAAACTCGGCTGGCAGCCCGTTGCGGCAGGACTGTTCGTGGTGCGCGAGAGGTCCCGACTGGGCCCGTTGGCGATCACCGCCGACTACCTCAACCCCGACGACGACACCGAGGCCGGACTCCCCGACCTCCTCGGACGCTCCCTGCGGACCACGCGCCGACCCGACGTCCTCAAGGTCGCCGTCACCCTCCGGGCCCTCGGCCGCAGCGGGTTGGCCGAGTTGGTGGACGCCACCCTCGCGAGCGCCGGTGACTTCGCCGCCCTCGTCGCGGCGAACGGCCGACTCGAACTGTGGGACAGCCCCACCCTCAGCACCGTCCTGTTCCGGCCACGCGATGCGACGGACGAACAGACCGCAGCAGTCCGTCGCACCCTCCTCAGCAGCGGGCGCGCCGTCCTCGGCCGTGCCCACGTGGATGGCCGCCTCTGGCTCAAAGTGACGCTCCTGAACCCGTACACCACCGCGGACGACCAGCGCCGACTGGTCAACCTCGTGACCGAACTCGTGGAAGGCACCCACCGATGAGCGCAACGCCCCCCGCCGAAGCCGAGCAGCCCCATGACCTCGTGGGCATCGGCATCGGACCGTTCAACCTCTCGCTCGCCGCACTGGCCCACGGCCTGCGCAGCCCCCTGCACAGCGCCTTCTACGAGCAGGGCCACCACTTCAGCTGGCACCCGGGCCTCCTGATCGAGGGCGCCCGCGTCCAGGTGCCGTTCCTCGCCGACCTGGTGAGCCTCATCGACCCCGCCAGTCCCTGGAGTTTTCTGAACTACCTCCGCTCCCGGGAGCGGTTGTTCCCCTTCTACTTCGCCGAGCGGTTCCACATCCACCGTGCCGAGTACGAGGCGTACTGCCGCTGGGTCAGCCACAGCCTGCCGGGGCTCCACTTCGGCCACCAGATCGACTCCGTGCGCTGGAGTCCCGACCGCCAACTGTTCGAGGTCGACTTCACCCAACTCGACGGCGACGGCGAGGCCGAGGCGCTGGGCCGCACCTACGCGCGCAACATCGCCCTCGGGGTCGGCACCGAACCCTATGTACCCGAACCGCTCAGACCCCTGGTCGACGCACCGACCGCCCCGGTGATCCACTCGGCCGACTACCTCGACCACCGCGACCGACTGCTCGCCGCGGAACACATCACGGTGATCGGCTCCGGACAGTCGGGCGCGGAGATCTTCCTCGATCTGCTGCGCCAGCGACCCCTGGGGCGGGAGGGACTGCACTGGCTGACCCGCACCGAGGCGTTCACCCCCATGGAGTACTCCAAACTCGGTCTCGAACACTTCACCCCCGACTACAGCCGCTACTTCCACGCGCTGCCCGAACAGACCCGTGACCACCTGGCGTTCGGGCAGTGGCACCTGCACAAGGGCATCGACGCGGGGACTATCGCCGACATCCACGAGGAGCTCTACCGCCGCACCCTGCACGGCGGCTGGCCGGACGCCGTACTCACCCCAGGGGTACGGGTCCGAACGGCGGGCCGGGTCGCCACCACCAAGGTCGAACTGCATCTGGAGCACCTCCAACAAGCGGTCCGGTCACGGCTCATGACCGACGCGGTCGTCCTCGCGACCGGCTATCGCGAACGCCCTGTGGACCTCCTCCTCGCGGGCATCGATCCCTACCTCCGCCGGGACGCCGCCGGCCGCCCCCATATCGACACCGAGTACCGCATGGTCACCGACAACCTGGTGACCGGCTCGATCTATGTGCAGAACGCGGAGACGCACACCCACGGCGTGGGCGCGCCCGATCTGGGACTCGCAGCTTGGCGCAGCGCCACCATCCTCAACTCGCTGACCGGCCAGGAGCCCTATCCGCTGCCGCGACGCACCGCCTTCACCAGCTTCGGACTTGAGCAGCCGGCGCCGCCCCGCGTCCCCGTCCAGGGCATGCACTTCACCCCGCTCGCGCCCAGTTTCTGACGCCCGAGGTCGCTCGCGTCCCCGTTGTCGGACCCGGATGCGACAGTGGGGGCGACACCAGCCGTCAGTAGGCCGGTCCCTGCCGCACGACCCGTGCGGCAGGGACGGACGAACGAGGGAGCCCGACCAACACCATGGACGCATCCAGCACCGACGCACCCGTTCCCGCCGCCCCGTACGGCACCCCCGAAACCCCGCGCGTCGCCGTCCGCGGCGAGGCCCGGCTGGAAGTCGACCCGGAGATCGCCCGGATCGGGATCACCGTCGGCGCCCGCGGCTCCGACCGCCGTGCCGCGCTCGAAGACCTCACCCGGCGCAACGCCGCCGTGCTGGACCTCGCCAGGTCCTTCGGGGAAGCCGTGGAGAAGTTGGAGACCGGCGCCTTCTCCATCACCCCGGAGCTCACCAGGAGGGGCAAGGGGGAGCGTGTCCGTACGTACCACGGCAAGGTCTACGTCATCGCCGAGCTGGCCGACTTCACCGCTCTCGGGGAGCTGACGACCCGTCTCGGGGATCTGGAGATGACCCGGGTGGATGGGCCGTGGTGGAAGCTGCGGCCCGATTCGCCCGCCCATGGAGAGGCCCGCCGCCAGGCCGTGCTCGAAGCCGTCCAGCGGGCCCGGGAGTACGCGGGGGCGCTCGGGGCCCGGCTCTCGGCGCTGGTGGAGTTGGCGGACCTGGGCGCGGAGAACGGCGGCGCCTACGCCATGGCCAGGCCCGCGGCGCCCATGCCCTTCAGCGCCTCCGCAGAGCTGGCCGGAGCCCCGCCTGCCCTCGATCTCGAACCGCAACGGCAGACGGTCTACGCACAGGTGAACGCCCGCTTCACGATGACCCCGCCGGCGCTTTAAGGGATTTCTCAGACACGCCCTAACGGAACATCGCAGAAAGGGCGCTCCGGGCAGCGGAATTGCTCATCGGAGCGCCCTTGCGCACATTTCGACGGTTGTCAATGACCTTTCACGCAAAGGTTGTTGGGAAGAAACCTGGAATCAAATCCCTACCGAGTGGGTATGCCCTAGGGTCGTTCTATGCGCCGAGCGAAAATCGTCTGTACTTTGGGCCCAGCCACCGACTCGTACGACCAGATCAAAGCCCTGGTCGAAGCCGGAATGGACGTGGCCCGACTCAATCTCAGCCACGGCAGTTACACCGAGCACGACGAGCGCTACCAGCGCGTTCGCAAGGCGTCCGACGAGACGGGTCGCAGCGTCGGCGTACTGGCTGATCTCCAGGGTCCGAAGATCCGACTTGGGCGCTTTCGCGAAGGTCCGGTCCTGTTGGAGCGCGGTGATGAATTCACCATCACCGTCGAGCCGATGGAAGGCGACCGCAATATCTGCGGAACCACCTATCAGGGACTGGCCGGAGACGTCGCTCCGGGGGAGCGCATCCTCGTGGACGACGGAAAGGTCACCCTCGAAGTGACCGCCGTCGACGGACCGCGGGTCCACACCACCGTCATCGAAGGCGGCATGGTCTCCGACAACAAGGGCCTCAACCTCCCCGGAGTCGCCGTCTCCGTCCCCGCGCTCTCCGAGAAGGACATCGAAGACCTCCGCTGGGCGCTGCGCACCGGTGTCGACGTGATCGCCCTGTCTTTCGTCCGTAGCGGGCGGGACATCGAGGACGTGCACCGGATCATGGACGAGGAGGGGCGCCGACTGCCCGTCATCGCCAAGGTCGAGAAGCCCCAGGCCGTCGACAACATCGAAGACATCGTGGCCGCCTTCGACGGCATCATGGTCGCCCGGGGCGACCTCGGCGTCGAAATGCCGCTGGAGCAGGTGCCGATCGTCCAGAAGCGGGCGATCAAGCTGGCGCGGCGCAATGCCAAGCCCGTCATCGTCGCCACGCAGATGCTGGATTCGATGATCGAGAACTCCCGCCCCACCCGCGCCGAAGCCTCCGACGTGGCGAATGCGGTCATCGACGGCACCGACGCGGTGATGCTCTCGGGCGAGACCAGCGTGGGCAAGTACCCCATCGAGACCGTGCGCACCATGGGCCGGATCGTCGAGGCGGCCGAAGAGGACGTGCTCGCCAAGGGGCTGCCGCCGCTGACCGAGCGGAGCAAGCCGCGTACCCAGGCCGGTGCGGTCGCCCGTGCCGCGGCTGAGATGGGCGACTTCCTCGGGGCGAAGTTCCTGGTCGCCTTCACCCAGTCCGGCGACACCGTGCGGCGGCTCTCGCGCTACCGCTCGCCGATCCCCCTGCTCGCCTTCACACCCGATCCGGCAACCCGCTCCCAGCTCAATCTGACCTGGGGCGTGGAGACCTTCCTCGGCCCCCATGTGGAGTCCACCGACGCCATGGTCGCCCAGGTCGACGAGGAGCTGTTGAAGATCGGCCGGTGTGAGCGGGGTGACATCGTGGTGATCACCGCGGGATCACCGCCCGGAGTGCCCGGCTCCACGAACCTGGTGCGCGTGCACCACATCGGTGTGGACGACACCACCAGCTGAGGGACGCACGACGGCTGGGGCCCCTCTCGGGGGCCTCGGTCAGGGGCGCAGAACAATCATGGTCGCGATTGTGAAATCGCGACCATGGAATTGCAGGGAAAGTACCCCGGGTGGGATTCGAACCCACGCTGGATGGTGTTTGAGACCATTGCCTCTACCGCTGGGCTACCGGGGCGCCTTAGAAACGTAGGGTGGCGGGCACCCTTCGTGCCCCCACCATACAGGAGCTCGGTAGGCTCATGGGGAGCACCCTGCATTGGAACGCCTTGGAATGCCTTGGAATGAGGAGCCCGTGACCGCCCCCGACTCGCCCCAGCCCGTCGCCGACGACGACAAGTCGCACGTCCCCCCGCTCACCACCCGAGTGGTCATCGCCGAGGACGAGGCCCTCATCCGGCTCGACCTCAAAGAGATGCTGGAAGAAGAGGGATACGCGGTCGTCGGTGAGGCCGGAGACGGTCAGCGCGCCGTCGAGCTCGCCCGGGAACACCGGCCGGACCTCGTCATCCTCGATGTGAAGATGCCCGTGCTCGACGGCATCTCCGCGGCCGAGAAGATCGCCGAAGAAGCCATCGCGCCGGTGCTGATGCTCACCGCCTTCTCCCAGCGCGACCTGGTCGAGCGAGCCAGGGACGCGGGCGCGATGGCCTACCTGGTCAAGCCCTTCAGCAAGAGCGACGTGGTGCCCGCCATCGAGATGGCCGTCTCCCGCTTCACCGAGCTCAAGGCGCTGGAGAAGGAGGTCGCCGACCTCTCCCAGCGGCTGGAGACCCGCAAGCTGGTCGACCGCGCCAAGAGCATCCTCCAGACCGAGTACGGGCTCAGCGAACCCGCCGCCTTCCGCTGGATCCAGAAGACCTCCATGGACCGACGCATGTCCATGCAGCAGGTCGCCGAAGCGGTCATCGAGGACGCCGAGGAGAAGAAGGCGGCCAAGGGCCAGTAGCGGCCCCGTATGACGACAGGGCCCGAGTTCCCCCGCCTGAGAATCGGCGGCGGAACTCGGGCCCTGCCCGTGGGCCCGAAAGGACTTCAGTCCTCGCCCAGGTACGCCTTGCGCACCGACTCGTCGTGCAGCAGGTGCTCGCCCGTTCCGGACAACACGATCCGGCCGACCTCCATCACATGGCCGTGATCGGCGAGCGAAAGCGCGGCCTGCGCGTTCTGTTCGACCAGCAGGATCGTCGTGCCCTGCGCCTTCAACTCGGTGATCGTCGCCATGATCTTCTGCATCATGATCGGCGAAAGGCCCATCGAAGGCTCGTCGAGCATCAGCAGCTTCGGCTGACACATCAGCGCCCGCCCCATCGCCAACATCTGCTGCTCACCGCCGGAGAGCGTGCCCGCCGCCTGCTTGCTGCGCTCTCCCAGGATCGGGAAGAGCTCGTAGGCGCGCTGGATGTCCCGCTCGATGCCGGGCTTGTCGCTCCGCAGGAACGCACCGAGCCGCAGGTTCTCCTCGATCGACAGCCGCGGGAAGATGTGCCGGCCCTCGGGGGAGTGGGCGAGGCCCATCGCCACGATCTTGTGCGCGGGATAGCCGCTGAGCGGCTTGCCGTCGAAGACGATCCGCCCGCTGGAGGGCTTCAACAGTCCCGACAGCGTCCGCAGGGTCGTCGTCTTGCCCGCGCCGTTGGTGCCGATGAGGGTCACCACCTGGCCGGCCTCGACGCTGAAGGAGATGCCCTTCACGGCCTCGATCTTGCCGTAGGCGACCCTGAGGTCCTCGACCTCCAGCAATGTGCTCACTGGGTCTCCCCTTCCGGGCTGGTGGTGCCGGTGCTTCCCTGTGCGCCGGAGCCGGATGCCGGGGTGCCGCCCGCAGCGGAAGCGGCGGTGTTCTGTGCCTCCGCGGCCTCGACCTCGGCGACCTCCTCCGCACCCGGAGCCCCCTCGAAGGGCGTTCCGAGATAGGCGGCGACCACTCGCTCATCGCCCTGGACGACCTCCGCGGTGCCTTCGACGAGCTTTTCGCCCTGCACCAGACAGGCCACCCGGTCGCAGAGGTTGAAGATGAACCGCATGTCGTGCTCGATGACCAGGACGGCGATGCCCTGGTCTCGGATGGCGAAGATCAGCTCCTCGGCCGCCCGGGTCTCCTGCGGGTTCATACCGGCGGTCGGTTCGTCCAGCAGCAACAGGCCCGGATCGCTGGCCATGGCCCGGGCGATCTCCAACTTGCGCTGCTCGCCGTACGGGAGGTTGCGCGCCAGATGGTCGGCCTTGTGCTCCAGGCCGATGAACGTCAGCAGTTCCATCGCGCGCTCGTGCGACGCCGCCTCGGCCCGCTTGAAGCCCGGCCCGCGCACCAGCGCGGACCACAGCCCCTCCTTCGTACGGGTGTGCCGTCCGACCAGGACGTTCTCCAGGACGGTCATATTGGCGAAGAGCCTGATGTTCTGGAAGGTCCGCGCGACCCCTGCGGTGGTGACCAGATGGGGTTTCGGCGGGAGTACGGTCCCCTTGTAGCGGACCTTGCCTTCCGTGGGCACGTACAGCCCCGTCAGACAGTTGAAGAACGTGGTCTTGCCGGCGCCGTTGGGCCCGATCAGACCGACGATCTCGCCCGCGTTGACGGTGAGGTCGACCGAACGGACGGCGGTGAGGCCACCGAACTTCATGGTGACCCCGCTCGCCTCCAGAACGGGGGAGGTGTCGATGGTGGTGGTCGTCATGGCCTTCACGCCCCCGCCTTGGTGATGCCGACGCCGGGGCCGGTCAGGCCCTTGTCCGGCACATCGAGCTGGTCGTTCTCGTGGTACTCGAGCTGAGCCCGGCGGTTGGCGATCAGTCCCTCGGGACGGAACCGCATCAGCAGGATCAGTGCGAGACCGAAGCCGAGGAGCTGGTAGTCCTGGAGGAACTGGAGCTTCGCCGGGATCATGTACAGCAGCGTGGCACCGAGCAGCGGTCCGGTGACCGTGCCCATGCCGCCGAGGATCACGGCCGCCAGCAGGAAGGCCGAGTTGGGCGGCACCGGTCCGGCGAACTGGTACATCTCCGGGACCACGGTGTGCTGCACATGGGCCTGTACGGTGCCGGCCAGACCGGCCAGCGTGGCGCCGAGGGCGAAGGCGATCAGCTTGACCCGGAAGCCGTTGATGCCCATCGCGGTGGCGGCGGTCTCGTCCTCCCGGATGGCGACCCAGGCCCGGCCGATGCGGGAACTGCCCGCGCGGCTGAAGACGATGATGACGAGCGCCATCGCCAGCAGCATCAGCAGGTAGTAGTTGGCGTAACTGCCCAGTTCGATCCCGAAGACGGTGTGCGACTCACCGAAGTTGTACCCGAAGAACTCCAGGTCCGGGATGTTGGGCACACCGTTGGGACCGTTGGTGATCTGCGGGCCTGACACTCCGTCGAGGTTGCCCATCGCGATGCGGAAGATCTCGCCGAAGCCCAGGGTCACGATGGCGAGGTAGTCGCCTCGCAGTCGGAGCGTCGGAGCGCCGATGACCACACCGAAGATGAGCGACACGACGGCACCGGTGAGGACGGCGGCCCAGAAGGGGAAGTGCACGTCGAACGCGGATGCCGTCGAACCGGACACCAGGGCGGCCGTGTAGGCGCCGACGCCCAGGAAGGCGACGTAACCGAGGTCCAGCAGACCCGCCAGACCGACGACGATGTTCAGACCCAGGGCGACCGTCGCGAAGATCAGGATGTTGACCGCGATCAGCGTGTACGTGTCGGTGTTTTGGGTGAACGGGAAGGCGATGGCGGCGGCGAACGCCGCGATCACGGTGACCTGGCGGTACTTGGTGGTGAGCCCCGAAAGACGCGCGGTCAGACCGGACTTGATCAGACCGCCCACCGCGAACCCGACGGTGATGAGATAGCCCGTGAACAACTCGGCGTACTCGGTGTCGATGCCGTACGTCACGACGTACATGCCCACGGCGAACGCCGCGACGATCAACAGGATCTCGGCCCAGGACGGCAGCTCCTTGGGGCGGGCCGCCTTGCGGGTGTCGTCGGGCAGGGCGAACGCGGCCAGCGGTATCGCCGATGCCACGGAGGCGACGAAGGCGCCCGGTTCGAGATTGACCAGCCCTTCGAGCTGCCAGGCGATGGCGATCGTCGTGAACCAGGTGGTGGCGAACGCGCCGAGGGCGAGGAAGCGCAGCGCCTTCGTCGTGCCCGCGGGTGCCAGCCAGCCGAGGCCCTTAACGCCGAGCGAGGCCAGTCCGTAGAGGACGACGAGCGCGCCGGCGACCAGGGTCAGGACCTGGAGTCCACCGGGGTAGCCGTAGACGGTCAGATCGCCGGGGAAGGCGTCCGTGTACGTCCAGGCGGTGAAGGTGCTGCCGATGGTGGCGAGGCCGCCGGCCGTCACGATCCAACGGATCAGCCCGGCCCGGGAGGCGTCATCGGGCGCCGAGTCGACTTGGGTGATGGTGTCCGTGGTCATCGCTCTCACGCCCGATCCGCGACGCGCTCACCGAGCAGACCCTGCGGCCTGACCAGGAGCACGACGATGAGGAGTACAAACGCCCAGACGTTGGCCCAGGCGCCGCCGCCCAACTGCTGCATACCGGGGATCTCTTCGATGTAGGCGATCGACAGGGCCTCGGCGAGACCGAGGACGACGCCGCCGACCATCGCGCCGTAGATGTTGCCGATGCCTCCGAGGACCGCGGCGGTGAACGCCTTCAGTCCGAGGATGAAGCCCATCTCAAAGTTGATCTGGCCCTTGTCCAGGCCGTAGACCACGGCTGCGACCGCGGCGAAGGCGGCACCGATGGCGAACGCCAACACGATGATCCGGTCGGTGTTGATGCCCATGAGCTTGGCGGTGTCCGGGTCCTGTGCGGTGGCCTGCATGGCCCGTCCGTTGCGGCTCTTGGAGACGAAGAGTCCGAGCGCGAGCATGCAGAGCGGGGCCAGGACCAGCACGAACGCATCAGCGCGCTGGATCGTCAGATTGTCCAGGATCTTGAAGGACTCTCCGGTGAACTCCGGGAAGCTCCGGGCCTTCTTGGCGTCCGGGTACCAGCTCCAGACGGCCTGCTGGAGCACGATCGACAGTCCGATCGCGGTGATCAGTGGGGCGAGCCGAGGCGCGCCACGCAAGGGCCGATACGCGAATCGCTCGGCTAGCACGGCGACGCCGACGGAGGCTATCGCGCCACCTATGATCATGAGGGGAATCGCTACGAAAAGGCTGATTCCGCTGGGGAGCCATATATAGGTGGTGAGGGCGCCAAACCCCCCGATCATAAAGATCTCGCCATGGGCGAAGTTGATGAGCTGGACGATGCCGTAGACCATGGTGTACCCGATGGCGATGAGACCGTAGAGGGCACCCAGGGCTAGACCGTTGGCCAGCTGTTGCGGCAGTTCGTTCACCGCAGAGCCTCCGATGTCCGATGAGCGTGTCGGATATGACTCCGCGCGAGGGCGCTGTTTGCGCCCTCGCGCGGTTGGTTCAGTGCTGCGGGGCAGTGCTGGGGACTAGTCCTTGAACGTTTCGCTCTTGACGTCCGTCCACTTGCCGCCCTTGACGGAGTAGACGGTGAGCTGCTTGTTCGTGGTGTCGCCGAACTCGTCGAAGGACACCTTGCCGGTGACTCCGTCGAAGGACACCTTCGACATGGCCTCGGTGACCTTCGCGCGGGCGTCCTCGGGCAGCTTGCCGTCGTTGTCCGCGACGACCGCCTTCACGGCCTGGACGATGGCCCAGCCGGCGTCGTAGGAGTAGCCGCCGTACGCCGCGTACGGGTCGCCGTAGCCGCCGGCCTCGTAGTCCGTGATGAACTTCTTCGCGGTTTCGAGCTTCTCGACCGGGTAGCCGACCGACGTTGCGAAGTCACCGTCGTTGGACTCGCCCGACGCGCTGATGAACGCGGGGTCGTAGATGCCGTCGCCACCCATCGTGGGGATCTTCGCGCCGGTCTTCTTGATCTGGTCCGCGAGCAGTCCCGCCTCGGGGTACTGACCACCGAAGTAGACCGAGTCCGCGCCGGACGACTTGACCTTGTCGGCGGTGCTGGAGAAGTCGGTCTCCTTCACCGTGACGTGGTCCGTACCCGCGACGGCACCGCCGAGGCGCTTGAACTCCTCGGCGAAGATCGCCGCCAGACCGGCGCCGTAGGTCTGCTTGTCGTCGACGACGTAGACCTTCTTCTTCTTGGCGTCGTTGAAGAGGTACTGGGCGGCGAACTTGCCCTGGATGACGTCGGTGGTGGAGGTACGGAAGTACGTCTTGAAGGGGCGCTTCTTCTCACCCTTGCCCCAGTTGTCGCCCTGGGACAGCGACGGGTTGGTGTTGGCCGGGGACACCTGGGTCAGATTGGCCTTGTCGAACTCACCCTGCATGGACTGTGCCACGCCGGAGTTCAGCGGGCCGACGACGCCGAGGACGTCCTTCATGCCCACGAGCTTGGTGGCGTTGGCCTGCCCGGATGCGGGAATGGCCTGGTCATCGAGTGCTTCGATCTTGAATTCAACACCCGGGACCTCGTTGTTCTTGTTCGCGGTCTTGGCCGCGAGGTCCACCGAGTTCTTGATTCCCTGACCGAGCGCAGACAGCGAACCCGTCAGCGGTGCATCGACACCGATGATCACAGTGGTTTTTTTGCCACTGTCGGACTTCTTGTTGTCATCGTCGCGCGATCCGCATGCGGTGAGGGTGAGCGCTCCCGTGGTGACCACGGCGGTGAGTATGAGCAAGGAACGGTTTCGCACGATAAGTCCTTTCCCTGGCGCGGCCCCTCCCCTGAAGGGCCGATGCGTCGCCGAGCCGAACGGGCGTACACGTGTCACGCTGTCATGAGCCCGGCGGCGCGGTGACTGGCCGTGACTCTAGGCGTAGCTGGATGGGTGGGTCAGTAGCCGAGTCAGGATGTGACTCTCTTGTTATGCCGAGGTCAAATATCGGTGAGGTAGGGAGTCGCAGATCGGTCATTCGCGCTACCAAACCTCAGCCACATGCTGAGAACGCCCAGTTCCCCTAAGGGGCTTGAGCCGATATTGGTGCTGACTGCACACATCTGGGGCCGGGGGCGTGGAGGGCTCTGCGGGTGTGGGTTTCCTGCCATGGGGAGCCCAAGATTCCGCCAGGGAAATGACTACTGAGAGTGATGATTGATGGAGGGTGGCTATCCGTCATATCCGGCTAGGTTCCGACTTCCACCCTCCGGCCTCCCTGGGGCGGAAGGGGCGGGAGCGGTACGGGTGGGTGCTGCGGTAGAGCCGCCGGCTCCCTCCCTGGCGCGGGTCCGTCAACCCTGCGGAATGGGCGGTCTCCAGTTCTCCGAATTGAGGGTCGCGCCCTGCCGTCGTGTGCACTCCTGCCTGGCTCGTACATCGATCAACTCAAAGGCTACTTGGCGACCTTGATGCCTTTCCTCGGTCCGCGCGGCCGATACAAGATCTTCATGGATTTCGAACTGCTCGTTGGTCAGGCCCTTCTGTTCCCAGTCGAGCCCCGCCCATTTGCTGCCCTTGAGCGCCTCTTTAGCCCAGTAGGAGACGAGAGTTGTGCATATAGCGATAGCTGGGGAGTTTCGCGGCGTGGGGCTTGAGGTGGCCGCGGCATCGGATCGCGGAGGCGGGACGCAGCCGCTCGCGGTGGCGATGAGAAGGGAGAGTGTCAGCGTGAATCCGGCCGAAGTGTGTCGTGGGACCCTCATGCTGACCACGCCCATTCGTCACGTTCGGTAACTCGGTGGTGGCGACGTTCCGGGCTTCGTTGCAGGGGGAACAGGGTTCGCGAATCGTTCCCGGGTGCCGGTCCGGCCTTCCGGTCGCCATGATTCATGGGTCGGATCCTCGTCGCCACCCGCTGCGGGGGAGATGTGGGGGAGACCCCCTCACCTCGCCTACGCGTCACACCGAAACGGCCCATGACGGCACTCGGACACCCATCGGGCGGCCCTTTTGGCGCGACAGTGGCCTCTATGGCGATGCATATCGCCTGAGGTTGCCGAATTCTTCGGTTCGGGGCGTTTCTGTACGCACTTAAGGGTTGTGCGGCGAAGATCGACCTTTGTGCAGGGTGTTTTCCGTCCCTGCTGCCTGCGGATGCGGAGATGTAGGAGGGAGCGGGGGCCAGGGCAGGGTAGACAGGCGGGGCTTTGCGGACACGACCTCCCAGGACCCTAGGTCCGGTCACGCAGTCCGTCGGCTTCGGCCGGCCGCACCTCGCGCACCATGCACGTCAGCCGGGCCGAGCAGACCCGCCTGTCCTGCTCGTCCGTGATCACGATGTCGTACGTGGTCGTCGACCGGCCACGATGCAACGGTGTCGCGACCCCTGTGACCAGTCCGGAGCGCACCCCCCGGTGATGGGTGCAGTTGAGGTCCACACCGACCGCGATCTTGCCGCTGCCACCGTGCAGCATGGCGCCGATCGAGCCGAGCGTCTCCGCGAGCACAGCCGAAGCACCGCCGTGCAGCAGTCCGTAGGGCTGGGTGTTCCCCTCGACCGGCATGGTGCCGACGACCCGTTCCGGCGATGCCTCGGCGATCTGGATCCCCATCCGGCTCCCCAGATTGCCCGCGGAGAAGAGTGCCGGGAGATCCACGCCGAGGGCGGCGTACTCGTCGATGACCTCCTGCGGAAACTTCACGGTTGAGTGTTCGCCCATGGGTCCGACTCCGATCGCTGTAGGTGCGTGGTGCGCACACCGTCCTATCAGATGGTTGAGCGAACGCTGAGAGCGCCTTGCTCACCCGTACCGCGTCCCGGCGGTCCCCTGCACCCCGGTTGCCACCGAGGGCCACGGGCCCGTCGCGCGGAAAGGGGGCACCTGCGGCAGAGTCCTACGGAAGCCGGCCCGCCGGTCGTGACCGACGACCGGCGGCGCCCCACCGCTCAGACGGGCTCGAACCGCACCACCACGGATTTGCTCGCCGGCGTATTGCTCGTGTCCGCCGTGGAATCCAGCGGTACGAGGACATTGGTCTCCGGGTAGTACGCGGCGGCACAGCCGCGTGCCGTCGGATAGTGCACCACCCGAAACCCCGGAGCCCGACGCTCCACCCCGTCCCGCCACTCACTGACGAGATCCGTGTACGCGCCGTCCGCCAACCCCAGTGCCACGGCGTCCTCCGGGTTCACCAGGACGACCCGACGGCCGCCCTTGATGCCCCGGTAGCGATCGTCCAGCCCGTAGATCGTGGTGTTGTACTGGTCGTGGGAACGCAGGGTCTGGAGCAGCAACCGCCCCTCGGGCACCTTCGGGAACTCCACCGGTGCCGCTGTGAAGTTCGCCTTCCCGGTGGCGGTCGGGAAACGGCGCTCGTCCCGCGGCCCGTGCGGCAGGGCGAAGCCGCCGGGCCGCGCGATCTTGGTGTTGAAGTCCTCGAAGCCCGGCACCACGCGGGCGATCCGGTCCCGGATCGTGCCGTAGTCCCGCTCGAAGTCCTCCCAGGGCGTCGCCGACGCCGAGCCGAGGACCGCCCGCGCCAGCCGGGCCACGATCGCCGGTTCGGAGAGCAGGTCGGGGCTCGCCGGCGGAAGGTTGCCCCGCGAGGCGTGCACCATGCCCATCGAGTCCTCGACGGTCACCACCTGCCGACCACCGGCCTGCACGTCCTTGTCGGTACGCCCCAGGGTGGGCAGGATCAGCGCCCGTCGACCCGTCACCGCGTGAGAGCGGTTGAGCTTGGTCGACACGTGCACCGTCAACCGGGCCTTGCGGATGGCCGCCTCCGTGACCTCGGTGTCCGGCGTCGCCGCCACGAAGTTGCCGCCCATCGCGAAGAACACCTTCGCCCGGCCGTCGCGCAGGGCCTCGATGGACCGGACGACGTCGAAACCGTGCTGGCGGGGCGGTGCGAAGCCGAACTCCCTCTCCAGGGCGTCGAGGAAGGCCGGTGCGGGACGCTCGAAGATCCCCATGGTCCGGTCGCCCTGCACGTTGGAGTGACCGCGCACGGGACACACACCGGCGCCGGGACGCCCTATGCTGCCGCGCAGCAACAGGAAGTTGACCACCTCGCGGATGGTCGCCACCGAGTGCTTGTGCTGGGTGAGGCCCATCGCCCAACAGACGATCGTCCGCTTCGACGCCAGCACCATCTCCAGGGCCCGCTCGATCTCGGCCCGCTCCAGGCCCGTCGCTGCCAGCGTCTCGTCCCAGTCGGCCGCCAATGCGGTGGCGCGGAACTCCTCGTACCCGTGGGTGTGCTCATCGATGAACGGCTGATCAACGGCCCCGGCACCGGCTTCCAGGATGAGTCTGTTCAACAATCGGAACAGTGCCTGGTCGCCGCCGATGCGGATCTGGAGGAAGAGGTCGTTCAGCGCCACCCCCTGGACGAGGCCGCGGGGCGTCTGCGGATTCTTGAACCGTTCCATCCCGGCCTCGGGCAGGGGGTTCACCGAGATGATGCGCGCGCCCGCCTTCTTGGCCCGCTCCAGGGCAGACAACATCCGCGGATGGTTCGTCCCGGGGTTCTGCCCCGCGACGATGATCAGATCGGCCTGATGGATGTCCTCCAGGGACACACTGCCCTTGCCGACCCCGATCGTCTCGGTGAGCGCCGAGCCGGAGGACTCGTGGCACATGTTCGAGCAGTCGGGGAGGTTGTTCGTACCGAATTCACGGGCGAACAGTTGGAACAGGAACGCGGCCTCGTTGCTCGTGCGCCCCGAGGTGTAGAACAGTGCCTCGTCGGGGGAGGACAGGGCCGTCAACTCCTCGGCGATGATCGAGAAAGCCCGCTCCCAACTCACCGCCTCGTAGCGGTCGGCACCCTCGGGGAGGTAGACGGGCTCGGTGATCCGCCCTTGTTGCCCCAGCCAGTAGCCGCTGCGCATCGCCAGGTCCGACAGCGGGTGCTCCGCGAAGAAGGCGGGGGTCACCCGGCGAAGGGTGGCCTCCTCGGCGACCGCCTTCGCCCCGTTCTCGCAGAACTCGGCCGCATGGCGCTTCTCCCCTTCGGGCCAGGCACACCCCGGACAGTCGAAACCGTCCTTCTGATTGACCTTGAGCAGCGTCTGAGCCGTGCGCCGCACACCCATCTGCTGCTGGGCGATCTTGAGCGTGTGGCCGATGGCGGACAGGCCCGCCGCCGCATGGAGCGGTGCGTCGACCTGCGGCGCGTCCTGAATCGGATCACCTGCGGGAGGCTTGCCGGCCATCGTGCTCCTCTGTGAGCGCGTTGATCTGTCGGTACGTGTCGTGCCCATCGATCCGGATGATGCCCCGCCGGACGCCACTGCCGGTCTCGACCGGCTGTGGCGTCGGGCAACGGCCGGTGAAGAGGCGGGCGCACATTTGTACGGGAAAGTCGTCCACGTTCGATCCTGCCACGCCCCACCGACAAACCCCACCGACAAAGGGGACGGCGCACCCGCAGGGACCTCGTCCGAGGGGCGCCGGACCGCCGCATGGCGGGCGATGTCAGTGGCACGTGGCAGGATCGTGTCCGTGGCTGAGACAGCGTCGAAGAAGACCCCAGACGACAACCGTCCGCGCCTGCTCCTGATGGACGGGCACTCCCTGGCGTACCGGGCGTTTTTCGCGCTCCCCGCGGAGAATTTCTCGACCGCCAGCGGTCAGACGACCAATGCCGTCTACGGCTTCGCCTCCATGCTGGCGAACACGCTGCGCGACGAAGCGCCCACGCATTTCGCCGTGGCCTTCGACGTGTCGCGCAAGACCTGGCGCTCGCAGGACTTCCCGGAGTACAAGGCGAACCGCTCGGCCACCCCGGACGAGTTCAAGGGCCAGGTCGAGCTGATCGGCGAGCTCCTCGACACGATGAACGCCGTACGGTTCGCCGTCGAGGGCTTCGAGGCCGACGACGTCATCGCCACCTTGGCCACGGAGGCCGAGGCCGCCGGCTTCGACGTGCTGATCGTCACCGGCGACCGGGACTCCTTCCAACTCGTCAGCGAGCACACCACCGTGCTCTACCCCACCAAGGGCGTCTCCGAGTTGACCCGCTTCACTCCGGCCAAGGTCGAGGAGAAGTACGGACTGACCCCCGCCCAGTACCCCGACTTCGCAGCCCTGCGCGGCGACCCCTCCGACAACCTCCCCGGCATCCCCGGCGTCGGCGAGAAGACCGCCACCAAGTGGATCAACCAGTTCGGGTCCTTCGCCGAGCTCGTCGAGCGCGCGGACGAGGTGAAGGGCAAGGTCGGACAGTCCCTGCGGGACCATCTGGAGGCCGTCAAACTCAACCGCCACCTCACCGAGCTGGTCCGGGACGTCGAGTTGTCCCGGCCCGTCGCAGAACTGGAGCGCGCCCCCTATGACAGGGAGGCGCTCAAGGGGTTCCTCGAAGTCCTGGAGATCCGCAACCCGAGCCTGCGCGAGCGGCTCCTCGCGGTCGACCCGGGCGCCGTTGCGGAAGAAGCGGCTCCGCCCGCTGCCGGCCTGGAGCTCGACGGTTCCGTCCTCGCCACCGGTGAGCTCGGCCCCTGGCTCGA
Organism: Streptomyces sp. NPDC005963; assembly: GCF_040638655.1. Classification (NCBI taxonomy): domain Bacteria; kingdom Bacillati; phylum Actinomycetota; class Actinomycetes; order Kitasatosporales; family Streptomycetaceae; genus Streptomyces; species Streptomyces sp. NPDC005963. Next base: position 183,123 of record NZ_JBEXVD010000004.1, on the reverse strand, counting down.
TCAGCACGGTGCACAGCCGCTGGGTGTGGCCCTGGTCGCCAGCTGGGCCCTCGGCGTGGGCAGCATCAGCGAAGTCGCCCTGGCTGCTGCCGACGGAAGCGCCGCATGGTTCGACCCGACCCGGCTCGACGAATCCGACGAGCAGGCGTTCACCGCCTGGAGCGCCGACGCGTCCCGCTCCAAGGTCCTGCACAATGCCAAGGACGCGCTGCGGGTCTTCCCCGAGCACGGTTGGCAGCTCGCCGGTGTCTCCATGGACACGGCCCTCGCCGCCTACTTGGTGAAGCCCGGCCGCCGGTCCTTCGCTTTGGACGCGCTGTCCATCGAGTACCTCCACCGTGAGTTGGCCCCGGCAGCCGCAACGGACGGCCAGTTGGCCTTCGGCACCGACGAGCAGGCCGAGGCCGATGCCATCATGGCCCAGGCCCGGGCGATCCTCGATCTGGGCGACGCCTTCGGGGAGAAGCTGACCGAAGTCGGCGCCACCGAACTGCTTCACGACGTCGAACTGCCCACCTCACTGCTCCTCGCCCGTATGGAGCGGTATGGCATCGCCGCCGACCGGGCCCATCTGGAAGCGATGGAGCAGTTGTTCGCCGCTGCGGTCCAGCAGGCGGTGAAGGAGGCCCACGCGGCCGTGGGCCACGAGTTCAACCTCGGTTCGCCCAAGCAGCTCCAGGAAGTCTTCTTCGGCGAGCTCAACCTGCCCAAGACCAAGAAGACCAAGACCGGCTACACCACCGACGCGGACGCCCTGGCCTGGCTCGCAGCACAGACCGAACACGAGCTGCCCGTCATCATGCTGCGCCATCGCGAGCAGGCACGACTGCGGTCCACGGTCGAGGGTCTGATCAAGACGGTCGCCGCGGACGGCCGGATCCACACGACCTTCAGCCAGACCGTCGCCGCGACCGGGCGGCTGTCCTCCACGGACCCCAACCTCCAGAACGTCCCAGTCCGTACCGATGAAGGCCGAGCCATCCGCCGCGGCTTCGTCGTCGGCGAGGGCTTCGAGTCGCTGATGACCGCCGACTACAGCCAGATCGAGCTGCGGGTCATGGCCCACCTCTCCCAGGACGAGGGGCTGCTCCAGGCGTTCACCTCCGGCGAGGACCTCCACAACACCGTGGCCTCCCAGGTGTTCAACGTGAAGACCTCCGAGGTCGACGCGGAGATGCGCCGCAAGATCAAGGCCATGTCGTACGGGCTCGCCTACGGGCTCTCCGCATTCGGCCTCTCCCAACAGCTCAACATCGAAGCTGGCGAGGCCCGGGCGCTGATGGACACCTACTTCGAGCGCTTCGGTGGGGTCCGCGACTACCTCCACCACGTCGTGGACGAGGCCCGGGCGACGGGATACACCGCCACCATGCTCGGTCGGCGCCGCTATCTGCCTGATCTCAACAGCGACAACCGCCAGCGCCGCGAGGCAGCCGAGCGCATGGCACTCAACGCACCGATCCAGGGCACCGCGGCCGATATCGTCAAGATCGCCATGCTCAAGGTCGACGGGGCGCTGCGGGAAGCAGAGCTGTCCTCACGGCTGTTGCTCCAGGTCCACGATGAAATCGTGCTGGAGATCTCGCCGGGTGAGCGGGCGGCCGTGGAGGAGATCGTGCGTCGAGAGATGTCCTCGGCGGCATCCCTGAGCGCTCCGCTGGACGTTTCGGTGGGTGTGGGAGCCGACTGGGAGTCCGCCGCCCACTGATCCGTACTGACTGATCCACAACGATGGGTGCTGCGGGCGCCGTCAGGGTTTCCCTGACTGCACCCACAGCACCCATTGGGCGTGCCGACGCCATACGCATCGGCGCCGCCCGGTGAAACGGTCAGTGTTCTCCGCCAGGACGGGAGGGTGCCCGCTCGACCGTTTCGGTGTGCGCCCGAGCTCCTGGTACGCGCATTGCTGAAGCCGATCTGGCCACCGCCGCATAGAGCAGTACGCCGATGGCCCACCCGGCGCCCGCACCGAAGCAGGCGGTCGGGATCAGATCGAGAGGGGCGAGGTCACCGTCCCACGTCTGATAGAGCACGAAGCATCGTTGGAGCGCGCCACCCAGTGCGAACGCCAGGAGCGTCAGACAGACCGCGCGACGGATGGGCCGATCCAAGGGCTGCCAGCGCGACACCGAGTGAGACGGCTCCGCGGGCGGTGGCCATTCCGACTGTCGACGCAGCGCGGACACGGCGAACGCCCCGATCACGACCAGCGCGATCGCCGACGACCCGTATTGCGCGAACTTGTGGACCCCGAAGCCGCCCCAGGTCTCACCCAGCACCGGCACCACCCTCGTGCCCCATCGGCCTTCGTGGGTGAAGGAGTCCCAGAAGATGTGTGTGGCCGCACCGATGACCGCCGACACGGCGAACCTCACGACGTACGAGGGTCCCCACCGGATCGGCGGACCGGTGAGCCAAGCGCGGCCACGGAAGTGCCAGGCCGGGGGCAACAGGGCGAGCACGGGGTCTCGAACCACCCACCAGAGGGCCACCAGGAGGGCCGTCAGGACCACATCGACGGTCAACAGCCCGATGAGTCCATGGGTGAAGTCCCCCCAGACCATGGCGTTCGGCACCACGGAGGCCGCGAAGTAGGTCACGTCCGGTGAGAAGGAACCCATCACCAGGGCCGAGGTGACCAAGGGCCCGCGGGCTGTGCCGTCCCTTCGGAGTCCCGGGAGAACCGCGGCGGCATGGCTGAGCGTGAAAGGCATGGGAGTCCTCGGTGATCGCCGAGGACGAACCCCCGACCATCGCCGTTCTGTCCGTGCGAGGTGACGAGTTTGGACACCTGGCGATGCGGAGGTGGCGAACTGGTGAATGCAGGTCAAGGCCCGGTGTTGTCGAGCCTTTAGTTGCCGTAGGGTCGCGTGAGTATTGCATTTAATCGCACTGGGGAGCGCGGGGGCGTCGCTTTCGGGAGGGAACAGACGTATGGCAGCGCACATCGGCCGACGGCTGCGCAGAGGGGCGACGAGCACCGCGGTCGCCGCCGCCGCCGTCGCGGCACTCTCCGCTTCGCAGGCACCGGGAGTCACCCCCTCGGGGACGGGTGACGGCTCGGCCCGCGGCAGTGGCCAGAGCGCGTCCGACGCAACGCCACCCCCCGGTACGCCCGTTACCGGTAACTCTCCGTATCACACGGACTTGCCGCCCCTGACGACCCCGGGGAAGCCCGGTACATCAACGGACCTTCCGGTCATCACCGGCCCCGCCGAAGCGGGCATCCCGGCCACGGTCCTCGCCGCCTACAAGCAGGCCGAGCAGACCATCGCCAGCTCGGACCCCGGCTGCAAGGTGCCCTGGCAACTCCTCGCCGCCATCGGGAAGGTGGAATCGGGCCAGGCCAGGGGCGGTCGGGTGGATGCCCAGGGCACCACGCTCGCCCCGATCCGCGGACCCGTCCTCAACGGTGTCGGCTTCGCCAACATCCCCGACTCCGACAACGGCGCACACGACGGTGACACCGTCTACGACCGCGCCGTCGGCCCGATGCAGTTCATCCCCACCACCTGGGCGACCTGGGGGCAGGACGCCAACGGTGACGGGCTCAAGGACCCCAACAACATCTATGACGCCGCCCTGGCCGCAGGCCGCTACCTCTGCGCGGGCAGCAGGGACCTGACGGTCAAGCAGGACCTGGACCAGGCCATCCTCGGCTACAACCACTCCCGGGAGTACCTCCGTACGGTCCTCTCCTGGTTCGAGTACTACAAGAACGGTACGCACGAGGTTCCCGACGGCGAAGGCGTGCTGCCCGGGTCCACCATCCCCGACAGCCCGGGAACCGAGCCGGGCTCCATACCCGGCGGGGAATCGCCCGGCATCACGCCTCCGATCACGCCGCCCAGCTCGGAGAGGCCCGGACCCAAGCCTCCCAAGGGACCGGGCACCGGGGAGGAGGAGCCGTCGACTCCGCCCTCCACGAAGCCGCCGCAGCTCCCCAATCCACCGGGGAAGCCCAATCCGAAGCCGCCGACACCGCCGGGGAAGTCGCCCGTCACCAAGATCGAAGATGCGGGCACCGGCACCTTGACCGCTGCCGCAGGGCGCGACTTCGACGAGGCGATCACCGTCCGCGTGCGCGATGCCGCCGGCCGTGGCGCCCCTGAGAAGGATGTGCGCTTCGAGATCGTCGGGACCACCGATGCCCGCTTCAGCGGTGGCAGGACCAGCGTCATCCGTACGACCGGGGCTGATGGCACCGTCGCTGCGCCGACGCTGAAGGCCGGATCGAAGACGGGACGGTTCACCGTGTGGGCCAGTGTCGTGGGACGAGAACTCAAGCCGATCTCCTTCTCCGCCGAGGTCACGGCGCCCGTGGCCGACAAGCTCTCCAGGGTCGGCGACAAGGCTCTGACGACCACTGCCGGTTCTGAGTTCGCCGAGCAGATCACTGTCAGGGCCGGCCATCAGGGCGCGAGCGCCGCCGGAGTGGCGATCACCGCCACGATGATCAAGCCCGTCGAGGGCGCCGAAGCCATCGAGAACGACAAGGGCCCCTACTTCAAGGGCGCCGACGGCAACCCCCTCCGTACCCTCTCCGGTCTCACCACCGACGCGGACGGAAGGCTCACACTTCCGAAGGTCTTCGCGGACGAGTCGACCGGCCCCTTCCTGCTGCGGCTGACCGCGGCCGGCGGGGTGAGCATCACCATCGAGCTTGAGGTGACTGCATCGCCTTCGCCGTCCCCCACCCCATCCGCTTCCTCTCCATCCCAGTCCCCCTCTGCATCCCCCTCGTCGACCTCGACCAGGACCTCCACCGGCTGACCCGGCCACCGCCCACCGCGCCGGCAGCCCCTTCGCCCCCGGTGGTGGAGGGGCTACCGGCTCCCTGTGCCCTCCATGTGCCGGGACCCGCGGCTGTTCTACGGTTCCCGCGACCCGTCCCGTGCGGACCGGGCCTTGGTGTGGCGGGTCGGTTGCGCGGTCAAGGGGTCCAAGGGCCAGGGGTGCTTGGGATACCGCCCGCGCAGTTCTGCGCGCACGGACCGGTATCCCTCCTTCCAGAAGGAGGTCAGGTCAGCAGTCACGGCAGCTGGCCTGCCCGCAGGCGAGAGCAGGTGCAGCAGCACTGGCACCCCTGCGACCGAAGGGGTCTCGCCCAACCCGAACAGCTCCTGGAGCTTCACCGCCAACACCGGCTGGCCGCCGCTGTACTCCACCCGTATGCGGGAGCCGCTCGGCACACCGATTCGTTCGGGTGCGAGCTCCTCCAGCCTGGCCGCTTCGCCGCTCGCCCACGGCATCAACCTCTGCAATGCCTCGCGCGCCGGGATGCGACCGAGGTCAGCCCGCCGTTTGGCACGGGACAACTCCGGCTCCAGCCATTCTCCGCTCCGGGCCAACAGTGCCTCGTCCGCCATGTCCGCCCAGGGGGCGCCCAACTCCCGATGGAGGAAGCCGAGCCGATGGCGCAGATCGTGGGCTTCCCTCGTCCAGCGCAGCAGTCCCAGCCCCTCCCGTTGCAGTCCGTCAACGAGCGCCGTACGGACCAGATCGGCGGGGGGATGGCGCAAGGGCCGTGCGACCAGTTCGATGGCGCCCAGCCGTCTGACGCTCCGGGCCACGACATCACCCTCGTGCCAATGGACCTCCTCGCCCTCGCTCAACAGCCGCCCGGCGGCCGACAGGGCGATGTCCTCCTCCACCACGGCTGCGAGCCGGACACGGGCCGCTGCCGCAGCCATGGGGCGATCCGCTACGGCCACTGCCAGCCAGGGCACTCCGCTCAACCCGGAACCGCCTCTGACCTCCGCTGCCGTACCCGACGCCATGAGGAAGGCACCTCCGCCCCGCGCCCTTGCGACTCTCTCGGGGAACGCGAGTGCAGTGATCAGCCCCGCCGCGGTGTCATCGCTGATGCCGGATCGCATCGACGCGTCCCCTGGGGCTGAGGCAGCATCGAGGAGCAGTCCCGTCGAACGGGGGTCGGTCGGGGCCGTCGAAGAGCTCTCGGACGCGATGGGCTTGGGAACGCTGACTTCCGAGCCCGCCGGGACTTCGGGAGCTGCCGAGTCGGACGAGGCTCTGCGAGCAACCGACTCTTCGGACAGCGACGAGGACAGCCGTCTGGTCTCGGCGCGCCACCGTGCTGCGTAACCGTCCCTGCCGTGACGTGCCGCACGCCAGGCCGCCGTGAGATCGTCCCCGTACTCACGCGGCGACTCCTCGCTGAGCAGCGCGACGATCTCCGCCGCCCGTCGTGCACCCACCGTGGGAGCGCCGTCCAGGAGGGCTCGGGCAAGGCGCGGATGCAGCCCGATGCGGGACATCCGAACGCCCCTCTCGTTGGCGCGACCGGCCGCGTCCACCGCCTCCACTCCCGTGAGCACCTCCCGGGCCGCGGCCATGGCCCCCGCCGGCGGTGCGTCGAGCAGCGCGAGACCTCCTGCCGAGGGGTCTCCCCAGCAGGAGACGCGGAGCGCGAAGGACGCCAGGTCAGCCGTCTTGATCTCGGGGGAGGGGAACCGGGGGCGTCGCAGATCGTCCGCCTCGGCCCAACAGCAGTAGACGGTGCCGACGGCTTCGCGGCCGGCTCGACCCCTTCGCTGCGTCGCCGCTGCGATCGAGACGGGAACGGTCGCCAGCGAACCGAGACCGCGAGCGTGGTCGGTGCGCGGCTCGCGTGCGAGTCCGGAATCGACGACCACGCGCACGCCCGGCACGGTCAGGCTCGACTCGGCGACCGACGTGGCGAGCACCACGCGCCGCCGGCCGGCACTGCCGCTGAGCACGGCGTCCTGCACTGCCGCGGGCGCGCGTCCGTGCAACTGGAGGACTTCTGCGTCCACCCCGTCCAACATTCCGGCGGTCCGGGCGATCTCACCCGTCCCCGGCAGAAAACACAGCACGTCACCCGGATGGCGATCGAGCGCCATCCGCACGGTGCCCGCGACATGACGCAGGAGTCCGGGGTCCACCCAGGTCCCGTGCGCCGGTCTGATGCCCGCCGGCGGAGGGGCGAAGTGCACGGTGACCCCGAATCCCGTACCCGAGCTCGATACGACCGGGGCGGGCCCGGATCCGTCCAGCGAGCCGAGCAGGTCGGCCCAGGCCGGGGTGTCTCCCGTGGCGGAGGCCGCGATGAGCTTGAGCTCCGGCCGCAGTGTTGCTCGTACGTCCACCAGGAAGGCCAGTGCCGTGTCGGCATCGAGATGGCGCTCATGGCACTCGTCGATGAGCACGACATCGACCCCGGCGAGTTCGGGATTCCGCTGGAGCCGCTGGAGCAACACACCGGTGGTGACGACCTCGACCCTGGTCGACGGACCGACGCTTCGCTGGCCGCGCACGGTGAACCCGACCGAACGCCCCGTCTCCTGCCCCAACAGCCAGGCCATCCGCTGAGCTGCCGCCCGCACCGCCATCCGTCGGGGTTCGGCGACCAGAACACGCCGTTGGGGACCCGCGCCGACCAGACCGGCGAGGACCAAGGGCACCAAGGTCGTCTTGCCGGTGCCCGGCGGCGAGTGCAGCACCGCCGTGCCGCGCTCGTCGAGAGCGGCCAGCAGGTCGGGCACGGCCTCGCGGACCGGGAGCCGGTCAAGTGCGTCGGTTCGGATCATGCGCCCAGTCTCGTACCTCGGACCGTGTCCTGCCGCGGTCCGTCCACAGGGCCGAACATTAGATCTGTTGATATGACCAATGCTTCGTCAGGGGGGTGCCGGGTGCCGGGATCATCGCGTCAGTCCCGTTCGCAGACGAAGATCGCCGTCCCCGGGATCAGGCTGCCCCGCAGCGGTGACCACCCTCCCCACTCCTGGGCGTTCCAGGCGGGCCATTCCGGTTCCACCAGGTCCAGCAGGCGAAAACCGCCGGCGACCACGTCCCGCACCCGGTCCCCGATCGTCCGGTGGTGCTCCACGTAGACCGCACGTCCCTGCTCGTCCTGTTCCACATAGGGGGTGCGGTCAAAGTAGGAGGCGCTGATGCTGAGCCCCTCGGGCCCCGGTTCGTCCGGGAAGGCCCAGCGGATCGGGTGCGTGACCGAGAAGACCCAGCGGCCACCGGGCCGCAGGACCCTGCGTACCTCGGAGAACACCCGCACCGGGTCGGCGACGAAGGGCACCGCTCCGTACGCGGAACACGCCAGGTCGAACGAACCGTCGTGGAAGGGCAGTGCCCCTGCGTCGGCCTGGACCAGCGCGGGGGCTACGCCTGACGCATCCGCCGTCTCCGCCTCGATGCGCAGCGCGTGCTGGAGCTGTCGGTGGGACAGGTCCAAGGCCACGGGATGCGCACCACGGGCGGCCAGCCAGCGCGAGCACTGCGCCGCGCCGGCCCCGATCTCCAGCACGTCGAGACCCTTCAGCTCCTCCGCGGGACCGAGCAGGCCGGCCTCGGCCTCGTCGAGCCCTTCCGGACCCCACACGAAGCGGTCGTCCCCGAGGAAGGAACCGTGCTCGCTCTGGTACTCGTCGGCGTTGCGGTCCCACCAGCTCCGACTGGCCCGACTGCTCTCCGTGGCGTCCGCGACACGCCTGGTCGCCTCGGGTTCGAGCTCATGGGCAGGCGCGGGTTCACGGAGAGCCCCGGGGCGTGCGGATTCCGTAGGGTCTTGAGGATGCTGGATCATCTTCACCGTCGTTGTGGTTTGCGTTCGGCGGACCGATGACGGCCATCGTGGCCTCTGCAAACATTAGTTGTGCCGGGTATGCGGTGATCCGCCCCGGGTGTGCGCCTTCGCGCATTGACCGGCTCCGGCTGCCCCCGTATGCTACAAGTTGCGCTGCGGGCCTGCGTGCCTCAGACAGAGCAGGCCGCGCTCGCATCTGTATGTATGTCCCCTCGGTTCACGAGGCGCCTCCATGCGGGTCGTCTTCGAAGTCTCCATGACTTCGCGGACGCTCAGACACTCATGGGATAGGCGTTTCCTAAGCTGTCCGGCTTCTTGCAGCTGCGATACGGGCTCACGGCGTAGCAGTACCTACGACTTCAATGTCCGCACCGGAGCCCTTTCCCACATGACGAGCAGCACCGAGACCACCGCCACTCCGCAGGTAGCGGTCAACGACATCGGTAACGAGGAAGCCTTCCTCGCCGCGATCGACGAGACGATCAAGTACTTCAACGACGGCGACATCGTCGACGGCGTCATCGTGAAGGTCGACCGGGACGAGGTCCTGCTCGACATCGGTTACAAGACCGAAGGTGTGATCCCGAGCCGCGAGCTCTCGATCAAGCACGATGTTGACCCCAATGAGGTCGTCAAGGTCGGCGACGAGATCGAGGCCCTTGTTCTCCAGAAGGAGGACAAGGAAGGCCGCCTGATCCTCTCGAAGAAGCGCGCCCAGTACGAGCGTGCCTGGGGCACCATCGAGAAGATCAAGGAAGAAGACGGGATCGTCACCGGTACCGTCATCGAGGTCGTCAAGGGTGGTCTCATCCTCGACATCGGCCTCCGTGGCTTCCTCCCGGCCTCCCTGGTCGAGATGCGTCGCGTCCGCGACCTCCAGCCGTACGTTGGCAAGGAGCTTGAGGCCAAGATCATCGAGCTGGACAAGAACCGCAACAACGTGGTCCTGTCCCGCCGTGCCTGGCTTGAGCAGACCCAGTCCGAGGTTCGCCAGACGTTCCTCACCACCCTCCAGAAGGGGCAGGTCCGCTCCGGCGTCGTGTCCTCGATCGTCAACTTCGGTGCCTTCGTGGACCTGGGTGGCGTCGACGGTCTGGTCCACGTCTCCGAGCTCTCCTGGAAGCACATCGACCACCCCTCCGAGGTTGTCGAGGTCGGCCAGGAAGTCACCGTCGAGGTTCTCGACGTCGACATGGACCGCGAGCGCGTCTCCCTGTCGCTCAAGGCGACGCAGGAAGACCCGTGGCAGCAGTTCGCCCGTACGCACCAGATCGGCCAGGTCGTTCCCGGCAAGGTCACCAAGCTGGTTCCGTTCGGTGCGTTCGTGCGCGTCGACGAGGGCATCGAGGGCCTGGTCCACATCTCCGAGCTGGCCGAGCGCCACGTGGAGATCCCGGAGCAGGTCGTCCAGGTCAACGACGAGATCTTCGTCAAGGTCATCGACATCGACCTTGAGCGCCGTCGCATCAGCCTCTCGCTGAAGCAGGCCAACGAGTCCTTCGGTGCTGACCCGGCCTCGGTCGAGTTCGACCCGACGCTGTACGGCATGGCCGCGTCGTACGACGACCAGGGCAACTACATCTACCCCGAGGGCTTCGACCCGGAGACCAACGACTGGCTGCCGGAGTTCGACACGCAGCGCGAGGCGTGGGAGACCCAGTACGCCGAGGCGCAGCAGCGCTTCGAGCAGCACCAGGCTCAGGTCATCAAGTCCCGCGAGGCCGACGAGGCCGCTGCTGCCGAGGGTGGCACCGCCGCTCCGGCCGCCGCGCCCGCCAGCGGTTCCTACTCCTCGGAGTCGGACGACAACTCCGGCGCCCTGGCGTCGGACGAGGCGCTCGCCGCCCTGCGTGAGAAGCTGGCCGGAGGCCAGAGCTGACGCTCGGCACCTGCTGAGGGATAGCTGAACAGCGAGGCCCGCTCCTTCCGGAGCGGGCCTCGTCGTATGTGAACTCCCCGCTCCCTCTCGAATTCCGCTCCTGCGACGGAGTGTTCGCGCCCTGAGCGGGGAATGCCCGTGCCAGACCGTGTGTTCTTGTCTACGGAGACGAGGAGGAGCGGTAACCGTGCTTGATCCCCAGGGATTGTACGAATGGGAGCCCAAAGGCCTCGCGGTCGTCGATATGGCGCTCGCGCAGGAGTCGGCGGGTCTGGTCATGCTGTACCACTTCGACGGATACATCGATGCGGGGGAGACGGGCGACCAGATCGTCGGCAACATCCTCGACTCGCTGCCGCACCAGGTCGTGGCTCGCTTCGATCACGACAAGCTGGTGGACTACCGGGCCCGGCGCCCGCTGCTGACCTTCCGCCGCGATCGGTGGACCGCATACGAGACTCCCACCATCGAGGTGAATCTCGTCCAGGACGCCACGGGGGCGCCGTTCCTCCTGCTCTCCGGACCCGAGCCCGACGTGGAGTGGGAGCGGTTCGCTGCAGCTGTCGCCCAGATCGTCGAGCGCCTCGGAGTGCGGCTGTCGGTCAACTTCCACGGCATCCCCATGGGCGTACCGCACACCCGCCCGGTCGGTCTCACGCCGCACGGTAACCGCACAGATCTGATGCCCGGCCACCGCAGCCCCTTCGACGAGGCCCAGGTTCCGGGCAGCGCGGAGTCCCTCATCGAGTTCCGGCTGATGGAAGCCGGTCAGGACGTACTGGGCGTGGCCGCGCACGTACCGCACTACGTGGCCCGCTCCTCGTATCCGGATGCGGCGCTGACCGCACTCGAAGCGATCACCGCGGCCACCGGGCTCGTGCTGCCGGGTGTCGCCCACACCCTGCGCACCGAAGCCCATCGCACCCAGAACGAGATCGAGCGCCAGATCGGCGAGGGCGACGAAGAACTCGTCGGCTTGGTCCAGGGCCTTGAGCACCAGTACGACGCCATGGCGGGCGCCGAGACCCGAGGCAATCTGGTGGCCGAGCCCGTGGACCTGCCGTCCGCGGACGAGATCGGGTTGGAATTCGAGCGCTTCCTCGCGGAGCGCGAGGGCGACGGCTAGCCGCACGCGCTCGGCCCCGGTGGCTCGGCCACCGGGGCCGAGCGGGCTCACCGGGGTCGTTGTACCGCCCCGTTTCTCCAGGGGCTAGGCTGCTGGCCATGCTGTCCGTGGGCCTGACCGGTGGAATCGGCGCCGGCAAGAGTGAAGTCTCCCGACTGCTGACCTCCTACGGGGCGGTGTTGATCGATGCCGATCGCATCGCTCGTGAGGTGGTCGAACCCGGAACTCCCGGCCTCGCTGCCATCGTCGAGACCTTCGGCCCGGGCGTGCTGGGCGCCGATGGTGCATTGGACCGACCGAAGCTCGGATCGATCGTCTTCGCCGACGCCGAGCGACTCGCCGCCCTCAACGCCATCGTGCATCCCCTGGTCAGGGCACGCTCGCACGAGTTGGAGGAGGCTGCAGCTCCCGATGCGGTGGTGGTGCACGACGTTCCCCTCCTCACCGAGAACGGACTGGCTCCGCTGTACGACCTGGTCATCGTCGTGGATGCCACGGCCGAGACCCAGTTGAAGCGGTTGGTCCAAGGACGTGGAATGACCGATTCTGAGGCACGTGCGCGCATGGCGGCGCAGGCCACCCGCGAGGAGAGGCGTGCCATCGCCGATCTAGTGATCGACAACGACGGGCCCTTGTCGGCCCTGGAGCCCCAAGTGCGTGCCGTGTGGGACGAACTGGAGGAGCGCGCCGCCCGACGCTAGGGCTTGCGTCAGACCGGTGTGATTTTTCCGCCGCTCCGCGTCAGGTCTGCGTCAACCCGTCTTGGCGAGTCGCCCCCATCTGCCTAACCTCGGCGATGTGGAGCCCATCTTCGCCGTCTTCACGGCCATGGCAGGACTCGTGGTGGTGCTAGCCGGGGCGCACGGTCTGCGCCACACCCGCCGTATCGTCGGCTCCTGTTACTTCGCCCTCGCGCTGGTCAAGCCGCCACCGCGCGGTGCCCTCCGTCCCTTGCTGGCCTACGAGACGCTGGACGGCAGGGTCGTCGAGATCGTATCTCCCGTGGTGCTCGATGCGGCGACCGACAGCGTCAGGCTCTGGTACGACCCGACCGATCCCCACGACGTGGTCATTGACGGGTACCAGCGCAGAGGACTCGACCGGGCGCTCATCGCCGCGGGAGTCGTGTTGCTGGCCATCGGCCTGGGGCTTGCCGCTGCCGTCCTGATCCATGCCGTGGCCGGCTGACCAGGGGCTCGTCCACGCTCCGGCGTCTCGGGAGCCGTGAAGGGCGACTTCGGGCGTCATGCGCTTTCGTCCAGCGCGACTCCACCGCTGCTGGCGATCATCGGAATACCGCCAAGGGTCGTGGTGTTGGAACCGGTCAGTCATGGGAAGGATGTTGCCGTGCCCAACAGCAACCCGGATACACACGTCATCGACTTCCGCGCAGCTGAGCAGCTGCTCGCGGCGAGGGATCCGCGTGGCGCCGTGAAGCTCCTGGACTCGGTCATCGCCGCCCATCCCGAGAACACCGCCGCTCGGCTGCTGCGTGCTCGCGCGTTCTTCGCCGCGGCCCAGTTGCGGGCTGCCGAGCTCGAATTCGAGCTGGTGCTGGAACGCGAACCCGACAATGCCTTCGCGCACTTCGCCCTGGCGCGTACGTTCGAGCGCTCGGGCCGTCCCGAGCAGGCCAGACGGCACTTTCGATTGGCTGCCGCGCTCGATCCCAAGCCGGAGTACTTGAAGGCCGCCCGCTTCGACGCACAGGGCTGACGTCCGGGTCGTCTAGGGGCGGGGCCGTGGGCGCGCCTGCGGTCGCGGCTTCGGGTGGCCTTCTCCATGGACGGGTTCGTACGGGGGCACGTCCTTGCCCGGCTGGTAGTGCGGGCCCTGATGGATGTGGTGGACGATCATGCTTAGGTCGATCGTCACGATCACCAGGAGCGCTCCGAAGGCCGCGGTCCAACCGGGATGCCCCGTCAGGCCGAAGGCGACCGCACCCGCGGCGGACCAGAGGAATCCCCATACGCTCAGCCAGAACCGTGCCCGCAGCGCGCTGCGGGCGGTGAGCGGTTCACTGCCGGTGCGCATGGCTCATACATCTCCTCCTCCAGGATGCACCCATTTCTCGTCTCTTCGTCCGGTCTGAAAGGGCGGCTTGAATCTGTGGTTGCGAGGGCGTTCGTCCGCGGAATTCCTCGCACATGGAGGATCTCCTCGGCGTTCGTCCGTCCGACCGAGAGCGGCGCGCAGGTACGCGATCGGCTCGCCCTCGGCGACGAGTCGACCGCTGTCCGTAGCTCTCCGCTGCGGGTCTGTGCGTCCTGTAGGAGTCGGCCGCTGAAAGGGCGGTGGCCGCGCTGTCATGGGTATCCAGCACCTAGGAAGATTTTCGCTTTATCGGGCACATCGGGCATATCGTGAACAGTGGGCGTAGCTCGGACGGAAGGGGGTGCCCTGATGGTCGAGGAACTGGTGATAGCGGCGGTGGCCATCGCATCCGCTCTGGTGCTTTACACGATGGCGGCGGCGCGCGTGGTCAAGCAGTACGAGCGGGGCGTGGTGTTCCGCCTGGGGCGACTGCGAGGTGGGATTAAGGGGCCCGGATTCACCATGATCGTTCCGGCCATGGATCGGCTGCGGAAGGTCAACATGCAGGTGGTGACCCTGCCGGTACCCGCACAGGAGGGCATCACCCGCGACAACGTCACGGTTCGTGTTGACGCCGTCGTCTACTTCCGAGTCGTCGATCCCGCGAACGCCATCGTCGAGGTCGAGGACTACCGCTTCGCGGTCTCCCAGATGGCCCAGACCTCCCTGCGGTCGATCATCGGCAAGAGCGATCTGGATGATCTCCTCTCCAACCGGGAGAAGCTCAACCAGGGGCTTGAACTGATGATCGACAGCCCTGCGATGGGCTGGGGCGTGCAGATCGACCGGGTCGAGATCAAGGATGTGTCCCTGCCCGAGGCCATGAAGCGGTCCATGGCGCGACAGGCAGAGGCGGACCGTGAACGCCGTGCGCGGGTGATCAACGCGGATGCCGAGCTCCAGGCATCGAAGAAATTGGCAGCGGCGGCGGGCGTGATGTCGAAGGAGCCGGCGGCCCTCCAGTTGCGTCTGCTGCAGACGGTGGTCGCCGTGGCCGCGGAGAAGAACTCCACGCTGGTGCTCCCCTTCCCGGTCGAACTGCTCCGCTTCCTGGAGCGGGCCCAACAGCCACAACCGTCGCAGATGGAGCGGCAGCTCCCGTCGGGCAGCGGCCCGGGGGACCAATCTGAATCCCTTGTTGATCACGAGGGCGACGCCTCCGAGGACACGCCGCCCATGGTCTCCGACACCTTCGAAGACACGCCGCCGACAGCCACGAAGGGCCGTCAGGCGCGGCACCCCGATGGCACCCGCGAGACCCCACGGGCCACTACCGGTGGGGTGCGCCCCATGGCGTCGGCGGCTTCACGAGGAGGGGACCGGCCGCCGGCCGCATGAGCGCCGTCGAGGATCACGGACTCCCGTCCGTGCCGCCCGTTCCCTGCACGGGCGACACGGACGGGGCGATGCGGGAGAGGTCGGGGGCAGTGCGGCCTGCGGGTCGAAGAGGTACGTGCGGCGGGACCGCCCTCTCCTGGCAGTGTGCTTCTCCTACGCGGCCGGGTCGGTTGCGGCGCCGGGACCGTGTTCTCGGGGTCAGCGAATCGACGTATCACTTCGAACCTCCGCGGAACCGGTCTGAGCTGCTGGTATGCAGTGGCTCAGCGGCAATGTCAGACCCCACCCGTATGGTCGTGGTCAGTGATGAATCAGCGCCAAGACACCACATCGGTGGAGGGGGGTGACCCATGCAGCTTCCTACGAAGGTTCCGACGACGGAGCGCGCGCATCCGTCCGACTCCGAGGACCCCGCGGCGTTCTGCGCAGCCGTCTTCCTTCCGGCGGAGCTCCCGCGCGAGGGCAAGGTCGCCTTCTGGTCCCCCGAGGGGCACCGGCTGGAAGGGGCATCCGACGAGATCGCCGTCGTGTTGCCGGCCGCCGAGTCCGCCGAAGGCCTCCCGAACGATGATCGACGCCCTTCCGTTCGAACCGTCCCTGCCGTGGTCCTGCCGGTGGTCGATGCGCTACCCCTGCTGGTCCGCGCCCGCTCGCACCCGTCCGCACATCCCGCCGCCGCTTGCTGGGGAGCAGCAGCCCTGCACGCGCTGCACCTCGTCGCAAGTGGCAAGTTCCTCCCCGGTCTGACGCCGGCCGATCACGACGCATGGCGAGCAGGGCCGCTCGACGCCCATGACATCGCCCAGTTGCGGGCGATCGCCGCCGCCATGCCCTACGAGGCGTACGCGACACCGGCAGTCACCCACGCGGACACCGCCCTGCCCGAGCCCGAGGCGCTGATCAGAGCGTTCTTCGATGCGACGGCCGACGCCCTGCCACGGACTCCCGCCGCAGCCTGGGCGGTGGGCGCCCCCTTCGCAGCCCAGGTGCCGCAGTGGCTGCCCCACACCCGTGCCTGGGCGGCGGAGGCCGCCCAGGGGATGGACGCCGGCGTACGGGTGTCGCTCCGACTCGACCTCTCCTCCTTCGAGCTGTTCGACACGGCAGCAGAGGGGGAAGAGCAGCGCAAGGGTGCCGCGGCGGCCGTCGTCCAGGTGCACAGCCTCGCCGACCCCACCCTCGTGGTGGATGCCGATCGGCTCTGGGCGGGCGGCGGATCCCCACAGTTCGGGCCGAGGGCCGAGATCGATGCCGTTCTCGCCGTGCGTCGGGCGGCGAGGGTCTGGCCGCCCCTCGCCCGGCTGCTGGAACGCGACGTGCCCGATGTGCTGACCCTTGAGGAGGACGAGCTCTACGAACTGCTCGGTCCCGGCGCTCAGAAACTCGCCGCTGCCGGGGTGGTCGTGCACTGGCCCCGAGAGTTGGCGCGCTCGCTGTCGGCCACCGCCGTCGTGCGACCGGCTCCGGGATCGGCCACGGACGGCACCCCCTTCTTCGACAGTGCGCAACTCCTCTCGTTCAACTGGCAACTCGCCCTGGACGGAGATCCGCTCACCGATCATGAGATGGACCTCCTCGCCGAGGCGCACCGTCCGATGGTCCGGTTGAGGGACCGGTGGGTGGTGATCGATCCGGACCTCGTACGGAAGGCGCGCAAACGCGAGTTGGGGCTGTTGGAGCCCATCGACGCGTTGGTCGTGGCGCTCACCGGGACCGCCGAGGTGGACGGCGAGTCCGTGGCGGCCGTACCCACCGGGACCTTGGCAGCCCTGCGTGACCGACTCGGTACCGGTCCCGCACCCGTGGCGCCGCCCGCGGGCCTCGCAGCGACCTTGCGTGACTACCAACAGCGGGGGCTGGCCTGGTTGGACCTGATGACATCCCTCGGGCTCGGCGGCTGCCTCGCCGACGACATGGGCCTCGGCAAGACCGTGACGCTCATCGCACTCCATCTGCATCGCAACCGGACCGAGCCGACGCTGGTCGTATGCCCCGCTTCGCTCCTCGGCAACTGGCAGCGCGAGATCGCCCGCTTCGCCCCCGGTATCCCGGTCCGTCGCTTTCACGGTGCCGGTCGCACGCTGGACGGCGTGGCAGGCGGATTCGTTTTGACCACCTACGGCACGATGCGCTCCAGCGCCGAACAACTCGCCTCGCATCCTTGGTCGATGGTGGTCGCCGACGAGGCACAGCACGTCAAGAACCCCTTCTCGGCGACCGCCAAGGCGCTCCGCACCATTCCTGCACCCGCCCGGGTCGCGCTCACCGGCACTCCGGTGGAGAACAACCTCTCCGAGCTCTGGGCACTGCTGGACTGGACCACCCCGGGGCTCCTCGGACCGCTGAAGGCATTCCGGGCACGGCACGCCAGATTGGTGGAGCTCGGCGAGGACGACGAGGCGGCCGAGCGGCTGTCCCGACTGGTTCGACCCTTCCTCCTGCGCCGGAAGAAGTCGGATCCCGGCATCGTTCCCGAACTTCCCCCCAAGACCGAGTCGGACCACCCCGTCGCCCTCACCCGGGAACAGGTTTCGCTCTACGAGGCCGTGGTGCGCGAGGCCATGGCCACGATCGGCGGTGCCGAGGGGATCGGGCGTCGTGGGCTGGTGATGAAACTGCTCACCGATCTCAAGCAGATCTGCAACCACCCCGCTCAGTTCCTGAAGGAGTACGAGGGGGTGAAGGGCCGGGGCACCCACCTGGCGCATGAGAGGCGCGCGCTGCTCGGGAAGACCTCCGCAGACATGATGAGCCCCGCAGGGCCCAGCCTGGCTGCCGTACCGGACGGCGCCCTCCCGGTGCGCCCACGGCCGGCTGCCGGAGCGCTGGGGACGCTGAGCCCGGTGGGTTCGGGGGCATCAGCTGGCGAGGGCTCATCAGCCCTTGCCCCGTCCGCCCGGGTACCGGGCCGCCCTTCGGGCCCGGGTGCCTCCCCCTCGGACGTCGATGCATCGGAGGTTGATGCATCGGACGTCGCGGACCCGTCGGAGGTCGCGGATCCCGGACGGCGCCGGGCCCTGCGCTCCGTCGTCGAACAGGTGGGAGATCCGCAGTTCACCGCGGGTGGCCCTGCGGGCGTCGATGCCCTGGAAGATCCGCTACACAGGCCCCCGCTCGACACCTCCGGGGAGCGAGGGCGCACAGGAGGGTCGGTCCACGGTGTCACGGACCAGGGAAGCGACCGCACGGGGAGGACGGTCAGGCTCGCCGGGCGTTCCGGAAAGCTCGCCCTCCTCGACGAGTTGCTGGAAGTGATCCTGGCCGAAGGCGATTCGGTGCTGGTGTTCACCCAGTACGTCACGATGGCCAGGTTGATCGACCGACACCTGTCGTCCCGTGGTATCGCAACCCAACTCCTGCACGGCGGAACGCCCGTAGCGGAGCGCGAGAGGATGGTCGACCGCTTCCAGTCGGGGGACGTGCCCGTGTTCCTCCTCTCCCTCAAGGCCGCCGGCACCGGCCTCAACCTCACGCGCGCGGCACACGTCGTCCACTTCGACCGCTGGTGGAATCCCGCGGTCGAGGAACAAGCCACCGATCGCGCCTACCGCATCGGTCAGACACAGCCCGTACAGGTCCATCGGCTGATCGCCGAGGGCACGGTCGAGGACCGCATCGCGACCATGCTCGCCGACAAGAGGGCCCTGGCGGACGCCGTCCTCGGCTCGGGAGAGGCTGCGCTGACCGAGCTGACCGATCGCGAGTTGTCGGATCTCGTCTCCCTGCGGAGGCCCGCATGAACCCTCCCCACGGTCGTCCCCGAGTTGCCGTCCGGCAGGAGCACCAAGGGCCACACGCCCCGGTGCACGAGCTCCGGGCTGTGCGAGGACGACGAACCGCACCGGCGGCGACACGGCACGATGACCGGCGCCGCACCTTTCCCGCTCCGGAACCTCTGACCGGCGGGGAAACCGCCTCCAGTTGGTGGGGCAACGCCTGGGTCGAAGCCCTGGAGGACACCGCGCTCGACCAGGCCAGACTCACCCGCGGTCGTGCCTACGCGGGCCGAGGTCTCGTCGACTCGATCACGATCACCCCCGGGCGGGTCACCGCCTACGTCCACGGCAGTCGACCCCGCCCCTATCGGACGGAGATCCGCCTCCGCACACTAGGCGGCGACGAATGGGACGATCTCCTCGCCACCGTGGCAGCCCGCCCCGAACACATCGCCGCGCTCCTCGACAAGGACGTGCCGCACGCCCTCGCTTCCATCGTGGACCTCCTCCCGGCGGCCGGCGATCTGATCCCCGACTGCTCCTGCCCTGACGACGGCTTCCCCTGCAAGCACGCCGCCGCACTCTGCTACCAGACCGGACGCCTCCTCGACCAAGACCCGCTGGTGCTCTTCCTGATGCGGGGCATGGGCGAGCGCGAACTCCTGGCGGCCATTTCCCAACGCAACGCCACCCGGTCCGCTGCGCAGCGGACCACAGAGGTCGCCCCGCTCCCCACGGTCGACGTTCAGGAGGCGCTGGCGCGACGCCCCCTTCCCGTGCTCCCGCCGCCCTTCCCGTTTCCCGCAGCGCCCGGTCGGCCACCCGCGTACCCCCAGGGCCCCGGCGCACCCGATCCCCTCGCGCTGGACCTGCTCGCCACCGAAGCCGCCGCGCGTGCCCATGCCCTGCTCACCACGGGCCTCGATCCCATCGCGCCCCTGACTCCATGGCAGGACGCGGTTCGTCTCGCCGCCGCCCACCCCGGCTCGGGGCTCACGGCGTCCTCCCGTGTCCTGTACCGAGAACTGGCCGCAGCCACGGGCCGGACCCCCACGACCATCGCTCGGGCGGTTGCAGCCTGGCGGCAGGGCGGTTCGTCCGCGCTGACCGTGCTGGAGTCCCTTTGGGATCCGCCTGCCGGCCCCTTCGATCGGGCGAGACCGGCCCTGACGACTGCCGGATTTCCGGACTTCCGTCCCCGTGGCAACCATCTGTCCACCCCTTCGCTCCAGCTCAGATACGGTCGGGACGGCCTCTGGTACGGATATGAGTCCGACGCAGGCCGCGACGACTGGTGGCCACGAGGGACACCGCATTCCGACCCGGTCGAGGTGCTCAACGCCCTGCTGGGGACCTGAGTCCGCTCCGGAAGCCGATCGCTCGTGGTAACCGAGGAAGGGCCTCGGACACGCCCTGCTTGTTGCCGTCTGCGAGCATCTTGCGTCCTATGATCTGGGCCGCGTATGGCTGACCACCGCGGACGCACCCGCGGTGGACGCCAAGACGGGCTTCGCCTCCTTGAGAGTCCGGAGAAGTGGATGGCGCTCGGCACGCAGGAGAGGCCGCAGCCGGTACTGCCCGTCTGGTGCCGCCTCGTACATCCGGCCGCAGATGGCGCGATCTAGTGGCTCATCGGGCTTGCCCGACTCGACCGTCGGACGTGCCCATCCACGGTCCCTAGGGTGGTTCCATGGCCCTGGACGATCTGACGCACGAGTTCCTGACCCGTTCCTACCTCGTCTACGACCGGCTCAGGGAGACCACACCGGTCCATCGGACCGTAGGCCCGGACGGACTGCCCATCTGGATCGTCACCCGCTACGAGGACGTGCGCGAGGCGCTCGCCAACCCCCTCTTGTCCCTGGACAAGCGGAACGGAACCCCCGGTGGGTACCGCGGCTTTCGGCTGCCTCCCGCGCTCGACGCCAATCTGCTCAACATGGACGCGCCGGATCACACCCGCATCCGACGGCTGGTCACCAAGACGTTCACGGCCCGGCGCATCGAGCAGTTGAGGGAGCCGATCCGACGCATCGCCGACGAACTCCTCGACGGGATCGCGGCCGACGGCCGGACGGAGCTGATCGCGTCCTACGCCGCCCCGCTCCCCATCAACGCCATCTGCGAACTGCTCGGCGTGCCCCGACAGGCTCGGCACGACTTCCGGGCCTGGACGGACGCCCTGCTGCTGCCCGATCCTGCCCGCCCCGACGCCGCCAAGGAGGCCGTGGGGCAACTGAACACCTATGTTCGGGACCTGCTGGCGCACAAGCGCCGAGAGCCCGCCGACGATCTCCTCTCCGCACTGATCGCGGTCCGGGACGAACCGGGGCCTGACGGCAGCGACCGTCTCAGCGAGGACGAGTTGACCTCGCTCGCGTTCCTCATCCTCTTCGTCGGATACGAGAACACAGTCCAACTCATCGGTACCGCGGTGCTCGCCCTGCTCCGCGATCCCCGGCCACGGACGGAACTGCGGCAGAACCCTGCCAAGACCGCCGCGGCGGTCGACGAGTTCATGCGCTACGAAGGGCCTGCGCTGCTGGCCATCCGCCGCTTTCCCGTGGCCGATCTGACGATCGGCTCAGTGACCGTACCGGCGGGCGAGACGGTCATGCTCTCCCTGGCGGCGGCCAATCGAGATCCCAGCCGCTTTCCCGACCCCGACCGACTCGACCTCGATCGCGACGCCCAAGGCCATCTCGCCCTCGGCCACGGGCTCCACCACTGCCTCGGTGCCCATCTGGCCCGGCTGGAGACGGAGATCGCACTCACCGCACTGCTGGAGCGTTTCCCCCGGCTGGCACTCGACATCGACGAGAGTTCCCTGAAGTGGAGACCGTCGATCCGTGCCCGGGGGCTGTTGGCGCTCCCGGTCCGCTTCTGACCTCCCGTTGGTCGCCCTGCGTACTCGTTCCTTTCTCTTTGTACAGGTCAGGCCGGTGGAGGCGGCTGGACGCGGCGGCGGAACCGGGGGTTCAGGAGCGAGGAACGAACACGCGGAGCGCGGAGGGGCGGCCGTGTCGGACGGCGGAAGGCCGGTTCGAACAGGCGCACACTCGATGGGGTGAAAGGAGCAGGGGTCCGGATCCGAACGGCCTTTGAGCATCGTTGTCCGGGATGCGGGCGAGTGCCCGAGAAGTTCTCCTGAAGGCAGGATCCGATGAGGCAGCTTCATCGAAAGGGGCTCGCCACCGTGATGCTCACGGGCGGCGCGCTGGCGTTGGCGGGACACGCACACGCTGACTCGACCGCCAATGGCGGGGCGGTCGGCTCCCCGGGCGTGATCGCGGGCAACACGATCCAGCTCCCGATCCACGTCCCCGTCAGCGTCTGCGGGAACACGGTCAACGTGGTCGGGCTGCTCAACCCGGCCGCGGGCAACACCTGCGCGAACACCTCCGGCGGGTCCGCTCAGACCGGTACCACGGCTCCGGGCGGCCAGACCTCCGGCAACGGCCAGGGCGTGGGCAGCCAGAACGGTCCTGGCGGCGCTGTTGCCAACGGGACCGTCGCGGGCTCCCCGGGTGTGATCTCTGGCAACGGCATCCAGCTGCCGATCGATCTTCCGGTCAACGTCAGCGGCAACTCCCTGAACGTCGTGGGCATCGGCAACCCCGCCCTCGGCAACACCTCGGTCAACGGGCCCTCCGAGCCCACGGGCCCCAAGCCCCCGCCCGTGGTGGAGAAGCCGGTCACCCCGCCGACCAAGCCGGTGGAGAAGCCGATCACCCGGACTGTCGAGAAGCCCAACAAGCCCGTGATCTCCGTGGACACCGACCAGGACGACGCCCTGGCCCAGACCGGCGCCGACGGGATCGGGTACGCGGTGCCCGTGGGCGCAGCCCTGATGCTCGGTGGAGCCGTGCTCTTCCACCGGGCCCGCCGCACGGGGGCCTGAAAGGCCCTTTCACCGCGGCAGGGAAGTGCCAGCGCTCCTCCCCATGGCGGCGCACGACCGGCCATCGGGAGGGCGTGGCTCTCGACCGCGTCCGATGCGGACGGGCCCGACGCCGCGCGTTCAACGAACACTTGGGGCGGCAGCTCCGATGAACTCCGACAGGGTCTCGCGGGCCTGCTCCGACCGCTGTGAGCGGTCATCCTCATCGGGTGCCTCATGCATGCAATTGGTCACTTCGAAGGCAGCAGCCGCCAACTCCAGCGCCTTGGGGTCGTCACACACCAATTGCACCCTGATCCACGCCTGATGGGCGCTGGAGCGCAACCGGTACGAGTCGATCCGGGCCTCTTCAGCCGTCGAACTGCCCGGGGTCTCCTGGGCGCGGTGCCAGCGGTCGTTCTGCCCCCTCCTGTAGTCCACCAGCGCTCCGGCGAAGGCGCTGTAGGCCGAGATCCGCTCCTGGCGCAGTTGCTCGGCGCGGGTCAGTTCCGCCGTGAGCTCTGTCGTACGGCGCTGGAAGACGTGGGTGACCATCGAGCCGAGCAGCGTGCCGATGACCGCGATGACGGCTGTCTCCATGGTGCTTGCTCCCCAAGGGACGTTGAAGGGTGAGAGGTCGTGCAACCCCGGGGCGACGGTCCGGAGAGCGATCGGAAGATGATGATCCGACAGGGATCGCATTAATCGGTCGAGCCCACAAGATGGTCTTGATAGCTTGATCGACGTGGCGAAACTAAACCAGATCATCGCAGTGGAGAAGGGCGTCAAGTCCAAGACCCATCAGGACCTGACCGCCGCCCATCACGGGCTTCAGAAACCTGCGCTGCTCGCCGGCATCTCGCGTACCTACCAGCCGAAGGACGAGGAGGGTGAGCAACTGCCGCCCGAGTCGACGAGGGTGCAGGTCAAGGCCGAGGACGTGCTGGGCGAGACGGCGAAGACGCTGTCCCGACTCTTCGATGTGACCGCCACTAAGGACTGGGCCAACTGCACCGCCCGCGCGGACGTGTCCGTGGATGGTCGGGTGCTCGTGGGCGACGTACCCGTTTCGTATCTGCTCTTCCTGGAGAAGCAGCTCACGGACATCAACGGCTTCGTGCGCAAGCTGCCCGTCCTCGATGCGTCCGAGTCCTGGACGCAGGATCCTTCGACGGACGCTTGGAAGACGGAAGTCGTCCGCACGGTGCGTACGAAGAAGGTCCCGCGCAACCATGTGAAGGCGGAGGCGACCGAGAAGCACCCGGCGCAGGTCGAGGTGTACTACGAGGACATTCCGGTCGGCTACTGGACCACGGTGAAGTTCTCCGGTGCCCTTCCCGCGCGGCGCGTCAACGAACTGCTGGAGCGCGTGGAGAAGTTGCAGCAGGCGGTGAAGTTCGCCCGCGAGGAGGCCAATGGCGCCGATGTCACCGACCAGAGGGTGGGTGACGCAGTTTTCGGCTATCTGTTCGGTTGAGCGGGTAGTCTTGTTGACTCCCCGTCCGCTGCTGAGCGGACGGGGTGCGCGAGGAGCGCAAGCTGAAACTGAGGCTTGTCGTGATCGTGCGGTTCCAGTGGAGGTTCAAATCCTCCCCGCGACACTCGTGTACGGGTCGCGGTAGCCCAAGTCCGGTAGAGGCAGCCGCCGTCAGACTCAGATTATTCCTCTAGCTTCAGCATTCTCCGCCGATCGTCGGATCGACCGGGCCCGAGCCCTCGGTCGTCGAAGTACCGGTTCAAGTCCGGTCCGCGCAGCTCGATGTGCGGTGGTCCAAAGGCAGGACGCGACGACATAATGACTGACTCGGGTTCTTCAATGCGCCGGCGTGCAAGATGGGCGGAAACCAAGGGTCCGAAGGCCGGCTACGCCTTCGGACCCGCTCCTTTTCCGGCTGTTCGTGCTGGCCAGGGCCTGATGACCAATCCGTGCCCCCATTGCTGACACGCGTCCTCTTCGGACGGTCCCTTCTCGAATGGCGTGACGTCGTTTTGGCGAGACACCCGGGTGGACGGGTGCGCACGGCCACATCTTCCCGGGTAGAGGAGTTGGAGGCTTTCATGGGGTTCGAGGACAGGCTGGCGAGCGCTGGGCGTCATGGAAGGACTGGCGGTGCGATGGTGATGGGCGGAAGCCGAAGCACCGCACTTGTCACCGCGTCACCGTCCGTGGCGAACACCGCATCCGGTTGTGGTGCCACGGGCACGGTGCTCGCCCACGGAGTCTCCCAAGGGACCGTGAAGCTCAGGGCCGCGGGGCGAACTGACGTGATCATGCGGACGATCACGATCGCCCCGGGCGGCTCCACCGGATGGCACTACCACCACGGGCAACTGCTCACCGTCGTCACCTCGGGCACCCTGACCCGTACGCTTCAGGACCGCTCGGTCGAAGTCACTCCCGCGGGCTCGGTGTTCATAGAACCGTCCGGGCCGGAGCACCGCCACATCGGACGGAACACGGGGAGCGTGCCGGTGGTGCTGTACGTGACGTATCTGCTGCCCCACGGCAGCCCCCTCGCGGTGAACACCGCGGCGCCGAACTGGTTCAACGA
Source organism: Streptomyces sp. NPDC005963 (assembly GCF_040638655.1). Lineage (NCBI taxonomy): Bacteria > Bacillati > Actinomycetota > Actinomycetes > Kitasatosporales > Streptomycetaceae > Streptomyces > Streptomyces sp. NPDC005963. The sequence goes on along the minus strand of NZ_JBEXVD010000004.1, from coordinate 157,957 downwards.
GTAGGGGCCGACGGCCACCTCCCGGGGCACGGCAGGAGGTCAGGGCAGCGCCGCCGTGGTCGAAGATGGACCGGTGCGACTCAAAGCGATCACCTGGGAGCGATTGGCTTCGGCCGTGGCTGACCACGCCACGGACCTCTCACCCGAGGACGGCAGCCCCTGGCTCCGCATCGGACTGGACGGTTCCTTCGGCGCGGGAGGGGCCGACCTCGCCGCACGAATCGGACGGGAACTGAGGTTGCGCGGTCGAGCGACCGTGGGCGTGAGACCGCGGGTTTCCTCCGGCCGGCGTCGCTGCGGTACGAGTACGGACGGACCGACCCCGATGCGTACTACAGCGATTGGTTCGATACGGGGGCGCTCTGGCGCGAGGTCTTCGGGCCCTTGGAGCTCGGGGGCAGCGGGCTCGTCCTCCCCGACCTCTGGGATCCCGTCACGGACAGGGCGACCCGCAGCGCGCGAGTCGCCCTGCCCGCCGGGGGAGTGCTGCTGCTGGACGGGCCGCTGCTGCTCGGCCATGGCTTTCCGTTCGATGTGTCCGTACATCTGCGGCTGTCCCCGGGCGCCCTGCGGCGGCGAACGGGCGAGGCCGAACGCTGGACCCTGCCCGCGTTGGGGCGGTACGAGAGGGAGGTGGCCCCCGCAGACCTGGCGGACGCGGTCGTACACGCGGATGATCCGCGTCATCCCGCGTGGAGCGGCTTTCGTCGGCAGGAGTAGGCCGCTCCGGCCGGGGCGTCACCCGCGCGCCGTCAGGCGAGCCGCGCTCCGAGCGGCGAGGGGCAACACGGGCTCGTACGACACAGGCGGTGGACACAGTCTCGGGCCACGCAGGCGGTGGACACGGGCTCGGGCCACGCAGGTGTTCGCACGGTGATCTCCTCAAAGGAGGGGAGGTCCCGTGGATTCGCCCGACGCGGAGGGGCCAGGTGCTGGGCAGTGCCTCAGCGGACAGACCGTGCAGGTCAGCGCAGTGCCCGGCGGATGGCCAGGGCCGCCATCGGAAGCAGGAGACAGGCGCCGACCGCGTTCAACCAGCCGTAACCCGCCTGGGAGACGATCAGTCCCGCACACACCCCGCCAACACCGGCCGCGGCGCTCATCACCAGGTCGGACAGTCCCTGCACCGCGGCCCGTGAAGCCGGGCGCACGGAATCGGTGAGCAGCGCCGAGCCGGACACCACACCGGCCGACCAACCGAGCCCCAGCAGGAAGAGACCGACGGCGACACGGGTGTGGCTCGACCCCGCCGTACCGGCGAACAGGGCGGCGAGCGACAGCAGACCGACGGCGAGGCCGATCACCGAGATCCGTCCAAACCGGTCGGCCAACCAGCCCATCACCGGCGAGAAGGCGTACATGCCGGCGATGTGGCCGCTGATGACAAGCCCGATCAGTTCGATGTCCGCGCCGTGATGGCTGAGGGCGACCGGCGTCATCGACATGATGGCCACCATGGCGGTGTGCGAGACCGTGACGGTCACCAGTGCCAGCTTCGCCATGGCGGACTCCCGCACCGCCTGGATCCCGGACCGTAGCGAGCGTCCTTGCGGGGAGGATTCCGCGGGGGACAGAGCGCGGGCGGTCAGCAGCGGATCGGGACGCAACAGCACTTGGACGAGGAGGGCCGCCAGCAGGAACACCGCGGCGGCCCAGACGAACGGTCCGGCTTCGGAGGGAAGGCCGAGTCCGGAGATGCTGCGGCCGGCGGGAGCGGCGATGTTGGGTCCGAGGACCGCGCCGATCGTCGTGGCCCAGACCACATGGGAGATCGCCTGACCTCGCCGTTCCGGTAGGGCGAGATCTGCGGCGGCGAACCGCGCCTGGAGGGTGGCCAGCGAACCGGCACCGAAGGCGGCCATGCCGACCAACAGCAGGGGGAAGCTGTCGATCGCCGCGGCCAGTACCACCAGGCCGCCGCCGAAGGCTCCGATGAGATAGGCGAGCACGAGGCCCGGACGTCTGCCGCGGGACGCCATCAGTGAGGCCAACGGCAAGGAGAGCACCGCCGTGCCGACGACGGTCGCGGTGGGAGCCAGTCCGGCGAGCGCTTCCGTCCCGCTCAACCGCTCGGCCAGCACCGCAGCCAGGGCGACTCCGATGGCGACGCCCAACCCACCGAGGATCTGGCTGATGACCAGGACGGTGGTGGTACGGCGTCGCAGTGCGGACAGGGCTTCATCGGACGGCTGAGGCTCGGATGCGACGACGGGGGGCTCGGAGGCGCCGGATATGTCGGGCGGGTCAGGACGGATGCTCACCTGCGCAGTCTGTCAGTAGATATGACAAAGGAATATCTCCGGTCCCATCTCGGGAGCCGCCCCCTGCGAACGGTGTGAAGGATCTACACACGTCCGTACGGTGCGCTGGGGGACCCGTACGTCACCTCGGCACACGGCCCCGAGGTTGGCCCTCACGGTCTTAGAACAGCGGCTCCGGGAGCACTCCCTCCAGGGCCAGCAGCTTGCGCTTGGTCTCCAGACCACCGCTGAATCCACCCAACTTTCCCCCGGACTCCACCACTCGATGGCAGGGGACCACCACCGGCAGGGGGTTGGATCCCATGGCCGCGCCCACGGCCTGGGCGGCGCCCGGCTGGCCGACTCGGGAGGCCAGGTCGCCGTATCCCACGACCGTGCCGTAGGTGACCGTAGACGCCAGTTCGCGCAGCACCTCGCGGTTGAACCCGCCGGACAGCGACCAATCGAGGGGCAGGCTGAAGTCGAGCGGCTTCCCGGCGAAGTAGGCATCCAACTGGCGCACGGGGTCGACCAGCAGCCCCGCCGCGTCCGCGACGGGCCGGGCGCCGAGTCTGCCGGACAGTTCGCCCAGCGCCATGTCCCGCACCGATTCCTCGGCATGGAACACCACGCTGACCAGTCCGTCCTCCGTGGCGGCCAGCAGCAGCGGTCCGATGCGCGTGTCGAGCACGGTCCACTCGAAGGTCCTCATGCGCTCCACGGTACGGCGCACCACTGACATCGAGGCCCGGACCGGGCCCGGCGGCCTCGGCTCGGCCCCCGAGGTGATGCCGCCGGGGCCGAGGCCGTCATCGATCCGGGCCCACCGTCAGTCGATCCACGTGAGGAGTGCGTGACCGCGCAGTGCCGTCGTCCTGAAGAAGGCGGCGAGGGGTTGATGGATGCCGGTCACCAGTCCCAGGGAGTGCTCGTCCGCCCATGGGGAGACCGGGTAGACACCGGCCTCCGCCAGGTGCCCGGGGGTGACGCCTTCGATCAGCTCCGCGCAGGTCAGGGCGGCGAGCGCGTCGGCGGCGACGCGGACCCGCTCCGGTGTCACACAACGCGGTGGGCCGTATCCGCCCCAGTCCTCCGTGCCGGGGATCTCCTCCTCGCCGTGGACGATGTCGACGGGGAACCCCCGGCGCCGCAGGAGGAAGTCCAGGGCGTGCCACGCCCGGTACGTGTGGTGGGTTCGGGACGTCGACGGGAGGTGCACGAGATCGGACTCGGCCTCCAGCAACTCGTCTGCGTACTCCTTGGCCCAGACAGGGTCGTCCAGCGCCCGGCTGAGTTCGGACGGAGTGAGGCGTACGTACACGCCGTTCATGCTCATGCCCGGAGGGTAGGGCCAGCCGCTGACACGGCCGCCGGAGTGGTGGCGCAGACGGGGCGCACCCCGGTGGGCCCGGCGAAAGGACGAGGGGGAGCCGTCCGCCGGGCCGGTGATCCGTGTGCCCAGGGTGCATCGCCCCTCAGGCCCTGTCACATCCCGCTGGGCTCGCGACGCGACCCGGTCCGAAGGAAGGGCTCTAGCTCACCGCGTCCCGTACGACGTCCGGCCGGTCCGTGATGATGCCGTCCACGCCGAACCCGCTCATCCGGGCCGCCGTCGCCGCGTCGTTCACCGTCCAGGTGTTGACTTGCAGCCGCGCTCCGTGCGGGCCCTTGAGGCGCTGTACGGAGGCAACGTAGTCGGCTGTGACCGATGAGGCGGCGGGGTTGATCTGGTCGGTGAAGGCCGCGTACGAGGGCAACTCGGCGACGGGCGGTGTGCCCAGGAACCCGGTGATGACGTCGGGGCGCAGTCGGTGGACGGTCTTCACACTGTCCGCGCTGAAGTTCTGCATCACCAACCTGCTGCGCACGTGCGAGCGGTCGAGCCAGCCCTCCTGACGGAGTACCCGCAGGGTGTCCTTCTCGATGCCCGGATAGAGCTCGGGCCGCTTGATCTCCAGCAGGAGCTTCTGGCCGTTGCTGTCGACGCGGTCGAGATACTGCCGCAGCGTGGGCACTCGGGCGTGGGTCCACTTCTGGCCGAACCAGCTGCCGGCGTCCAGGGTTCCGATTTCCGCGGCGGTGAAGTCGCGGACCCGCCAGGGTGCGCGGTCGGGGAAGCGTTGTTCGACGTCGGTCGTCCGCGCCAGGGTTTCGTCGTGGATGACGACGAGTTGGCCGTCCCGGGTGCGCTGGACGTCGTTCTCGACCCAGTCGAAGCCCATGTCGTCGGCGAGGTCGATGGCGGCGAGGGTGTTCTCGGGGGCGTATCCCGAAGCGCCGCGGTGGGCGATCACCGTTGGCCCACCGTCCGACGAGGCGACGGCTCCCGGCCGCTCAGTGCCCTGATCGGCCTGTGCCAGCGGGGCGAAGACGAAGGAAGCGCTGATTCCCAGCAGGGTGAGGGCGGTTGCTGTGGCATGACGTGAAAACACCTTGACTCCTGACGATGCTCGGTCATTTGTGGAGGCGCGTGAACGCCCCATCGACTCAATACAGGTCAGGGCAGAGCAACGCACGTCACTCGACGGCGTACTGAAAAGTGAACAAATCCATACAGAGAATGCCAGTGGGTCATCTCGCTAGCTTTGGATCTTGTACCCATATGTTTGCCCATGGGGATGTTGGGCATATTCTCGCCCTTTGAAGGGACGTTCCACCAGCGGTCAGGGGCCGCCGCCTGGGGTTCGCAGAGTCCACAAGGAGCAAGGGACGCAGGACATGCAGGGAACACTCGACGGCTTTAGTTATGGCCTGGTCACGCCCGTGGTGGCGTTCATGATGGCCTGCCTCGGCTCGGCACTCGGGCTGCGGTGCACAACGCGGTCGGTCCATGGGACAGGCTCGTTCAAGCCAGGATGGTTGGCCCTCGGCGCCACCTCCATCGGCTCCGGCATCTGGACGATGCACTTCATCGCCATGATGGGCTTCACCGTCGCCGAGGCCCCGATCACCTACGACCGGCCCGTCACCTTCGCGAGTCTCGTCGTCGCGATCGTCATGGTCGGCATCGGCATCTTCATCGTGGGATACCGGGGGGCGACCGTGATGGCCCTGCTCACGGGGGGCACCGTCACCGGTCTGGGAGTCGCCTCCATGCACTACCTCGGTATGGCGGGCATGCGGATGCAGGGCACGATCGCGTACAGCACGCCCGTCGTGGTCCTCTCCGTGGTGATCGCGGTCGTGGCGGCGACCGCCGCGCTGTGGGCCGCAGTCTCCGTTCACGGTTTCATGGCGAGCCTCGGCGCCAGCCTCGTCATGGGTGTCGCCGTCACCGGAATGCACTACACCGGCATGGCCGCGGTCAGTGTCCATCTCCACGGGACGCTGGGCAGCGCCGGCATCGGTGACTCGCCGGCCAGCATCCTGGCCCCCATGCTCCTCGGCCCCCTCGTCTTCCTCCTGGTGGCCGGGGTGGTCGTGATGTTCGACCCCCAACTGGTGCTGGGGGAGCCCGACCGCAAGCGCTCCGGCGGCAAGGCGCAGGGGCGGGTCGACGAGTCCGTGGAGCGGATGAGTCCGTCCCTGTTCGGCCAGGCGCCCGACGCCTGGCGCGGTACCGGGCTCCAGACGGCGGAACGGCCTTTGCCGCAGCAGACGGGCCGGCCGGAACCGCTCTCCCCGCCCGACACGACCTCCCCGGAGTGGGCACCGCGGGCCGCCGAGCCCGCCGCTGCGGCGCCCTGGCCCGATTTCGGTTCCAGGCGAGCCGACGACGACTGGCCGGTTTCGCCCTCGGGCCGGTACGCCCCGGCTGCTGAACCGCTGTCGCCGTCGACGGCGCACCGCGCGGGTTCACCCGGGGGCGCTGCACCGGCCACCGAGCTGCCGGCATCGGCCGTAGAGCCCCAAACGCCCTGGTTCACCGATGACCGGCATCCCCCACACCGGCACTGACCAGCACTGATCGCACTGCCGGCCTCCTGTGCGCCCTTGGGCGCCGGGTGGTCGGCGAGCGGTGAGGCACCCGGATGTCAGTGACGGGTCGTACGGTGGATCCATGCGGCCCGTTTCCAAGATCGAACGTTCGGTGGCGCCCTTCGAGGTCGTCAGTCCCTTCCAGCCCAGCGGTGACCAGCCCACGGCCATCGCCGACCTGGAGCGCCGCATCCGTGCTGGCGAGAAGGACGTGGTCCTGCTCGGCGCGACCGGTACCGGCAAGTCGGCGACCACCGCATGGATGATCGAGAAGCTCCAGCGCCCCACCCTGGTGATGGCGCCGAACAAGACCCTGGCCGCCCAGTTGGCGAACGAGTTCCGGGAGCTCCTCCCCAACAACGCCGTCGAGTATTTCGTCTCGTACTACGACTACTACCAGCCGGAGGCGTACGTCCCGCAGTCGGACACCTACATCGAGAAGGACTCCTCGATCAACGAGGAGGTCGAGCGGCTGCGCCACTCCGCGACGAACTCGCTCCTGACCCGGCGCGACGTCGTCGTCGTCGCCTCCGTCTCCTGCATCTATGGCCTGGGGACACCACAGGAGTACGTCGACCGGATGGTGCCCCTCAAGGTCGGCGACGAGATCGACCGCGACCAGTTGCTGCGCCGGTTCGTCGACATCCAGTACACGCGCAATGACGTGGCGTTCGCCCGCGGCACCTTCCGGGTCCGGGGCGACACCATCGAGATCTTCCCGGTCTACGAGGAACTTGCGGTCCGGATCGAGATGTTCGGTGACGAGATCGAGGCGCTCTCCACCCTCCACCCGCTGACCGGCGAGATCATCAGCGAGGACCGGTCGCTCTACGTCTTCCCCGCCAGCCACTACGTCGCGGGCCCTGAGCGCTTGGAGAAGGCCGTCAACGGCATCGAACAGGAGCTCGAACAGCGTCTGACGGACCTCGACAAGCAGGGCAAGCTGCTGGAGTCACAACGGCTGCGGATGCGGACGACCTACGACATCGAGATGATGCGCCAGATCGGTTCCTGCTCGGGCATCGAGAACTACTCGATGCACTTCGACGGCCGTGACCCAGGCTCCCCGCCGAACACCCTCCTCGACTACTTCCCCGAAGACTTCCTGCTGGTCATCGACGAGTCCCATGTGACCGTGCCCCAGATCGGTGCGATGTACGAGGGGGACGCCTCCCGCAAGCGCACCTTGGTCGACCACGGTTTCCGGCTGCCGTCCGCGCTCGACAACCGGCCGCTGAAGTGGGAGGAGTTCACGGAACGGATCGGGCAGACCGTCTATCTGTCCGCCACCCCCGGTACGTACGAGCTCTCCCGCGGTGACGGTTTCGTGGAGCAGATCATCCGCCCGACCGGTCTGATCGACCCCGAAGTCGTCGTCAAGCCCACCGAGGGGCAGATCGACGACCTCGTGCACGAGATCCGGTTGCGCACCGAGAAGGACGAGCGGGTCCTGGTGACCACGCTCACCAAGAAGATGGCCGAGGACCTCACGGAGTACTTCCTCGAACTGGGCATCCAGGTGCGCTATCTGCACAGCGATGTGGACACCCTGCGCAGGGTCGAGCTGCTGCGCGAACTGCGGGCCGGCGAGTACGACGTCCTGGTGGGCATCAACCTCCTGCGGGAGGGGCTCGACCTGCCCGAGGTCTCCTTGGTGGCGATCCTCGATGCGGACAAGGAAGGCTTCCTGCGTTCCGGTACGTCATTGATCCAGACCATCGGTCGCGCGGCGCGCAACGTCTCGGGCCAGGTCCACATGTACGCAGACAAGATCACCGCGGCCATGGCGAAGGCCATCGATGAGACCAACCGTCGTCGGGAGAAGCAGGTCGCGTACAACACCGAGCGGGGGATCGACCCACAGCCGCTGCGGAAGAAGATCAACGACATCGTCGCCACGATCGCCCGCGAGGAAGTCGACACGGAGGAACTCCTCGGTACGGACTACCGGAAGCCGGCTTCGGGTAAGGGCGCCAAGGCTCCGGTCCCGGCACTCGCAGGCAAGGGCAAGCGCAGTGCCAAGGACGTGCAACCCACCGATCGACCCGCCGCCGAACTCGCCGGGATCATCGAGGAGATGACCGAGCGGATGAGGGCCGCAGCCGCCGACCTCCAGTTCGAGGTGGCCGCCAGGCTGAGGGACGAGGTCGGCGAGTTGAAGAAGGAACTGCGTCAGATGAAGGAGGCGGGTCTGGTCTGAGGCGTGCGCTCCTTGAGGTGCGGGAGAGCGGTGAGCAGGGCCCGCTGCGCACGTCACACCGGGCCACGTACCTGCTGTGTTGCAAGAACGACACAAATACTGGCCAATTGTGCCGCGCCGTTGAAGTGACTGCGTAGGGTGCTGGGCAGCCACCCGTATGGGTGGCGGAACATCGATGAACAGGAAGAAGGGGACAGCGCGTGACGGTCAACATGACCAAGGGTCAGGCCATCAGCCTGCGGAAGAGCGACGGGGGCACCCTCACGGCTGTGCGGATGGGGCTCGGCTGGCAGGCGGCGGCGCGCCGCGGTCTGTTCGGCTCGCGCACCAAGGAGATCGACCTCGATGCCTCGGCGGTGCTCTTCGCCGACAAGCAGCCGGTGGACGTGGTCTTCTTCCGCCACCTCGTCAGTGATGACGGCTCGGTGAAGCACACCGGAGACAACCTGGTCGGCGGTGCCGGTTCGGGCGGCGACGACGAGGCGATCCTGGTGGACCTCCAGAGGGTGCCCGTCCACATCGACCAGATCGTCTTCACGGTGAACTCGTTCGGCGGCCAGACGTTCCAGGAGGTGCAGAACGCCTTCTGCCGCCTGGTCGACGAGACGAACGGCCAGGAGCTCGCCCGTTACACCCTGGACGGCGGCGGTAACTACACCGCGCAGATCATGGCCAAGGTGCACCGGGGCAAGGGCGGCGACGGCTGGCAGATGACGGCCCTCGGCAACCCCGCCAACGGGCGGACGTTCCAGGACCTGATGCCCTCGATCCTGCCGCATCTCTAAGGGCCGGGCCCGCAGGGTCTGTGCCGGGCGCACGGATGGACATGCAGCTCCCGGGGGCAACGGCCGCCGGGAGCTGTAGCGCTTGCCGGTGGCGCAGCCCCACCCGACCGCCGGCACTCCCGAGCCTCTCGACCGGGCAAGGGGCGGCGCACGGGGAGCGGCGGCCCCCGAGAGGTGGCCGCGCGTCAGCAGTACAGAGTGAATGACGCAGAACCCGCAGTGCCGCAGCAATCGCAGAACCAGCAGCAGTCGCAGAACCAGCAGCAGTCGTAGGACCCGCAGACCCAAGCACCGCGTGATAGTCCATTGAGGGCGCGGTACCGACCACCGCGCACCACCGCAGAGCACCGAGGGGACGAAGGCGATGACCGCCGAGTTGGTCCGGGGGCAGAACCATCCACTGCCCGAATCCCGCCTGGAGATCCGGGTATCGGCCGGACACCCGCTGTTGGCCTGCGTCACCTGTTCCGATGACCGGGGGAGCGTACGGGGCGAGGAGCTCGCCCACCCCGGCGCACCGATCGTGCCCGGCGTGGAGGTGTCCCGGGCGACCACCGACGCACCCCGGTTCACCGTCGATCTGGACGCCGTGCCGACCGCCGTGCACCAAGTGCACCTCCTGTTGGCGCTCCCCGACGGAACCGCGGGACCGGCGCACTTCGGTGCCACGGCCGCACCCTTCCTCGCGGTGATCGGCCAGAACGGCGACGAACTGGCCAGTTTCACCATCACCGGCCTGGAGGCGGAGACCGCCCTCGTCGCGGTCGAGCTGTACCGCCGCCAGGGCGCCTGGAAGGTACGGGCCGTCGGTCAAGGCTACGCGGGCGGTCTTGCCCAGCTGCTCGGCGACCAGGGACTTCCGCAGGCCCGTGAGCGGGCGGCCGAGATCCAGGCGGCAGCCGCGGCTCCCGCCCCTCGTACCGCACCCGCGGGGTTGCGGACCAGCGGTGCGCAGGACGGCGGATACGCGCTCCAGCCCCCGGCTCCGCCCGCGCCCCAGCCTCCCGGTGGCGGCGAGCCCACCATTCCGCAAGGTCTGTCAGCCGCCGGTACCACCTCGGGCTCCGGCGTCTCGGACACCCAACACCCCACCGCCGACGCAGGCGCCCCCATCAACTACGCCCATCCCCGCAGGCGCTCGGCGCCGCCCCCGCCGCCTCCCAGCGCGCCCCCCGGCGAACCGGGCGAACCCGCTCGTCCCGTCGCGGGGGACGCCACCGGCTGGTCCATGGAGGAGCGTCTCTACAACCAGATCTGGGGCATGTTCGAGGACTACGCCCGCTCCGTCGCCGCGTACCGCAGTGCCGTCGAGTTCGCCGAGTCCCGGCTGGACCAGGAGCTCGACCAGGCCCTGTCCGACCCGCGCAGCCGCATCGGAGGCACCGGTGACGCCGCCAGGGCCGCCGCACGGGCCAAATGCGAGGAGTTGACCGCGCAGGCGCGGCAGGCGCTCGACCGTGACCTCGCGCTGCTCACCGCCGAGTCCGATGTCGTCGAGCCGGCGCTGCCGCCCGCGTACGCCCGTTGGGACAATCCGGTCTGGCACGCCTATCGGGTGCCCATGGAGACGCCCATGGCGTTGCGGCTGGGTGATCTCCAACTGCCCGAGAGCCCGGAGATGCGCATTCCGTTCCTGGTCAGGCTCCCCTTGGAGCGCGGTCTGTGGGTCGACAGCGGACGCGGGGGCGCGGAAGCCGCGCTGATGCTGGACGAGGCCCAGCTCAAGCGACTGGCCATGGACTGTGCGGTCGCGCATGCGGCCCGGTTGCTCGCCGTGTATCCGCCCGGTGAGTTCACCGTCCATGCGATCGACCCCGCGGGTACCGCCACCGCCTCCCTCGCGCCGCTCGTCGAGTCCGGAGTGCTCGCGCATCCTCCGGCCGCCGGGGCACAGGGCGTAAGCGAGACGCTTTCGAAGCTCACCCAGCGGGTCGACCTGGTCACCATGGCGGTGCGCGGCGGCGCCCCGGACGCGCTGCCCCCGGACCTCGACACGGCCGAGCAGTTGCTGATCGTCCATGACTTCCCCCACGGCTTCGATGACCGGGCCGTCACCCAGTTGCGCTATCTGGCTGACGAGGGCCCGGCGGTGGGCGTGCATCTGATGATGGTCGCCGACCGCGAGGACGCCAGCGCCTACGGGCCGGTGCTCGACCCCCTGTGGCGGTCGCTGCTGCGGATCACTCCCGTACCGGACGACCATCTGGCCGATCCCTGGGTGCGTCACGCGTGGACCTATCAGCCCCCGACGGTTCCGCCGGGCAGCGCGGTACTGCGCCAGGTGTTGGACCAGGTCACCGCCGCCCGTCGCACCTGGGGCCGCTGAGCCCTCCCCGTGCCTTCCCGGTGGGCGTTTGCCGGGGCCGGAGGGGGGCACCCGTGGGTCACCCCGGAGAGCGCACCGGACGGACGCCGACCCGGGGTACCGCTACCTCCTTCGGCCCAGTTCCGGGGTTTCCGCTCCGGGCTTCGACCGCGGTTCCGGACGGCTACGGGCCCGCGGGGGTGAGGGGGCCGGTGGCGCTCCGGGTGCCGTAGCGGAGCACAACGAGCGTAAGGAACACAAAGAACACTAGGAACATAGGGGCCGCTCCTGATCAAGGGGCGCTATTTTGAGGAACTCCCGGATGGGAAACGTCAGTCGGCGACATCGTGGTCATGACCAGAGCAAGCCGCCTGAGCAGGGAACTTGAACCTTCCTTTACCATCCTCTTTACCTTTCCTTGGTGGCTCCTGTAGGCTCCCGTGAGCGGAGGGGAGTATTCCCGGCTGCGACGTACCCGTCAGTACGGATCACCATTGGTCCCGGGGCGTCGGCCTGAGCGGCTAGGACCGCCCGGGTGGAAGAGACCTCCGGCAGCGACGACGCTGATCAAAGAGCCGTACGACGCCGGAGGCGCAGTGGACGTTTCATTCACCCTGTGGTTGCTGACCATCCTCGGTCTGTCAGCCCTGATCGCGGTCGACTTCTTCATCGGGCGCAAGCCCCATGACGTGTCGATCAAAGAAGCCGGAATCTGGACCATCGTCTGGATTGCGCTAGCCATCCTGTTCGGCATCGGCCTGATGATCTTCGGCACCAGCCAGGCATCAGGAGAGTTCTTCGCGGGCTTCATCACCGAGAAGTCGCTGAGTGTCGACAACCTCTTCGTCTTCGTGCTGATCATGGCGAAGTTCTCGGTGCCCTCACACCTCCAGCAGCGGGTGCTGCTCATCGGTGTGCTGATCGCCCTGGTGCTGCGCGCCATCTTCATCGCGGCCGGCGCGGCCATCATCGCCAGCTTCTCCTGGGTCTTCTACATCTTCGGTGCGTTCCTCATCTACACCGCCTGGAAGCTCATCCAGGAAGCGCGTTCCGATGAGGAGGAGGACGACTTCGAGGAGAACCGCCTCCTGAAGTCGATCGAGAAGAAGTTCGGCGTCGCCGACCGCTACCACGGCACGAAGCTCTTCATCCAGGTCAACGGCAAGCGCGTCCTGACCCCCCTGATGGTCGTCATGCTCGCCATCGGCAGCACCGACATCCTGTTCGCGTTGGACTCCATCCCCGCGATCTTCGGTCTGACCCAGGACCCGTACATCGTCTTCACGGCCAACGCGTTCGCCCTGATGGGTCTGCGCCAGCTGTACTTCCTCATCGGCGGTCTGCTGAAGAGGCTGGTCCACCTCAGCTACGGCCTGTCGGTGATCCTCGGCTTCATCGGCGTGAAACTGGTGCTCCACGCTCTGCACGAGAACGGGGTGCACGTCCCCGAGATCTCCATTCCGTTCTCTCTCACCGTCATCTGCGGTGTGCTGATCGTGACCACCATCACCAGCCTGATCGCCTCCAAGAAGCAGGCCGAGCGGGAAGCGGCCGAGGCGCTTGAGGCCGGAGAGCCGACCGCCAAGGCCAAGGACGACGACAAGGACAGCGTTCAGACCTGAAGGTCTTGAGCCCTGACACGACGGGGGCGGACGGCAACGAAGCCGTCCGCCCCCGTTCGTGCGTCCCGAGCCCTTCGCCCGCGAGGTCCGCCCGGCCCCGTCCCCCGGGCGAACCCCTGGCCACCACATCGCCTACGGCGAGGCCAGAGCCTCCGTGGGGGAGAGCCGGGAGGCCCGCACGGCCGGGTAGAGGCCCGCCACCGCGCCGATCGCGAGGGTCGCACCCATCCCGCCGAGCAGCGCCCAGGCCGGCACCACCACGGGCCAACCCTGGTAGTGCGCGAAGCCGGCCGTCACCGCCGACCCCAGCACCGCACCACCCGCGCCCCCCAGCGCGGACAACAGGAGCGACTCCGCCAGGAACTGGGTGCGGACCTGCCCCCGCGTCGCCCCCAACGAGCGGCGCAGACCGATCTCCGCCCGGCGCTCCAACACCGAGATCACCATGGTGTTCGCGACCCCGACCCCGCCGACCAGCAGCGCCACCCCACCGAGCCCCAGCAACAGGCCGGTGAACGCCTTCCCCGCCGCCTGCTCCGCAGCCAGCGCGTCCGACGGCCGTGAGACCTCCGCCTCATTGGGCGCCTCGGGATGGGCACTGGACCCCAGGACCGCGCGTACGTCCGCGACCGCACCCTTCTCGGCGCGGGTGTAGACGGTCGTGGGGCGTCCGTCGAATCCCAGCCGCACCCGAGCCGCCGACCAGCCCACCAGCGCGGCCGTGTCCAGTTCGGGAGCGAGCGCGGCCGGTTTGAGGATGCCGACCACGGTGAACCACTCCCCGCCGATCAGCACCCGGGTCCGCGGACCCGCACGCCCCAACCCGAGCCGCTCAGCGGCGGACGAGCCGAGGACGGTCGCGGGGTAGCGGCTGGTGGCCGCGTTCAACCAGACCCCGCTGGCGACCTCCGCCGCCACGGTGGACGGCAGGTCCTCACGTACGGCGTAGGTCGCGAGGCCGCCCGTCTCCACCTTCGGGATCTTGTCGCTGCGGTATACCTTCACGCCCTCGATCGAACCGATCGCGGAGACGGACTCCACCGGGCCGATCCGGGCCACCATCGCCTCGGCGTCCGCCGGCAACTGCGCCGCGTCGCCTGTCATCGTCGACCCCGGTGACACGGTCAGCAGATTGGTGCCCAACGCGGCGAGCGTACGGTCCAGCTCGGCGCGTGACGAGGACGAGATCCCCACGACCCCGATCATGGCCGCGATGCCGATGGCGATGCCGAGCGCGGAGAGGAAGGCCCGGAGCGGTCTGGTCCGCAGGCCCACCGCCCCGACCTTGAGGACGTCCCGCGGTCGCAACCGGGCCGGTCGCAGTGGTCCGGGGGAGGCGCCACCGGGCGGCTTCGGATCGCGTGCCGCCACCGCGTCGACCGGTGGCGGGGCCGTGGAGGAGGTCATGGCGCCACCCCCGCGCTGCCCTCGGCGATCCGACCGTCCAACATCCTGATCTGTCGGGGCAGCGATCCCGCGATCTCCCGGTCATGGGTGATGATCACCACGGTGGTACCCGCGGAGTTCAACTCGCGCAGCAAGCGCATCACACCCTCCCCCGATACGGAATCGAGCGCGCCGGTCGGTTCGTCGGCGAGCAGCAGAGCCGGGTCACCGGCCACCGCCCGGGCGATGGCGACCCGCTGGCGCTCCCCACCGGACAGCTCGTGGGGCTCGTGGTCCATCCGGTGGCCGAGGCCGACCCGTTCCAGCGCGGCGGCGGCCCGGCGGCGGCGCTCGGCGGGGCGCAGTCCGCAGTAGAGCAGCCCGTCGGCGACGTTGTTGAGTGCGGTGGTGCCCCCTGCGAGGTGGAACTGTTGGAAGACGAAACCGATCCGGCTCGCGCGCAGGGCCGACAGTTGGCGGTCGGAGAGCGCACCGACCTCGTGTCCCTCGATGTGCACGCGCCCGGTACTGGGCCGGTCCAGCGTCCCCAGTACGTGCAACATCGTCGACTTCCCCGACCCGGACGGCCCCACGATGGCCAGGAGCTCGCCCCGGGAGATGTCCACGGACACTCCGTTGAGCGCCACCACCGGACCCGGATAGACCTTGCTCACATCCCTCAGTGAGATCACTTCGGTATCCCCACCGCGGTGCCCTCGGCGATGCCCGTCCCGGTGATCTCCACCCGGCCGTCCGCGAACAGCCCGGTGGTGACCGCGACGTACGAGGAGGTGCCGTCCTTGACGACCTCCACGCCGAAGCCGCCCTCGGACAGCGCCAGCAGCGCGGCGACGGGCACGGTCAGCACGTCCTTGCGCGTCTGCGCGACGAAGTCGACGTTCACGGAGGCGAGGGCGTAGGAGTCGGCGGCCTGCTGGGCCTTCTTGCCCGTGAGCCCCACCACCACTTCGACCTTGGTCTGCGCCTCCTGCTGGCCCGTGGCCGCCTCGATGACGGTGGAGACCTGCGTCACCTTGCCCTGCACCACCGCGTCGTTGGGCAGCGTCACCGTCACCGCCGAACCCTCGGCGGCCAGCCGCTGGTCGCTCGCCTCCAACTCCACGGTGACGGCCTTGGTCAGTCCGGTGTACGACAGGACCCTGCCGCCCTGGCCGATCTGCCCGCCCACCTCGGCCTCCAGGCCGTCGATCCGTACCTCGCCCGGGGCGAACACCACCTGGCCCAGGTCCACCCGCCCCGATTCCTCCAGGCCGACGTCCTCCTGCCACTGCTTCACCGCGTCGGCGGTCGCATCGGTGAACTCCTCGTCCACGGTGAAGCCGGTGTGCCCGAGTGCGGCGAGATTGCGCTCCAACTGCTTCACGTCCGGGCCTTCGACGCCGGCACCGAGGGCGCGGTACGCGGGGAGCGAGCCGTACATCAGGGTCACCGGACGGTTGTCCACCTCGTACAACGGCTTGCCCCGACCGATGCGGTCGCCGGTCTGCGGGAGATCGGTGATGGTGCCCGGGGCGCGTCCGGACGCCGTGGTCGCCTGCCCGTAGCCGAGTTGTCCGTCCGCGCGGTGTACGTCGCGGAGGGTCTGCCGGGTCACCTGCGTCGTGTTCGGCGGCAACCCGCCTTCGCTCTCGCCGTCGGATGCGCCGCCGCTGTCCCCGAGGCCGAGCGCAGCCGCCGTGACGGCACCGCCCGCGGTCAGTGCGGCCAGGGCGACCAGGAGGGTCCCCCTACGTCTGCCCCGGCGTCGGGGACCGGTCTTTCGTACCCCGTCCGCCGCTGCCGTCACGGGCATCACGGGCGTCACATCATCGGACGGATCCGCCGAGTCGGCTGCTGGGTCGGCATTCTTGGCTGATGCGGCTGATGCGGCTGATGCGGCTGATGCGGCTGATGCGGCTGATGCGGCTGATGCGGCTGATAGGCCCGTGTTGGTCGGGGCGTTATCCGTTCCGTACGTCTGCTCGTGCAGCGCGGGCGAACCGGGCTCGCCGCTCACCGGTTCTTCTCCTCGACCCGCCGGTGCTCCGCCTCCAGGTGCTTCTTGCACGCCTTCTCGGCCGCAGCGAAGTCGGGGTCGTCATGGATGGCCCTGTCCATCTGGAGACCGCCGCCGGGCCGTGGGTCCGGGAACTTCTCCACCCCGTTCTTCCTCATGCACGTCGCGTACTTCTGCATCGCCGCTGCCGCCTTCGGATCGGCCTTCTGCCCGGAGCCCGGCCCCTGCGGCTGGAACTCCCGGCACTTCTCCATCGCCTTCTGCATGGCGGCTTCTGACTCCTTCTTCTGCATCACGACGACACGGCCCTCCTTCGGGTCCTCCATGTCGACGCCGTTCTTGCGCATGCACTGGGCGAACTTCACGCCCATCTCCTGCGGGCTCAAGCTCGCCCGGGCACTACCCGGTGCGGCCGAGCCGGCTTTCCCGCCCTCGGCGCTGGCCACCTTCTTGCCCTCGTCATCGGCCGAACATCCGGTCAACGCCAAGGCCAGCACGAACGGCAGCACCGCCAGCGCGGTACGGGTGCGTGATCGCATGGGTCGTCTCCTCCTCGGACCACGGCGGTCCGAAGACCTTCCGGCCGCCTGCGTCAGATGGAACGCCGCCCCTCGTTTCCTCGCCGTTTCCCCTCGGGCGCATCCCTCCCTAACGGCGAGGAAACACCCCGCCGGTCACCATGGAGACCTCCATCCCTCGCACCCGGTCGACCAACTCGGCGCGCGGGACTCGGAAACGGCGGACCAGGGGAAGGGAGCCGTACGTGCGCGTGCTGGTGGTCGAGGACGAACCCGTGTTGGCCGATGCCATCGCGGAGTGGTTGCGCGATGAGACCCACGCGGTCGACATCGCGCTCGACGGCGCCGCGGCGTTGGAGCGGGCCGCGGTGAACGACTACGACGTGATCGTCCTCGACCGCGACCTGCCCGTCGTCCACGGGGACGAGGTGTGCCGCAGGCTCGTCGACTCCACAGCCGCCGCCCGCGTACTGATGCTCACCGCCGCAGCCGACGTCGCGGACCGGGTGCGGGGCCTGGGGCTGGGCGCGGACGACTACCTCACCAAGCCGTTCGCGTTCGCGGAGCTCTCCGCCCGGATCCACGCGCTCGGACGCCGTTCCCGCCCCGCCGCGCCGCCCGTTCTGCGCAGGGCCGGCATCAGCCTCGATCCCGCGCGGCGCGAGGTGTTCCGGGACGGCCGCTATGTGCCCCTGTCCCGGAAGGAGTTCGCCGTCCTGAGCGAACTGCTGCGGGCGGAAGGCGCCGTGGTGTCGGCCGAAATGCTGCTGGAGAAGGCGTGGGACGAACACGCCGACCCCTTCACCGGTGCCGTGCGCCTCGCCGTCCTCAAGCTCCGCCGCAAACTCGGCGACCCGCCCGTCGTGGAAACGGTCACCGGAGCGGGGTACCGCATCCCATGAGCTTCGCCGGTATCCGAAAGCCCGCTGTCCGAAAGCACTGGACGCGCAGGCGCGGACCGCGTCGGATGCGCCTGCGGACCCGACTCACCCTGATCTACGGCGGCCTCTTCATGGTCGCCGGGGTGGTGATCCTCGCAACGGTCTACGTCTTCTTCAACCAGGAGCTCAACCGGGTCAGCCCCAGAATCATCGAGAAGTCGCTGAACCAGGCCACTCCGTCCCCCGCATCGAGTTCCGATCCGCTGAGCACGCCACCTCCCAAGGCCACCCGGACCACCCTCTACGACCGCAATGGGAAGGCCGTTCCCAGCGACGCGCCCGGCGTCTGGCTCAAGGAGCAGCGGGAAGTGATCCAGGACGCGGCCGTCACCTCCCTGCTCGCCCAGGGAGGCGTCGCCCTGGGCGTCGTGGGCGGTACGGCCGCCGTCGTCGGCTGGCTGGTGGCGGGTCGGGTGCTCGCACCGCTGCACCGGGTCACCGAGACCGCCCGGCGCATCGCAGCGGCCCCCGCCGCCGGCCGTGGACTGCACGAACGCATCGCGTTGCAGGGGCCCGACGACGAGGTGAAGGACCTGGCCGACACCTTCGACACCATGGTCGAGCGCCTCGACCGCTCCTTCGACGGCCAACGCCGCTTCGTCGCCAATGCCTCCCACGAGCTGCGCACTCCGCTCACCCTGGGCCGGGCCCTCGTCGAGGTGGCCATGCACCGCAAGTCTGCCTCCGACGACGTACAACAACTCGGCGAGAACCTCTTGGAGATCAACAGTCGACACGAGCGGTTGATTAGCGGGCTGTTGCTGCTCGCGGACTCGGAGAACGAGATCGCCGATCGGTTGCCGGTCGATCTGGCCGACATCGTCACCCACGTGCTCTCCCAGACCGGGGCGGAGGCGCGCCAAGCCGGGATCACCGTGCACGAGTGTGCGCAGGAGGCCTTCACCATGGGTGACGCCCTGCTGCTCGAACGGATGGTGCACAACCTCGTGGAGAACGGCATCCGTCACAATGCGGGCATCGGGGGTGTGTTGCACGTCGTCAGCCGCACCGGGGCCGACGGCGTTGCCGAGATCGAGGTGACCAACACCGGCCCGGTGGTGCCGTCGTACGACATCCCTGCCCTGTTCGAACCGTTCCGTCGGCTGGGCGCCGATCGGCTGGTCAGCGCCAAGGGCGCGGGGCTCGGTCTTTCGATCGTCCGGGCGGTGGCCCGTGCGCACGGCGGGACGGTCACCGCCACCCCGCGCGAGGGCGGCGGGCTGGTGGTGACGGCCACCCTGCCGGCCTGATGTACGAGACCGGTGGAGCTGTCACCAGCCCCGTTCGCGCCACTCGGGCAGGTGCGGGCGCTCCGCGCCCAGCGTGGTGTCCTTGCCATGTCCCGGATAGACCCAGGTCTCGTCCGGCAGCGGAGCGAAGAGTTTGGTCTCCACGTCGTGGAGGAGGCTGGCGAACGCCTCCGGGTCCTTGCGGGTGTTGCCCACGCCGCCGGGGAAGAGGCAGTCACCGGTGAAGACGTGGGGGTGGCCGTGGGGATCGTCGAAGATCAGGGCGATGGACCCGGGCGTGTGCCCCACGAGATGGCGGGCGGTCAGCTCCACCCGGCCCACCCGGATGGTGTCCCGGTCGTTCACCCGTACGTCGGTGGGGACGGGGATGCCCTCGGCGTCGAAGGCGCCGGCGTAGGTGCGGGCACCCGTGGCGGCGACCACCTCGTCGAGCGCCTGCCAGTGGTCGCCGTGGCGGTGCGTGGTGACCACCGAGGTGATGGAGTCGTCCCCGATCAGCCGGAGCAGGGTCTGTGCGTCGTTGGCCGCGTCGACGAGCAACTGCTCCCCGGTCGTCCGACAGCGCAACAGATAGCAGTTGTTGTCCATCGGACCGACCGCGACCTTGGAGATCATCAGATCGGTCAGTTCGTGCACGTCCGCGGGACCGCCGACCTTCACCACACCGCTGTACGTCATGGTGGGCAGCCTATAGCGGGGGCAGTACGGGCGGAGCGGCGCCGGGAGCATCGCCGCGTACGGACAGTTCCGCCAGTTCGGTTCCGGTGCGCCGACCTGCGAGCCATCCCAGGAGGACGGGTGCGGGGCCCTCGACGGTGACCCGCTTCCCCTCGGTGCCTCCCGTGTGCCACTCACCGGTGCCGGCGGCTGCGATCACATGGATCGGGGGCACCCCGGTGTGGCCCGTGAACCGGTCGGTGAGGAACGCGATCTCCCGGGCGGTGAAGTCGGCGGGCAGGTCCTCCAGCTCGTAGCCGACATCCAGGTCGACGTGGTGGAGCTCGACCTCGACGAGCCGACGGAAGGGCACTCGGGACGCCGAGTCGGTGACGCCGTTGCGGAGCTCGACCGTGCGGTTCCACTCGGCGGGGCGGGCGCCCACGGCCCCCAGGCGGGCGGCGCTGTCGCGGACGTCGTCGAGCTGTGCGGTGAGCGGACGAGGAGCGTCCCGCTCGATGTCGTCGTCGCGGGCCGCGGCGCTCTCGTACATCGGGCGCCCTTCGAGGACATTGACGAGGGCGTCGGCGTTCCGGGCCAGGTGGGCGAGCACATGGCCGCGGCTCCAGCCGGGCAGCCGTGACGGTCCGGCGAGGAGGGCGTTGTCCAGGGAGCCGGCGGCGCTGAGCAGCCGCTCGGTCGCGTCGTGGACGGAGGCCAGGTCACGTAGCGGATCGATCATGCGCCCGACCCTAGCCCGGCCACTCATTCGGGTGAAGGAGGCTTCCGATGGCCGTAAATCGAATGTGCGTGCTATAGCCTGGGGAGAGGCATCCTTGGTCGTCAGGCCCTGGTCCAGCATCGTCAGTCCCGTCAGCAGCCGTCAGTGGCCAGCCGTCAGTACGCGTCCGGTCAGCATCGACGGAGCATCGGTTCGGCGTTCATCAGGTGGTTTCCGACGCATTTGACGGTCCGCCTTACGCTGGAAGGCTGGAGCAGTCCGGATCGGGGCAGCCGCCCTCGTTTCCCTCGTCCTGCCCCTGACCTTCAGGACCTCCTTCGATCACTTGCAGCTCTGACAGCTTCTCCAGCTCTTCCAGGTCTCTCTAGAAAGGTGCGGACCCGGCGTGGCCGACCGTCTCATCGTCCGTGGCGCTCGCGAGCACAACCTCAAGAACGTCTCGCTCGACCTCCCCCGTGACTCCCTCATCGTGTTCACGGGGCTCTCGGGGTCCGGCAAGTCCTCGCTCGCCTTCGACACGATCTTCGCCGAGGGCCAGCGCCGCTATGTGGAATCCCTGTCCTCCTACGCCCGCCAGTTCCTGGGGCAGATGGACAAGCCCGACGTCGACTTCATCGAGGGGCTGTCTCCGGCCGTCTCCATCGACCAGAAGTCGACCTCACGCAACCCCCGCTCCACGGTCGGCACGATCACCGAGGTCTACGACTACCTCCGGCTGCTGTTCGCCAGGATCGGAAAGCCCCACTGTCCCGAGTGCGGGCGCCCCATCTCGCGCCAGTCGCCGCAGGCGATCGTGGACCGGGTCCTTGAGCTGCCCGAGGGCAGTCGCTTCCAGGTGCTCTCACCGCTGGTGCGCGAGCGCAAGGGGGAGTTCGTCGACCTCTTCGCCGACCTCCAGACGAAGGGGTACAGCCGGGCCAGGGTCGACGGGCAGACCATCCAGCTCGCCGAGCCGCCGACGCTGAAGAAGCAGGAGAAGCACACCATCGAGGTGGTGATCGACCGCCTCACGGTCAAGGACAGCGCCAAGCGGCGACTGACCGACTCCGTCGAGACCGCGCTCGGTCTCGCCGGCGGCATGGTGGTCCTCGACTTCGTGGACCTGCCCGAGGACGACCCCGAGCGCGAGCGGATGTACTCGGAGCACCTGTACTGCCCGTACGACGACCTGTCGTTCGAGGAGCTGGAGCCCCGGTCCTTCTCGTTCAACTCTCCGTTCGGCGCCTGCCCCGACTGCACCGGCATCGGCACCCGCATGGAGGTCGATCCCGAGCTGATCGTCCCCGACGAGGACAAGTCGCTCGACGAGGGGGCGATCCACCCCTGGTCCCACGGCCACACCAAGGAGTACTTCGGGCGCCTGATCGGCGGGCTGTCGCAGGCGCTGGGATTCTCCACCGACATGCCCTGGGCCGGGCTGCCGCAGCGCGCCAAGAAGGCCCTGCTGCATGGGCACAAGACCCAGGTCGAGGTCCGCTACCGCAATCGGTACGGCCGGGAGCGCGCCTACACCACTCCCGCATTCGAAGGCGCCGTCCAGTTCGTGCGCAGGCGGCACCAGGAGGCCGAGAGCGACGCCAGCAGGGAGCGCTTCGAGGGCTATATGCGCGAGGTCCCCTGCCCGACCTGTCAGGGCACGCGGCTGAAGCCGATCGTCCTCGCCGTCACGGTGATGGAGAAGTCGATCGCCGAGGTCTCGGCGATGTCGATCAGCGACTGCGCCGACTTCCTCGGCCGGCTCAGGCTGAACGCCCGGGACAAGAAGATCGCCGAGCGGGTGCTCAAGGAGGTCAACGAGAGGCTGCGCTTCCTCGTCGACGTCGGTCTCGACTACCTCTCGCTGAACCGCGCCGCCGGCACGCTCTCCGGCGGTGAGGCACAGCGCATCCGGCTCGCGACCCAGATCGGCTCCGGACTCGTCGGGGTGCTCTACGTCCTCGACGAGCCGTCCATCGGTCTGCACCAGCGGGACAACCACCGGCTGATCGAGACGCTCGTACGACTTCGTGACATGGGCAACACCCTCATCGTCGTCGAGCACGACGAGGACACGATCAAGGTCGCCGACTGGGTCGTGGACATCGGCCCCGGGGCCGGTGAGCACGGCGGCAAGGTGGTGCACTCCGGACCGCTCAAGGAGCTCCTCGCCAACAAGGAGTCGATGACCGGGCAGTACCTCGCGGGGAAGCGGTCCATTCCGACCCCCGAGATCCGCAGGCCCGTCGACCCCACACGTCAGCTCACGGTGCACGGCGCCCGCGAGAACAACCTCCAGGACATCGACGTCGCGTTCCCGCTCGGGGTGCTGACCGCCGTCACGGGCGTCTCGGGCTCGGGCAAGTCCACCCTGGTCAACGACATCCTCTACACGCATCTGGCGCGCGAGCTCAACGGTGCGAAGTCGGTCCCCGGCCGGCACACCCGGGTGGATGGCGATGACCTCGTCGACAAGGTCGTCCACGTCGACCAGTCACCCATCGGGCGGACGCCCCGGTCGAACCCGGCGACGTACACCGGTGTCTTCGACCACGTCCGCAGATTGTTCGCCGAGACGATGGAGGCCAAGGTCCGCGGGTATCTCCCGGGCCGGTTCTCCTTCAATGTCAAGGGGGGCCGCTGCGAGAACTGCTCCGGCGACGGCACGATCAAGATCGAGATGAACTTCCTGCCGGACGTCTACGTCCCGTGCGAGGTCTGTCACGGCGCGCGCTACAACCGGGAGACGTTGGAGGTCCACTACAAGGGCAAGTCCATCGCCGAGGTGTTGGACATGCCGATCGAGGAGGCCCTGAGCTTCTTCGAGGCGGTGCCGACCATCGCCCGCCATCTGAAGACGCTGAACGAGGTGGGCCTCGGGTACGTCCGTCTCGGGCAGTCCGCCCCGACGCTCTCCGGTGGTGAGGCCCAGCGGGTCAAGCTGGCCTCCGAGCTCCAGAAGCGCTCCACGGGCAGCACGGTGTACGTGCTCGACGAGCCCACCACCGGACTGCACTTCGAGGACATCAGCAAGCTGATCACTGTCCTCTCGGGGCTGGTGGACAAGGGCAACACGGTCATCGTCATCGAGCACAACCTCGATGTGATCAAGACCGCGGACTGGGTCCTGGACATGGGGCCCGAGGGCGGTAGCGGTGGTGGTCTGGTGATCGCGGAGGGCTCTCCCGAGCAGGTCGCCGCAGTGCCGACCAGCCACACCGGGAAGTTTCTGCGGGAGATCCTGGACGCCGACCGGATCAGCGATGCGGCGGTGCCGCAGACCCGATCGGGCGGGCGCAAGACGGCCGCCAAGTCCCCGGCGAGGAAGACGGCTGCCAAGGCGCCCGTCAAGGCGACCGCCAAAACGGTGACCAAAACGGCGACCAAGACGGCGACCAAGGGGGTGGCGGCCAAGAGCACGGCCAAGAGTGCTGCCGCCCCGAAGACGGCTGCCAAGACGGCCACCACACGCAAGACGGCCGCGGCGAAGGCCGCCCGCGCCCGTAAGGCATAGACCCGGTCCCGACCGGCGGATGCACTTCGCCGGTCGGGACCGGTGCCTCGTGCCGTCCCGACCGTGGGAACGGCGGCACGAGAGACCCGATCGGACCGTACGTCCGTACGTCGTCATGCTGTGGAGCCGCCAGGAGGACCGGGCCGCGCCGCCGGGCACGGTGTGGCACGCTCACGGTCTGCGGACCGCGCCTCCGCCTCAGCCGACCGGTTCGTCCCCTGGAGCATTGCCGTGATCCCACCCCGTCTGGCTCCTCTGCTGGAGCAGTTCGACTTCGCCCACGAGCGCCTCGCCAACCGCATGGCGGGTCCCGTCATGGACAGCGGTGACGGGACGGACACCGAGGTCGGCCCCATGACCGACGGCGAGTACCTCTGGGAGCCGGTGCCGGACTGCTGGTCGGTGCGGCGACGCGCTGACGGGCCGGGGCCGCGGGCGACGCTCCTGGCCGGTGCGGGCGAGTGGGGGCGCGACGCAGCGGCCTACCCGCACCCTTGGCCGCCGCCCTTCACGACCATCGCATGGCGCCTCAGCCACCTCACCGAGATGCTGACCCTGCGTGCCGACCACACCACCGGCAGCCGTGCCCTGACCAGGGACGATCACCCGGTGCACGCGGACGCGGCGGGGGCGATGGCGGCCTTCGGCGCGGGAGCCGCCGCCTGGCGTCGCGTGCTGTCGAGCGCCGACGACACCGCACTGGACACCGTGGGCCACTGCACCTACCCCCATGGCAGTGACGCGGAAGAGCCGTTCATCGACATCGTGTGGTGGGTCAACCAGGAACTGCTGCACCACGGGGCGGAGATCGCCCTGTTGTGCGATCTCCATCGGGCATCGGCCCGCTGACCCCGCTGACCCCCTTCGATCCAGGCAGCCAGAACGGAACGCCGTCGGCCCGTGGCGCCCCGCCCCCGCCCCTTCACGGCGGGGAGGACGTCATCTTCCGTCCAGTTCGCTCGCGTACGGCGGTTGGGCACCGGAGCGGGAACACGTCACCGCCGCCGCGCGGGCGGCGAACTCCAGTACCTCGCGCCAGCCGTCGGCGTCCAGGGCCGCCAGTGCGTGGGGCGAGAGGGCGTCACGGGTCGCCAGACCGTGGAGCAGGGCGGCATTCACCGTGTCGCCGGCACCGATGGTGTCCACGACCTTCACCGCAGCGGCCGGAACCGACACCTCCACGCCCTGGCGGGTCCATACGGTCAGACCCGCCGCGCCCCGCGTCAGCACCACGGCCCCGGGACCCTGCGGCACACCCCCCAGCCATCGGGCGTCCTCCTCCGACAGCTTCAGCAGTGACACATCGGGCAGCCAGCTCGAATACCGCTTCCGATACGCATCCGGGTCGGGGATCAGACCGGGCCGCACATTGGGGTCGAGGAGGGTCACCAGGCCGCGCCGGGCCTCCCGCCGCAACAGGGCCTCATAGTCGGTCGCGGCCGGTTCCAGCACCAGCGAGCAGGTGCCCAGGGCCACCGCGCGGGCCTCGTCGGGCAGGGCCGCTGGCAGCTCGAAGAGACGGTCGGCAGTGCCCTCGGCGTAGAACGTGTATCCGGCCGAGCCGTCGGCGCCCACGGTGGCCACCGCCAGCGTCGTCGGCTCGGGGCCGCGCACCACGAGGGACGTGTCCACACCGGCGCCGTGCAGCCCCGCGAGCAGGGCGTCACCGAAGCCGTCCGTCGACATGCGCGAACAGAACGCCACCCGTGCGCCCAGCCGCCCCAGGGCCACCGCGGTGTTGTACGGTCCGCCGCCGAGGCGGGGGAGCAGGGGTGCGAGTCCCGTTCCCTCGGGGTGGGGGACGAGGTCGATCAGGGACTCTCCGGCGACGACGATCACCGACCGAAAGTAACGCATGGGGCTCGTGAGACTCGGGCCGGGGAGGGGAGCCCGCTCGACGGGTGAGCGTCCGGCGTCGGTATTGTCGGCTCTGTCGCCACGGCCGCAGCACCGACCGCCCACGCGACACCCCGCCTCATGATCGAAACCGTGGAGCCCTCATGCCCGGCCACTCCCCAGCCGCCCGTCGCACCGTGCTGAAAGGCGCGGCCCTCGCCGGGGCCGCCGGTCTGGGGGTCGCCGCCTGCTCCACCGAGTCCAAGCTCGGACACGCCAAGAACCCGGTTCCCACCGCATCGGTGGAACTCGGTGCGGCGGACGCCGTCCCGGTCGGCGGGTCCAAGCTCTACCGCGAGGAACGCCTCCTCGTGAGCTGCCCCGCCGAGGGCCAGTACAAGGCGTTCAGCGCCCAGTGCACCCACGCGGGCTGTGTACTGGACAAGATCGTGGCCAACGAGGGCAACTGTCCCTGCCACGGCAGCCGCTTCGACGTCACCACCGGCACCGCGCTCCAGGGGCCCGCGACCGTACCGCTCCCGGAAGTGCCGATCAGGGTCGAGAACGGGCAGCTGATCGCCGGTCCCCAGGTCTGAGAGCCGACCGGTACGCCACCCCGGGAACCGGTCGGTGCCCGCTCCCGTAGCCGCGGGCGGCCCCTGTCGGGCGTCCGCACGGGCACGGACGTGCCGCCCACGGCTCAGTCCCAGTCCCAGTCGATGCCCAGGATCCCGGGCCGCACCCCCTGCTCGACGAGATGGACCGTGCGGTGCTGGCCGCTGAGGGTCAGATTCGTCCGGGCGCCGCGCGGCGCCCCGGTCGTGGCCTGTGCGAACCGTCGACAGCGCACCGGCAGTGCCCCCTCGTCGAAGGCGATCTGGAGCACGTACTGGCCGCCGGCGTAGGTGAAGCCCCGTACGTACTCGCTGCTCTCGCCCCCCGTTCCGTCCTCGAACCCGTAGCTGAAGAGGTACGTGTCACTGGCGCGCAGCCGGGCGTCGAAGAGGAGTTCCGCGATGACCACCCCCGTCTCCCGGTCCCAGCGGACCCGTCCGGGCCGGCAGTTCTCCCGGGCGCTGACCTCGATCCGCTGTGGATCGCACCCGAGTTCGCCGTGGTGGATGGCGAGGTAGCGGTCGACGCCGTCCCGATGGGCGCGGACGACGTGCTGCGATTCCCGCGCCAGCAATTGCCGCCGGGCCCCGATCCGTACCCTTTCGTGGTGGCCGACGGTGTGCAGTCCGCCGTCGGCGGGCGTCTCCAGGTCGGCGAGCAGCCGCTCGACGGTGTCCGACACCTCCAGCAGGGCGCGATAGGAGCGCGACGCCGGTCGCTCCACATCGGAACGCGTGCTGTTCTCGCCGCTGTCGAGCAGCCTGACCAGGGAGTTCCCGGGGAGGGACAGGACGTCTTCGAGCGCTCGGACGGCGCGCAGCGACTCGGGGCGCTGCGGTCTGCGGGCTCCCTGCTGCCAGTAGCTGAGGCTCGTCACCCCGACCTTGATGCCGCGGTGCGCGAGGTGGTGCTGGACGCGGTGCAGGGGCAGTCCGCGCACGGCCAGCGCGGCCCGGAGCGCCAGGTGGAAGGGGCCGGTGTGCAGCACCTGCGCAAGATCGGCTTCGGTATGACCCATGAGTTGCCTCTCCCCTGTGCGTGCTCGCTGCACGGAGGACAGTGAACGTTCACGACCGGGGCGTGGCCGGTGGCCGGGCGATCACGGCCGTCCAGGTGGGGCGGGACTCATCCGTTCACATCCCTGCCGTCGCGTTCACAGCTCCATGTCTCCCGCATTGAAGCGTGTTGACCTGCTCGCGACAAGGATTGATGCTCAACCAGCAGCGTCCGGACGCGCTCCTCCACCCCTCACCATCCCTCAGGGAGGACCGCGATGCGCAGTACCAGGAGACGACTCGCCGCGATGGCGGCAGTCCTCGCCGCCCTCGTCACCCTGCCCCTGTCCTCGGCCGTCGCCGGCACACCGACGGCCGACGGCAGCTCCGCCCAGGCCGCACTGGCCAGCAAGCGGCTCAACATCACCATGCAGGCCCAGTTGAAGACCAACTGGTGCTGGGCCGCAGCCGGAAACACGATCGCCACGTTCTACGGCCGCAACTACTCACAGAACCAGTTCTGCAACGCCGCCTTCAACCGTGCACAGAACACCCAGTGCCCCAACAACCAGGCCACGCTGGGCAATGTGCAGACCGGGTTGCGCTGGGCGGGCATCTCACCGGGCTCGTACGTCAACGGTTGGCTGAACTACTCCACGGTCCAGACCGAGATCAATGCCAACCGTCCGATCGAAACCCGCATCCAGTGGTCCAGCGGCGGCGGCCACATGCATGTGATCTACGGCTACGACACCGCCAGCAGCTGGGTCTACTGGGGCGATCCATGGCCCTCCAGCGGACGGTACAACTGGGCGTCGCACGCCTGGTACATCAACAACAGCAGCCACTCCTGGACCCACTCGCTCTACCGGATCGGGGCGTGAGCGCGATGAAGCGAACGTCAAGAGCACCCAGGCTGGCCGCTTCGGTCGCCGCCTGCGTCGCACTGGGCACGGCCGGCACCCTCACCGGCGCCTCCACGGCCGCAGCCGACAGCACACCGGGCGTCACGGCAGCAGCCGCGGACCTCACCGAGGGCCGCAAGGCCGCGACGGCTCCCGACACCCTCGACACCCTCTCCCGGTTCTTCGCCCGTGACGGGGCCGTGGCCAGGTCGGCAGCCGCCCCGCGTGCGCAGGGCGCGACCGTACCCGTCCACACCCTGTCGCCCGCTTTCGTCGCGGGCAAGACGGGCGCACCCGTGGCCCAACTGGAGTTCGTCGCCACCACGGCCGTCTCGTCCGACGGTCAGAAGGCATCGGTCTGGGCCGCCCGGACGGGTTCCGGTTGGCAGGTGGTGAACATAGCCACCGGTGACGACGAGTTCCGGTACGCCCAGCTGGGCGCCGGCAAATTGGCCGGCGGCACCGTCTTCAAGGAACCGCAGATCGACGCCTGGTACGTCAGCAAGGGCACCAAGGTCCTTCCGCTCGACGAGGACGCGGTCCGCGCGGTCGGCAGCAAGGGCACCACCCTCGCCGCCTACGGCAACCGGGTGCGCGCCGCCTACGGCGACAAGCTCCCCGGCTCCACCTACGCCAAGAAGGGCGTGGCCGGCGGCTACGACCAGTCGGCGCAGGCGCCCGAAGCCGCGCGAGCCCAAGCCGTCGACGAGCGCGACGGCGGAGCGCTCACGGTCTCCTCGGTCGCGGCGGGAGCGGGCGCCGTGCTCGCCGCCGCCCTGTGCGGGGTGACGGTCCTGCGGGTCCGCCGCCGCGGCTGAGTGCCAGGGGCGCCCGCCACCCCGACCGGTGGCGGGCGCCCGAACCACGACCGGGCGCCGTGCACCCCCGTTGACGGCACCCCCTGCGGCCTGACGGCCCACCCCACCGAACGACGCAGGGATCCCGGCCGCGGGGTCGGTGCTCCCCTGGGCACCGGCCCCGCGGCCGTGCCTGACGTGGCCTGACTGTCAGCCCCCGCCAGTAGGGTGGACGGTATGGCAGCCCCCTCCAGCTACCGTCCCAGGCCGGGAGAGATCCCCGACTCCCCGGGGGTCTACAAGTTCCGCGACGAGCACCGCCGGGTGATCTACGTCGGGAAGGCCAAGAGCCTGCGCCAGCGCCTCGCGAGCTACTTCCAGGACCTGGCCAACCTCCACCCGCGCACGGCCACCATGGTCACCACCGCCGCGTCCGTGGAGTGGACGGTCGTCTCCACCGAGGTGGAGGCCCTCCAGCTGGAGTACTCCTGGATCAAGGAGTACGACCCCCGGTTCAACGTCAAGTACCGCGACGACAAGAGCTATCCCTATCTCGCGGTCACCCTGAACGAGGAGTTCCCGCGGGTCCAGGTCATGCGCGGGGCCAAGCGCAAGGGCGTGCGCTACTTCGGCCCGTACGGTCATGCCTGGGCCATCCGTGAGACCGTCGACCTGATGCTGCGCGTCTTTCCCGTACGGACCTGCTCCGCGGGCGTGTTGAAGAACCACCAGCAAAAGGGCCGGCCCTGTCTCCTCGGGTACATCGGCAAGTGCTCGGCCCCGTGCGTCGGGCGGGTCACCCCCGAGGAGCACCGCGAACTGGCCGAGGAGTTCTGCGACTTCATGGCGGGCCGCACCGGCACGTACATCCGCCGGCTGGAGAAGCAGATGATGGCGGCGGCCGAGGAGATGGAGTACGAGCGGGCCGCCAGGCTGCGCGATGACATAGAGGCCCTCAGACGCGCCCTGGAGAAGAACGCCGTGGTGCTCACCGACGCCACGGACGCCGATCTGATGGCCCTCGCCGAGGACGAGCTGGAGGCCGCCGTACAGATCTTCCACGTCCGCGGCGGACGGGTCCGCGGACAGCGCGGCTGGGTCACCGACAAGGTCGAGGCGGTCGACACCGCGGGCCTCGTCGAACACGCGCTCCAGCAGCTGTACGGGGAGGAGCGCGGCGAATCGGTCCCCAAGGAGGTCCTGGTCCCGGCGCTGCCCGAGGCGGCCGACACGGTCGGCCAGTGGCTCAGCGAGCGCCGCGGCGCCCAGGTGTCGCTGCGGATCCCCCAGCGCGGTGACAAGAAGGACCTGATGGCGACGGTCCAGCGCAACGCCCAGCAGGCGCTGGCCCTGCACAAGACCAAGCGCGCCAGCGACCTCACCACGCGGTCCCGGGCCCTGGAGGAGATCGCCGAGGCCCTCGGTCTCGACTCGGCACCCCTACGGATCGAGTGCTTCGACATCTCGCACTTCCAGGGCGAGGACATCGTGGCCTCCATGGTCGTCTTCGAGGACGGACTGCCCCGCAAGAGCGAGTACCGCCGGTTCCAGATCAGGGGGCGGGTCGGGGACACTCAGGTGTGGCACGGCGAGGGCCAGGACGACGTCCGGTCCATGCACGAGGTGATCAGCCGCCGGTTCCGCCGCTATCTGGCCGAGAAGGACCGCACCGGCGAATGGATCGGGGCCGACGACCCGACCGACCGGGCCGACGAAACGGCTGAGGCCGGGACGACCGCAGTGCCCGGCCCGGCCACGGCCCCCGATGCTCCCGGCGCTCCGGCCGCGCAGCCCGCCCCGGACGTCCTCGCCGGCTCGCCCACCGAGGACGACGGTCGGCCCCGGCGCTTCGCCTACCCACCCCAGCTGATCGTGGTGGACGGCGGTCAGCCGCAGGTCGCAGCGGCCCAGCGTGCCCTGGACGAACTGGGCATCGACGACGTCGCCGTCTGCGGACTCGCCAAGCGGCTGGAGGAGGTCTGGCTGCCGGGCGAGAGCGATCCGGTCGTCCTGCCGCGCTCCAGCGAGGGCCTCTACCTCCTCCAGCGGGTGCGTGACACCGCCCACGACTTCGCCATCCGCTACCAGCGGTCCAAGCGCACCAAACGCATCCGCACCAGCCCGCTGGATGACGTCCACGGCCTCGGCGAGCGTCGCAAACAAGCGTTGATCAAGCATTTCGGCTCGGTCAAGCGGCTGCGACAGGCCACAATCGAGCAGATCTGCGAAGTACCCGGCATGGGCCGCAAGACCGCCGAATCCGTGGTCGCCGCCCTTGCCGCGGCGGCACCCGCCGCCCCTGCCGTGAACACGGCGACAGGAGAGATCATGGAAGAGAACGACGGGGGCAGCACAGCATGAGCGAGCACGACGGAGACGGAGCAGCAGAAGTGAGTACGGCCACCCCCACGGAGCCGGGCGAGGCAGCCGAAGCCGCCATCCCCGAGCTGGTGATCATCTCTGGCATGTCCGGCGCCGGGCGCAGCACCGCGGCCAAGTGCCTGGAGGACCTTGGCTGGTTCGTCGTCGACAACCTGCCGCCCGCGCTGATCCCCACCATGGTGGAGCTGGGCGCGCGCTCCCAGGGCAACGTGGCCCGGATCGCGGTCGTCGTCGACGTCCGCGGCCGGCGGTTCTTCGACAACCTCCGCGAATCCCTCGCCGACCTCGACGCCAAGCAGGTCACCCGGCGGATCGTCTTCCTCGAATCCTCGGACGACGCCCTCGTACGCCGCTTCGAGTCGGTCCGCAGGCCGCACCCCCTCCAGGGTGACGGCCGGATCGTCGACGGCATCGCCGCCGAGCGCGACCTCCTGCGCGAGCTGCGCGGAGACGCCGATCTGGTGATCGACACCTCCAGCCTGAACGTGCACGAACTGCGTGCCAAGATGGACGCCCAGTTCGCGGGCGAGGAGGAGCCCGAGCTGCGGGCCACCGTGATGTCCTTCGGCTTCAAGTACGGCCTGCCGGTCGACGCCGACCTCGTCGTCGACATGCGGTTCCTGCCCAACCCGCACTGGGTGCCCGAGCTGCGCCCCTTCACCGGCCGCAACGAAGAGGTGTCCAACTACGTCTTCAACCAGCCCGGTGCCAAGGAGTTCCTCGACCAGTACACCGAGCTGCTCCAGCTGATCGCCGCCGGCTACCGCCGCGAGGGCAAGCGCTACGTGACCGTCGCCGTCGGCTGTACGGGCGGCAAGCACCGCTCGGTCGCCACCTCCGAGAAGCTGGCGGCGCGCCTGTCCGCGGCCGGCGTCGAGACCGTCGTCGTCCACCGGGACATGGGGCGCGAGTGAGCATCAACACCCTGCGGCTGCGGCGGTTGCGCAGATCCGCGCACACCGCCGTGGGCCGCAAACGCGGGGCTCAGCCCAAGGTCGTCGCCCTCGGCGGCGGCCGGGGGCTGTCCGCGTCGTTGGCGGCCCTGCGTCGCATCACCGGAGACCTCACCGCCGTGGTCACCGTCGCCGACGACGGCGGCTCCAGCGGTCGGCTCCGGGAGGAGCTCGGTGTGCTGCCGCCGGGCGATCTCCGCAAGGCGCTGGCCGCCCTGTGCGGGGACGACGACTGGGGCCAGACCTGGTCCCGGGTGATCCAGCACCGCTTCCAGTCCCATGGCGATCTCCACGAGCACGCGGTCGGCAATCTGCTGATCGTCGCCCTCTGGGAGCAGCTCGGCGACCATGTCCAGGCCCTGGACCTGGTGGGCAAGCTGCTGGGCGCCCACGGCAGGGTGCTGCCCATGTCCGCCGTGCCCCTGGAGCTCCAGGCGCTGGTCCGGGGCCACGATCCGGCGCGCCCCTTCGACGTGGACACCGTCTGTGGACAGGCGACCGTCGCCCTGACCCCGGGCGAGGTGCAGTCCGTCCATCTCGTCCCGCACGATCCGCCCGCCGTCCCGGAAGCCGTGGCCGCCGTCCTTGACGCCGATTGGGTGGTTCTCGGTCCCGGTTCCTGGTTCTCCTCGGTCATCCCTCATCTCTTGGTGCCCGAGCTGCTTGATGCCCTGGTGGAGACCAAGGCGCGGCGTGTCCTCTCGCTCAATCTCGCACCCCAGCCCGGCGAAACAGAAGGCTTCTCACCGCAGCGTCATTTGGAGGTTTTGGGACGACACGCGCCTAAACTCGCACTGGACGTGGTGCTGGCCGACGAGGCCGCCGTGCCCGATCGCAGCTTGCTCGCCGATGCCGCCGAGCGTCTCGGCGCAGCGGTCGAGCTGGCCCCTGTGGCCTCGCCCGACAGGGTTCCCCGGCACGACCCGGAACTGTTGGCCGCCGCGTACGACCGTATTTTTCGGATGCATGGAAGGATCGGCCCATGGCGATGACGGCAGCGGTGAAGGACGAGATCTCCCGGCTTCCCGTCACCCGGACCTGCTGCAGAAAGGCAGAGGTTTCGGCGATCCTGCGGTTCGCGGGCGGGTTGCACCTGGTGAGCGGACGGATCGTGATCGAGGCGGAGCTGGACACCGGCATCGCCGCCCGGCGGTTGAAGCGGGACATCCTGGAGATCTTCGGCCATGGCTCCGAGCTGATGGTGATGGCTCCCGGAGGGCTGCGCCGCGGTTCCCGCTATGTCGTTCGGGTGGTCGCCGGTGGTGACCAGTTGGCTCGCCAGACCGGTCTGGTGGACGGCCGCGGTCGACCGATCCGCGGACTGCCGCCGCAGGTCGTCTCCGGTGCCACCTGCGATGCCGAGGCGGCGTGGCGTGGCGCCTTCCTGGCCCACGGTTCACTCACCGAACCGGGCCGTTCCTCTTCGCTGGAAGTCACCTGCCCCGGCCCGGAAGCGGCGCTCGCCCTGGTGGGCGCGGCGCGTCGGCTCTCCATCGGTGCCAAGGCGCGCGAGGTGCGCGGAGTGGACCGGGTCGTCGTACGCGACGGTGACGCCATCGGTGCGCTGCTGACCCGACTCGGTGCCCATGAGTCGGTGCTGGCCTGGGAGGAGCGCCGGATGCGGCGCGAGGTGCGGGCCACGGCCAATCGGTTGGCCAACTTCGACGACGCCAATCTGCGCCGCTCCGCGCGGGCCGCGGTCGCGGCCGGCGCGCGGGTCCAGCGGGCGTTGGAGATCCTGGGCGAGGAGGTTCCCGAGCACCTCGCTGCCGCCGGCCGGCTGCGCATGGAGCACAAGCAGGCGTCGCTGGAGGAGTTGGGAGCGCTCGCCGATCCGCCGTTGACGAAGGACGCGGTCGCGGGGCGCATCCGCCGGCTGTTGGCGATGGCGGACAAGCGGGCACAGGACCTGGGGATCCCCGGGACGGAGTGCAATTTGACGGAGGAAATGGCGGACGGCCTCGTCGGCTGATCCTCGCCCCGGCGAACGGGGGCCAGCGGCCCGCTGCACGGCACTCCCTGGAGTGCCGTGCACTGCTTTGTTCCGGGATCCGGTTCGACCGAGAGCCACAGCAGCCCCGTCCCGCTCTCATATACCAGCGCGAGCTCCTTGACATGGCCATGGACGCTGATGAGTCTGGCGTCTGTTCACTTTCCTGGCACACACCAGCAAGGGGGGCTTATGAGACGCAGAGCGAGTGCGATCCTTGCCGCCGTTTCACTTCTGACCGCCGCACTAGCCGTCGCACCACTCGCCCAGGCCGATCCGGCCCCGGACGGGGGCGGCGACGGACTGTCCGTATGGCACGCCAAAATCACCAAGGCCCAGGTCCCGCTGATCCTCGCGACGGGCGCCGACGGGCACGAACTCAGTTCCCAGGTGCCCGACCAGGGCACCGGCACCGTTGAGCTGTACCTCACCGACGAGCAGGCCGGTGAACTGCGCCAACAGGGCGTCGGCGTCACCGAACACAAGATCTCCGCCGCCGTCAGCAAACGCCTCGCCGCCGCGGGTGACGGCGTCTTCCGTCCGTACGGCGGCGCCGGTGGTCTCAAGAACGAGATCCTCACCACCGCCCAGGCCCACCCCTCCCTCACCAAGGTCATCAGCATCGGCAAGTCCGTGAAGGGCCAGGACATCCTCGCCCTGAAGGTCAGCAAGGGCGCCGACCGCTACCGGGACGGCTCCAAGCCCTCCACCCTGTACATGTCCAACCAGCACGCCCGGGAGTGGATCACCCCGGAGATGACCCGGCGGCTGATGCACCACTACCTCACCAACTACGGCAAGGACCCGCGGATCACCAAGATCGTGGACTCCACCGAGCTGTGGTTTGTGATCTCGGCCAACCCCGACGGATACGACTACACGTTCCAGGGCACCCAAGAGCGGCAGTGGCGCAAGAACCTGCGCGACAACAACCGCGACGGGCGCATCGAAGCGGGCGACGGCGTCGACCTCAACCGTAACTTCTCGTACAAGTGGGGTTACGACAACGAGGGTTCGTCCCCCGACCCCTTCGACGAGACCTACCGCGGCACCCGCCCCGGCTCCGAGCCCGAGACCAAGGCCATCGACGCCTTCCAGAAGCGCATCGGCTTCGAGTACGGCATCAACTACCACTCCGCCGCCGAGTTGATCCTCTACGGAGTCGGCTGGCACATCGCCACCGACACCCCCGACGACGTCATCTACAAGGCCCTGGCCGGCACACCCGGAAACCCGGCGATCCCCGGATACCGCCCCCAGGTCTCCTCCGAGCTCTACATCACCAACGGCGAGGCCGACGGACACGCGGCCAACGTCAACGGGATGATGATGTACACCCCGGAGATGTCGACCTGCTCCACCATTTCGCGGATCGACCCCAACGACGCCTGGAACGCGGCCGACTGCGCCTCCGTGTTCACCTTCCCAGACGACGAGAAGCTGATCCAGCAGGAGTTCGCGAAGAACATCCCGTTCGCCCTGTCGCTGGCCGAAAGCGCACCGACCCCCGACCAGCCGGTGTCCTCGCTCGGACTGAAGGCCGCCGACTTCACGCCGGACCCGTTCACGGTCTCGTACGCCCGCGGCGGTGACCAGGAGGTCTCCGTCATCGCCCGGAAGTCGCTCCGGAACAAGGAGCTCAACTACCGCATCAACGGCGGTCGAGCCCAGGACGAGGACCTCAAGGCGTGGAAGGGCGGTGAAACCTACGGCGGCGAGGACAACATCCGCTTCGACGAGTACCGCGCCGAAGTGGAGGACGCCCGCCCCGGCGACAAGGTCGAGGTCTGGTTCACCGGCCGCACCAGGGACGGGAAGACCACCGCCAGCACCCCGTTCACCTACACGGTCGCCGAACGCGCCCGCGCCGACACCCTGGTGATCGCCGAAGAGGGCGGCACCGCTCCGGCCCGGCACGCGGCCACCTACACCCAGGCGCTCGCCGACAACAAGCGCAGCGGAGTCGTCTGGGACGTGGCCACCCAAGGCGTACCGCACCGGCTCGGTGTGCTCAGCCACTTCCCGACGGCCGTCTGGTACACGGGCGCTGCGGCCCCCTCCTGGGCCGTCACCAAGTCCGTCCGCTCCTACCTCAACGAGGGCGGCAAGGTCATCACCACCGGCGAACGGGCGGGCGGCAACGCCAACCTCGGCCGGGCGATCAGCGATGACTTCGCCCAGTACTACCTGGGTGCGTCGGGTCGTGCCTCCCTCGGCAATGTGACCGACTTCGCGGGTCAGGGACGGCTCTCCGGAGCGGCGGCTGCCCTCACCGGAGCCGAAGGCAACCCCCTGGATGCGGCCGGTGCCTACACCGTCACGTCGGACACCCTGCCGGCCGACGAGTTCCCGCAGTTCCGCAGCGCCGCGGCCGGCGACTACAAGGGCGTACGGATGCCCTTCTCACCGTACGAGGGGCAGTACTACGCGGCGGCCAGCCACCGCAACGCCTCCTGGATGCGGCTCAGCCGCCCGGTCGATCTGACCGGCACCACCGCGGCCGACGCCCCGAAGCTCGATCTGCGCCTCAGCTTCAACACCGAACCCGGCTACGACAACGCGGTGGTCGAGGTGCACACCGTCGGTCAGGACGACTGGACGACGCTCCCCGACATCAACGGCGGCACCCGCACCACAGTGCCCGCCGAGTGCGGTGCCGGGTTCTACGTCAACCAGCATCCGCATCTGAAGCGCTACCTCACCGTCGGCGACAACGGATGCACGCCCAGTGGCACCACCGGCACCTGGAACTCCTTCACCGGAGCCTCCGACGGCTGGCGGTCCGCCTCCTTCGACCTGAGTGCCTACGCGGGCAAGCAGATCGAGGTCTCCGTCTCGTACATCACCGACCCCAGCGACGGTGGACGGGGCGTCTTCGTCGACGACACCAAGCTCGTCACCGCGGGTGGGACACAGGGCGAGGGCTTTGAAGCGTCGCTCGGTGCCTGGACGGTCGCGGCACCGCCCGAGGGCAGTCCGGCGCCGCGCGGGAACTGGGTCCGCAGCCAGGACCTGTACCCGTCGGCGAGCGCGGTGACCACCCGGGACACCGTGTTGATCGGCTTCGGTCTGGAGCACGTCGCTGCACCCGACCGCAAGCAGCTCATCGGCAAGGCGCTCAGTGCTCTGCGCCGTTGACGCTGGGTAGCGAACCACCCCTCTAGATCAGGTCAAGATCAACCGACGGCGGTCCGCGCCCCCTACCCGGGGGTACGGATCGCCGTCGCCACGTACGGGCCCCTTGATGTCACCTCGGACCGCCCGGAGAGGTAGGGTCGTAAGCGGTCGGGGACATCCCATACAACTCGCCGGCGTCGAAACCCGGCGTACCAACGAGGAGATCGGTTCGTGACGATCCGCGTAGGCATCAACGGC
This sequence comes from Streptomyces sp. NPDC005963, assembly GCF_040638655.1. Lineage (NCBI taxonomy): Bacteria > Bacillati > Actinomycetota > Actinomycetes > Kitasatosporales > Streptomycetaceae > Streptomyces > Streptomyces sp. NPDC005963. The sequence continues at coordinate 120,038 of NZ_JBEXVD010000004.1, read as the reverse complement.
TTTGGCCGCATCGGGCGTAACTACTTCCGCGCGTTGCTGGAGCAGGGTGCGGACATCGAGATCGTGGCTGTCAACGACCTGGGTGACACCGCGACCACGGCCCACCTGCTGAAGTACGACACCATCCTGGGCCGGCTGAAGGCCGAGGTGTCGCACACCGCCGACACCATCACGGTCGACGGTCACACCATCAAGGTGCTCTCCGAGCGCAACCCCGCCGACATTCCGTGGGGTGAGCTGGGCGTCGACATCGTCATCGAGTCGACCGGCATCTTCACCAAGAAGGTGGACGCCGAGAAGCACATCGCCGGCGGCGCCAAGAAGGTCCTCATCTCGGCTCCGGCCAGCGGTGAGGACCTCACTGTCGTCATGGGCGTCAACCAAGACAAGTACGACCCGGCGAACCACCACGTCATCTCGAACGCGTCCTGCACCACCAACTGTGTGGCGCCGATGGCCAAGGTCCTCGACGAGAACTTCGGCATCGTCCGCGGTCTGATGACCACGGTCCACGCCTACACCAACGACCAGCGCATCCTGGACTTCCCGCACAAGGACCTGCGTCGCGCCCGCGCCGCCGCGGAGAACATCATTCCGACCACGACGGGTGCCGCCAAGGCCACCGCCCTGGTCCTCCCGCAGCTCAAGGGGAAGCTGGACGGCATCGCCATGCGCGTCCCGGTCCCCACCGGCTCCGCCACCGACCTGGTGGTCGAACTCGGCCGCGAGGTCACCAAGGACGAGGTGAACTCGGCCTTCCGCAAGGCGTCCGAGGGCGACCTCGCCGGCATCCTGGCCTACACCGAGGACCAGATCGTCTCCTCGGACATCGTCAGCGACCCGGCGTCCTGCACCTTCGACTCGTCCCTGACCATGGTCCAGGACGGCAACTCGGTGAAGATCCTCGGCTGGTACGACAACGAGTGGGGCTACTCGAACCGCCTCGTCGACCTCACGGTCTTCGTCGGCAACCAGCTCTGAGCACCACGGCTCTGAACGGCTTCGCTCAGATCAGCAACGAGAGCACCACGAGGTGAGCAACAGGGCTCGGGCTGCGCAGTGAAGCGCGGTTCGAGCCCTGTCGCACGTCCCAGCCCATGCCGACCGGGCCACGCCGTCCAAGGCGCGGCCCGGCCCGGCGAAACACAGCCCAGTCCAGCTCTCAGACAGCCCTCCGAGGAGTCCTGTCCATGAAGACGATCGACCAGCTTCTGGCCGATGGAGTCGCAGGCAAGCGGGTCTTTGTCCGCGCCGACCTCAATGTGCCGCTCGACGGCACCACCATCACCGACGACGGCCGCATCCGCGCCGTCCAGCCGACCATCACCGCCCTCGCCGACGCAGGCGCGCGCGTGATCGTCGCCTCACACCTCGGCCGCCCCAAGGGCGCGCCCGACCCCGCCTTCTCGCTCGCCCCCGCCGCTGCCCGCCTCGGCGAGCTCCTCGGCACGGACGTCGCGTTCGCCACGGACACCGTCGGCGACTCGGCCAGGGCCACGGTCGCGGCACTGGGCGACGGCCGCGTCGCGGTGATCGAGAACCTCCGCTTCAACCCGGGCGAGACCAGCAAGGACGACGCCGAGCGCGCGGCCTTCGCCGATCAACTCGCCACCCTCGCCGACGTGTACGTCGGCGACGGATTCGGCGCCGTGCACCGCAAGCACGCCTCCGTCTACGACCTCCCGGCCCGACTGCCGCACGCGGCCGGCTATCTCATCGCCACCGAGGTCGGCGTACTGAAGAAGCTCACCGACGAGGTGCAGCGCCCGTACGCCGTCGTCCTCGGCGGTGCCAAGGTCTCCGACAAGCTCGGCGTGATCGACCATCTGTTGGACAAGGCCGACCGCATCCTGATCGGCGGCGGCATGGCGTACACCTTCCTCAAGGCCCAGGGCCACGACGTGGGCAACTCGCTGCTCCAGGAGGACCAGGTCCCGGCGGTCCAGAAGTACCTGGAGCGCGCGAAGGCGCAGGGCGTCGAGTTCGTCCTGCCCGTCGACGTCCTGGTCGCCTCCGGTTTCCCGGACCTGAAGACGAAGGCGCCGGCCAACCCGGACACGGTCCCCGCGGACGCCATCCCGGCCGGCCAGGAGGGTCTGGACATCGGCCCGGAGAGCCGCAAGCTGTACGCGACGAAGCTCGCGGACGCCGCCACGGTCTTCTGGAACGGCCCGATGGGCGTCTTCGAACACCCCGACTACGCCGAGGGCACCCGGGCACTGGCCCAGGCGCTCATCGACTCCCCGGCCTTCACCGTCGTCGGTGGCGGGGACTCCGCAGCCGCCGTGCGCATCCTGGGCTTCGACGAGAACGCCTTCGGTCACATCTCGACCGGTGGCGGTGCCAGCCTCGAATATCTCGAAGGCAAGACCCTTCCCGGCCTTGCCGCACTGGAGGACTGATCCTTTCCATGAGTACCCGTACCCCCCTGATGGCGGGCAACTGGAAGATGAACCTCAACCACCTTGAGGCCATCGCCCACGTCCAGAAGCTCGCCTTCGCCCTGGCGGACAAGGACTACGACGCCGTGGAGGTCGCCGTTCTGGTGCCCTTCACCGATCTGCGGTCGGTGCAGACCCTGATCGACGGCGACAAGCTGAAGATCAAGTACGGCGCCCAGGACATCTCCGCCCATGAATCCGGCGCGTACACCGGCGAGATTTCCGGCTTGATGCTTTCGAAGCTCAAGTGCTCCTACGTCGCCGTTGGTCACTCTGAGCGACGTCAGTACCACGCCGAGACGGACGAGATCTGCAACGCCAAGGTGAAGGCCGCGTTCAAGCACGGCATCACTCCGATCCTCTGCGTCGGTGAGGGCCTGGACGTCCGCAAGGCCGGACAGCAGGTGCCGCACACCCTCGCCCAGCTCGACGGCGGCCTCAAGGACGTCCCGGCCGAGCAGGCCGAGACGATCGTCATCGCCTACGAGCCCGTCTGGGCCATCGGCACGGGCGAGGTCGCCACCCCCGAGGACGCCCAGGAGGTCTGCGGCGCGATCCGCGGCCGGCTCGCCGAGCTGTACTCGCAGGAGCTGGCCGACAAGGTCCGCATCCAGTACGGGGGCTCGGTCAAGTCCGGGAACGTCGCCGCGATCATGACCCAGCCCGACGTCGACGGCGCCCTGGTGGGCGGTGCGGCGCTGGACTCGGACGAGTTCGTCAAGATCGTCCGGTTCCGCGACCAGTGAGTATGCGGTAGGGCAGATCCGTCGTACCCTTGCGGGGGCCGGGGTGGCTTGCCATCCGGCCCCCGTCGTCATAGAAGTTCCGAGAGATTTGCCAGGAAGTAGGGTCCAGCCGTGGTTATGGGGTTCTCGATCGCCCTGATCGTCTTCAGCCTGCTGCTGATGCTGCTGGTGCTGATGCACAAGGGAAAGGGCGGCGGCCTCTCCGACATGTTCGGCGGCGGTATGCAGTCGTCCGTCGGCGGGTCCTCGGTCGCCGAGCGCAACCTGGACCGCATCACCGTCGTGGTCGGTCTGATGTGGTTCGCCTGCATCGTCGTGCTGGGTCTGCTGATGAAGCTGGACAGCTGACCCACGGGTTATCCGCCCCGGGATGGTAGGTAACTCCAATCCCTGGACGAGCGTTGGGCCTTACGTAGACTGGGGCACCGCGGCGCAGCCGCTGTGAGACGCTGTACAGCACCATCACGCAGGGAGTTACGACCGTGGCAAGTGGCAACGCGATCCGGGGAAGCCGGGTCGGAGCGGGGCCGATGGGCGAGGCCGAGCGCGGCGAGTCCGCGCCCCGCTTGCGCATCTCCTTCTGGTGCTCCAACGGGCACGAGACGCAGCCGAGCTTCGCCAGTGACGCGCAGGTCCCTGACACCTGGGACTGCCCGCGCTGTGGATTCCCGGCCGGTCAGGACCGGGACAGCCCTCCGGACCCACCGCGCACGGAGCCGTACAAGACGCACCTCGCCTATGTACGGGAGCGGCGCAGTGACGCGGACGGGGAAGCGATTCTCGCCGAGGCACTGGCCAAACTGCGCGGCGAGATCTAGGACTTGGAAACCGGCCGGGACACCTTGGGTGCCCGGCCGGACGCATGTCCCGCGCTTGCCGGGACCGGTCGGCCCCTCGGGCGTCCACCACGACCGTCGTGTGCCCTCCGGCCTGTTTTCGCTCCTACCGGGCGACGCCGCTGCGTGCTTCTCTCACCCGCCGTTCTGATCAATTAGGTTGGAGACGGCGCAGCAGGCAAGCACGACAGAATTGGGCTGATGTCCGAGTGAACGCACCAAGCCGCCCCAGGCTCAACCGCATTCCCGAGTGGACCGCTCTCGGTGAGCACCGTGAGCAGTTGGGACAGACACATCTACGGGAGCTGTTCGCGGCGGACGCGGCGCGCGGCACCGCGTACACCCTGCGGGTCGGCGATCTGCATCTGGACTACTCCAAGCACCTGGTGACGGACGAGACACTGGGTCTGCTGCGGGCGCTGGCCGAAGCAACGGACGTGGCAGGGCTGCGGGAGGCGATGTTCCGCGGCGACCGGATCAACATCACCGAGGACCGGGCAGTGCTCCACACCGCGCTGCGCGCCCCCCGCGACGCGGTGATCGAGGTGGACGGGGTGAATGTGGTCCCCGACGTCCATGCGGTGCTGGACCGCATGGCGGCCTTCTCCGAGCAGATCAGGGCGGGGGAGTGGACCGGTCATACGGGACGGCCCATCCGGGCGGTCGTCAACATCGGCATCGGTGGATCGGACCTCGGTCCGGCGATGGCGTACGAGGCACTGCGTTCGTTCTCGGCGCGCGATCTGACGGTCCGTTTCGTGTCCAACGTCGACGGGGCCGACCTCCACGAGGCGGTACGCGATCTGGATGCGGCCGAGACCCTCTTCGTCGTGGCCTCGAAGACGTTCACCACGGTCGAGACCATCACCAATGCCACCGCGGCGCGCGACTGGCTCCTCGGCGAGTTGAAGGCAGGTCAGGAAGCGGTCCCCCGGCACTTCGTGGCCCTGTCGACGAACGCGGAGAAGGTCGCCGACTTCGGGATCGACACCGCGAACATGTTCGAGTTCTGGGACTGGGTCGGCGGGCGCTACTCCTATGACTCCGCCATCGGCCTCTCCTTGATGATCGCCATCGGGCCGGCGGCGTTCCGGGAGATGCTCGACGGCTTCCACCTGGTCGACGAACACTTCCGCACGGCACCCGCCGAGGCCAATGCGCCGCTCTTGCTGGGTCTGCTGGGCGTCTGGTACGGCGCGTTCTTCGACGCCCAGTCGCATGCCGTGCTGCCGTACTCCCACTATCTGAGTCGGTTCACCGCCTATCTCCAGCAACTCGACATGGAGTCCAACGGCAAGTCGGTGGATCGTACGGGTGCGCGCGTCGACTGGCAGACGGGACCGGTCGTATGGGGCACTCCGGGCACCAACGGGCAGCATGCGTATTACCAGTTGATCCATCAGGGCACCAAGACCATCCCGGCGGATTTCATCGGCTTCGCCCGCCCGGTCGCCGACCTCGGGCCCGCCCTCGCGGCCCAACACGACCTCCTGATGGCGAACTTCTTCGCCCAGACGCAGGCGCTCGCCTTCGGCAAAACGGCCGACGAGGTACGGGCGGAAGGCGTGCCGGAGCGGTTGGTTCCGCACAAGACGTTCCTCGGCAACCACCCGACGACCACGATCCTCGCCGACGCACTCACCCCCTCGGTCCTGGGTCAACTGATCGCCCTGTACGAGCACAAGGTGTTCGTGCAGGGCGCGATCTGGAACATCGACTCCTTCGACCAGTGGGGTGTCGAACTGGGCAAGGTGCTGGCGAAGCGGATCGAGCCGGCGCTCACGGCCACGTCCACGGACACCCAAGACGCGACAAGTGCAGCGGCTGGTTCGGGCGACGAGCGGCTCGACAGTTCGACCGCCGCCCTGGTCGCCGCCTATCGCTCCTTGCGAGGGCGTTGATCCGGATGGATGAGGGGGCGAGGGGCGAAGAGGCAGTGGTGCGATTGAGACCGCCCATCCACATGCTGGATGAGCGGGTCGTGGCCTGGTGGCGGGTGCAGTCCCTGATCGGTACCGCGGCGGTCGCCGCGGTACCGGCCGTCCTCGCGATCTTCCTGGACCCCGCGCGGGGCTGGCTGCTGGCGGTGGCGGTCGCGCTGGCCGTCCTCGGGGCGCTGGAGGCGCTCGCCGTCCCCCCGTGGCGGTTCCGGGTCCACCGCTGGGAGGTGACGGACGAGGCGGTCTACGTCCGGACGGGAGCCTTCTGGCAGGAGTGGCACATCGCGCCCATGTCCAGGATCCAGCGCGTGGACACCATGCGGGGACCGCTGGAGCGGGCCTTCGGACTCTCCACGGTCACCGTGACCACCGCCTCGTCCCGCGGCGAGATCAAGATCGAGGGGCTCGACCGGCAACTGGCGGCGGAACTGGCGGAGCGGTTGACCCGGCTCACCCAGGCCACGCCCGGGGACGCCACATGACCTGGGAGCGCGCGCCGAAGCCCGAGGGGGAGGAGCCCCCGACGGATGCTCCCAGGGATGCCCCCGGCCCGGCGGCCGACAGTACTCCCCGGCCACACCCCACCGAAGACGCTGGTGACCCGGCCGACTGGCGGAAGCTGGACCAGCGGGGCGTTCTCGTCACCGCCGCTGTGCTGTCGTCCGTCGCTGCGGGCATCTGTCTCCCCGTGCTGCTGGGCCTCTCCAGCGGTGCCTGGTTCGGCGCCGGGCCGCGGCGCGGCACCGGTCTCGTCGTGCTCCTCGGCGCCGCCGTCCTGCTCGTGGTCGGCGGGGCGGCCGTCGAACACCTCAACTGGCGCCGGACCCGCTACCGCGTCGGCGCCGAGCGGGTGGAACTGCACACCGGAGTCCTCTGGGTCACCCGTCGCTCACTGGCCCGCGAGCGCATCCGCAGCGTGGACCTCTCGGCCAATCCGCTGCTGCGCATCCTCGACCTGGTGAAGGTCCGCATCGGCACCGGGGAGCGCAGCGGCGGCGAGTCCACGCTGGAGCTCAGCCCGGTCTCCAAGGCTGAGGGCGAGCGGTTGCGCACGGAACTCCTCGGCCGCCCCAGCCGCCCCGACACCGTTCACGGGGACGGGGTGCTCGCCGCCGTCGATCCCGCCTGGATCCGCTATGCGCCGCTGTCCGTGCTCGCCCCGGTGCTCGGTGGTGCGGCGGCGGGTGCGGTGATGCAGGTCAGTGAGTGGTTCGGGGCGCAGGGAGAGGTCATCGAGTGGGTGGGCGACCGTTTCGAGGAGACCTCCATCGCGGTGATGGTGGTCGTCCTGGTGCTGGCCGCGCTCATGGCCGGTGTGGTGGGGGCCCTCGGCGTCTGGGTCGAGGTCTGGTGGGCCTATCGGTTGGAACGGGAGCCGGGCGGCACGCTCCGGGTGCGCCGGGGACTGTTCACCGCCCGTTCCGTCTCGATGGAGGAGCGCCGGCTGAGGGGTGTCGAGTTGATCGAACCCTTCGGCATACGTTTTCTGGGGGCGGCCCGTCTGGACGCCGTCGCCACCGGGATCTCCCATGACGACGGGGACAAGCACGCCGACCTCAAGTCCCTGTTGCCACCGGCGCCCCGGGAGATCGCGGACACCGTCGCGGGCCGGGTGCTGCGGGAGGTGCGCACACCGACCAGCGCCGCCCTGACCCCGCACCCCCGGGCGGCCCGGGCCCGCCGACTGCGCTGGGCGCTGGCGGCCGTTGCGTTGCCGGCCGCAGTCCTGGCCGTCCTGGGTGCATGGCTGACGCCGGTCCTGGCATATCTGGCCGCGGGGTACGTCGTGGTGGCGCTGCCCGTGGCGGTGTTCTTCGCGCTGGACGCCTACCGGAGCCTGGGGCACACGCTCAGCGGCGACTATCTCGTCGCCCGTTCCGGTACGGCCCGTCGGGCGACCGTCGCACTCCAGCGCGGCGGGGTGATCGGCTGGGCGATCCAGCAGTCGCTGTTCCAGCGGCGGGCGGGGCTGTTGACCCTGACCGCCACCACCGCGGCGGGCAGCGGCGCCTACACGATCCACGACGCGGCACAGGACGAGGGGCTCGCCTTCGCCGCGGACGCGGTGCCGGGACTGCTGGAACCCTTCCTCGTACGGGACGAGCCGGCCGAGGAGGGCGCGGCGGCCGGCTGAGGTTCTGCGACGGGCATCAATGGCCGGTCGCCGGATAGAGGCAGCCCGTCTCCGGGTAGGGCCCGTTGACGGTCGCCCAACCGGAAGGCGTTGTTCAGACCGTTGTTCGGGGCGCCGTCCGCCACACCGTCTTCCCTGCGGGACGTGGAGGGGGCGTGTCTGCTCCTTCCGTGGAAGAGGCCACCCTGTCCGTGGAAGAGGCCACCCGGTCGGCGCCGGAAACATACCTGTGGCCCGGTCCGAGCAACGGACCGGGCCACGGCGGCAGTTGGTGCTTGCTAGGCGGATGCCGGCGGGTAGAGGTCCCGGGGCAGCTCGGACGCCGCCGCCGAGTCCAACAGCCAGAGCGTGCGGCTGCGCCCCCGGGCACCGGCGGCCGGGGTCTGGATCTCCCCCGCCCCCGACAGCGCCATCGCGACCGCGTTGGCCTTGTCCTCGCCCGCGGCCAGCAACCACACCTCACGGGCCGCCCGGATGGCGGGCAGCGTCAGGGAGATCCGGGTCGGCGGCGGTTTCGGTGCGCCGTGCACCCCGACCACCGTCCGCTCGGTCTCCCGTACGGCGGGCAACTCCGGGAACAGCGAGGCCACATGGGTGTCCGGACCGACGCCCAGCATCAACACGTCGAAGGTGGGCACAGGACCGTGGTCCTCCGGGCCGGATGCAGCGGCCAGCGCCTGTGCGTAGGCGGCGGCTGCCGCCTCCACGTCGCTGCCGTACGCACCGTCCGAAGGGGCCATGGGGTGCACCCGCGCCGGGTCCACCGCCACCCGGTCCAACAGCGCCTCGTGGGCCTGGGTGACATTGCGTTCGGGGTCCCCGTCCGGCAGGAACCGCTCATCGCCCCACCACAGGTCGAGGCGCTGCCAGTCCACCGCGTCCCGGGCCGGTGAGGCCGCGAGGGCCGCCAACAGGGCGTTGCCGTTGCGACCGCCCGTCAGCACCACCGAAGCCGAGCCGCGCGCCGCCTGTGCATCCACGATCCGGGTGAGCAACCGGGCCGCGGCTGCCTGCGCCATCAACTCCTTGTCCCGGTGGACGACCAGTTGCGGAGTGCTCACTTGGCCGCCGCCTTGCGTGCGGGAGCCTTGCGGGCCACGGCCGGAGCGGCTGCCTTCTTCTCCGCGGTCGACGCGGCGGAAGGCGCCGCGTCCGATGTGCCCGGACGCGGCGAAGCGCCCTCGGCCTCGCCGTCGTCGAGCCGGTCCACGCCGAAGCGCAGCGTCGCCTCGTAGGTGTCGTCCGGGTCCAGCCTGCGCAGCTCCTCCGCGATCAGTTCCGCGGTGTCACGGCGCTTGAGGGCCACCGCGCGGTCGGGCTGCCCGTGGATGGCGAGGTTCGCCAGGGACCCGTCGGCGCGGTCGAGGACGATCGGGCCGCTGCTCGTCTCCATGCGGACCGCGGTCAGGCCGGGCCCCGAGGAGAGCGAGCGCCGCACCGGCACCGAGAGCCGGTCCGCCAGCCACATGCCCAGCAGTTCCACACTGGGGTTGAACTCCTCGCCCTCCACCTCGACCGAGGTGACGTCGCACACCACCTGGTCCAGCGCGGCGGCGAGCATGGAGCGCCAGGGCGTGATCCGGGTCCAGGCCAGATCCGTGTCCCCGGGGGTGTACGCCTCGGAGCGCGCGGTCAGCTCGTGGATCGGCCGCTCGGCTGCGTAACTGTCGGTGACCCGCCGCTGGGCCAGTGCGCCCAGCGGGTCCTTGGCGGGGTCCAGCGGCGCATTGACCGGCCACCAGACCACCACGGGGGCGTCGGGGAGCAGCAGCGGCAGCACCACCGACTGGGCGTGGTCGGTGACCTCGCCGTACAGCCGCAGGACGACCGTTTCACCGTTGCCCGCGTCCGCGCCGACGCGCACCTCGGCGTCCAGGCGGGTCTGTGCCCGGTCGCGCGGCGAGCGGGAGACCCGCTTGATGACCACGAGCGTCCGCGAGGGGTGCTCGCGGGACGCGTCGTTGGCGGCCTTCAGCGCGTCGTAGGCGTTCTCCTCGTCCGTGACGACGACCAGGGTCAGGACCATGCCGACGGCCGGGGTGCCGACCGCTCGGCGCCCCTGCACCAGCGCTTTGTTGATCTTGCTGGATGTGGTGTCCGTGAGGTCGATCTTCATGGCCGACGCCAGCTCCGTCCGTCTCGTGCGAGCATTTCGTCCGCCTCGATCGGGCCCCAGGTCCCGGACGGATACTGGGCGGGCTTGCCGTGGGTGTCCCAGTACGTCTCGATGGGATCGAGGATCTTCCAGGACAGCTCGACCTCCTCCACCCTCGGGAAGAGGTTCGAGTCACCGAGCAGGACGTCGAGGAGGAGGCGCTCGTACGCCTCGGGGCTCGACTCGGTGAAGGACTCCCCGTAGGCGAAGTCCATCGAGACGTCCCGAACCTCCATCGAGGTGCCCGGCACCTTGGAGCCGAACCGCAGTGTCACGCCCTCGTCCGGCTGCACCCTGATCACCAGGGCGTTCTGCCCCAACTCCTCGGTCGCGGTGTGGTCGAAGGGGGAGTGCGGAGCCCGCTGGAAGACGACCGCGATCTCCGTGACCCGCCGCCCCAGCCGCTTGCCCGTCCGCAGGTAGAAGGGCACGCCGGCCCAGCGGCGGTTGTCGATCTCCAGCTTGATCGCCGCATAGGTGTCGGTCGTCGACTTGGGGTCGATGCCCTCCTCCTGGAGGTAGCCGACGGCCTTGGCGCCGCCCTGCCACCCGGCCGCGTACTGACCGCGCACGGTGTTCGCGCCCAGGTCCTTGGGCAACCGGACCGCGCCCAGCACCTTGGTCTTCTCCGCCGCCAGCGCGTCCGCGTCGAAGGAGGCGGGCTCCTCCATGGCCGTCAGCGCCAGCAGTTGCAGCAGATGGTTCTGGATGACGTCACGGGCGGCACCGATGCCGTCGTAGTACCCGGCACGGCCGCCGATGCCGATGTCCTCGGCCATGGTGATCTGCACATGGTCGACGTACGACCGGTTCCAGATCGGCTCGAACAGGGTGTTGGCGAACCGCAGCGCCAGGATGTTCTGGACGGTCTCCTTGCCCAGGTAGTGGTCGATGCGGAAGACCTCGTGGGGCGGGAAGACCTCGTGCACCACCTGGTTGAGCTCCTTGGCCGACACCAGGTCGTGGCCGAAGGGCTTCTCGATCACGGCACGCCGCCAGGAACCCTCCTTCTGGTCGGCCAGGCCGTGCTTCTTCAGCTGCTTGACCACCTTGGGGAAGAACTTCGGCGGCACCGACAGATAGAAGGCGAAGTTGCCTCCGGTGCCCTGTGCCTCGTCCAGTTCGGTGATCGTCTTCTTCAGCGTCTCGAACGCGTCGTCGTCACCGAAGTCGCCCTGGACGAACCGCATCCCCTGGATGAGCTGCTGCCAGACCTCCTCCCGGAACGGAGTGCGGGCGTGGGCCTTGACCGCGTCGTGGACCTCCTGTGCGAAGTCCTCGTTCTGCCACTCCCGACGGGCGAACCCGACCAGGGAGAAACCCGGCGGCAGCAACCCGCGATTGGCCAGGTCGTAGACGGCGGGCATCAGTTTCTTACGGGACAGGTCACCCGTGACACCAAAGATGACCAGGCCCGACGGCCCCGCGATACGCGGGAGCCGTCGGTCGGCGGCATCACGAAGCGGATTTGCTTCGCCGGTACCGAACAAGGTCGTCAGCCCTCCGAGGGGGCGAGGCGCTTGAGCTCCGCCTCGGTCGACTTGAGCAGATCGTTCCAGGAGGCCTCGAACTTCTCGACGCCTTCGTCTTCCAGCAGCTTGACGACATCGTCGTACGAGATGCCCAGCTCCGCGACCGCAGCCAGCTCGGCACGCGAGGCGTCGTAGGTGCCGCGCACCGTGTCACCGGTGATCTGCCCATGGTCCGCGGTGGCGTCCAGGGTGCTCTCGGGCATGGTGTTCACCGTGCCCGGCGCGACCAACTCGTCCACGTACAGGGTGTCCTTGTACGCCGGGTCCTTGACTCCCGTCGAGGCCCACAGCGGACGCTGCTTGTTGGCCCGAGCGCGGTCCAGCACGGCCCAGCGGTCCGAGCCGAAGACCTCTTCGTACGCCTCGTACGCCAGGCGCGCATTGGCGAGCGCCGCCTTGCCACGGGCGTCCTTGGCCTCGGCGGTACCCAGCGCGTCCAGCCGCTTGTCGATCTCAGTGTCCACGCGGGAGACGAAGAACGAGGCCACCGAATGGATCTTCGACAGATCCAGACCGCGCTCCTTGGCCTTCTCCAGGCCCGCCAGATAGGCGTCCATCACCTCGCGGTAGCGCTCCAGCGAGAAGATCAGCGTGACGTTGACGCTGATGCCGTTCCCGATGGTCTCGGTGATCGCGGGCAGACCGGCCTTGGTCGCCGGGATCTTGATCAGGGTGTTGGGACGGTCCACCAGCCAGGCCAGCTGCTTGGCCTCGGCGACCGTCGCGGTGGTGTTGTGGGCCAGTCGGGGGTCGACCTCGATCGAGACCCGGCCGTCCTGACCTCCGGTGGCGTCGAACACCGGCCGCAGGATGTCGGCGGCGTCCCGCACGTCCGCCGTCGTGATCATGCGGATGGCTTCCTCGACGGTGACCTTGCGCGCGGCCAGCTCCGCGAGCTGCCGCTCGTAGCCGTCGCCGCTGCTGATCGCCTTCTGGAAGATCGACGGATTGGTGGTCACGCCCACCACGTGCTGTTGATCGATCAGCTCGGCCAGGTTCCCCGAGGTGATCCGCTTGCGCGACAGGTCGTCGAGCCAGATCGCGACGCCTTCGTCGCTCAGGCGCTTGAGTGCGTCTGTCATGAGGGTTGCATCTCCTGCTTGATACTCAGTCGTTTAACGGCGTCAGCGTGCAGCGGCGGCGAGAGATTCCCGCGCGGCTGCGGCAACCGCGTCCGCGGTGAATCCGAACTCGCGGAACAGGACCTTCCCGTCCGCCGACGCACCGAAGTGCTCCAGCGAGACGATCCGACCCGCGTCACCCACAAAGCGGTGCCAGGTGAGCCCGATGCCGGCCTCCACCGCCACCCGCGCCCTGACGGCGGGCGGCAGCACCGAGTCCCGGTACTCCTGGTCCTGAGCCTCGAACCACTCCACCGACGGCATCGAGACCACCCGGGTCGGCACCCCGGCCGCCTGGAGCTGATCCCGCGCCTCGACGGCGAGCTGCACCTCGGAACCCGTACCGATCAGCAGCACCTGGGCGTCGCCGCCCTCGGCCTCGAACAGCACATAGCCGCCGCGCGCCGCGTCCTCGTTGCGCTCGTACGTCGGAACGCCCTGACGGGTCAGCGCCAGACCGTGCGGCGCGCCCACGCCGAACTCCTTCGTGTACCTCTTCAGGATCTCGCGCCAGGCGATCGCCGTCTCATTGGCGTCGGCCGGGCGGACGATGTTCAGGCCCGGGATGGCCCGCAGCGACGCCAGGTGCTCCACCGGCTGGTGGGTCGGGCCGTCCTCGCCGAGACCGATCGAGTCGTGCGTCCAGACGTAGGTGACGGGCAGGTGCATCAGCGCCGACAGCCGCACCGCGTTGCGCATGTAGTCGGAGAACACCAGGAAGGTGCCGCCGTAGATGCGGGTGTTGCCGTGCAGCGCGATGCCGTTCATCACGGCCGCCATCGAGTGCTCGCGGATGCCGTAGTGGACCGTGCGGCCGTACGGGTTCGCCTCCGGCAGCGGGTTGTCCGCGGGCAGGAACGACGAGGTCTTGTCGATGGTGGTGTTGTTGGAGCCCGCGAGGTCGGCCGAGCCGCCCCACAGCTCCGGCACGATCGCACCGAGCGCCTGGAGGACCTTCCCGGACGCCGCCCGGGTGGCGACGCTCTTGCCGGGCTCGAAGTCGGGGATCGCCTCCTCCCAGCCCGCGGGCAGCTCGCCCGCTCGCACCCGGTCGAACTCGGCCGCGCGCTCCGGGTGGGCGGTGCGCCAGGCGGCGAACGTCTTCTCCCACTCGCCGCGCGCCTCACGGCCCCGGTCCAAGGCCCCGCGGGTGTGCGCGATGACCTCGTCGGAGACCTCGAAGTGCTGCTCGGGGTCGAAGCCGAGGACGCGCTTGGTGGCCGCGACCTCCTCCTCGCCGAGCGCCGAACCGTGCGCCGCCTCGGTGTTCTGGGCGTGCGGGGCCGGCCAGGCGATGATCGAACGGGCCGCGATGAAGGAGGGCCGCTCGGTCTCGGCCTGCGCCGCCCTCAGCGCCCGGTACAGGGCCGCGGGGTCGAGGTCGCCGTTCTCCTGCTGCTCCACGCGCTGGACGTGCCAGCCGTACGCCTCGTACCTCTTGAGGGTGTCCTCGGAGACCGCGGTCTCCGTGTCGCCCTCGATCGAGATGTGGTTGTCGTCCCACAGGAGCACCAGATTGCCCAGCTTCTGGTGACCGGCGAGGGAGGACGCCTCGGCGGCGATGCCCTCCTGGAGGCAGCCGTCACCGGCGATGGCGAAGACCGTGTGGTCGAACGGCGAGGTGCCGGGCGCCGCCTCCGGGTCGAACAGGCCGCGCTCGTAACGGGCGGCCATCGCCATGCCCACGGCGTTGGCGACACCCTGGCCGAGGGGACCCGTGGTCGTCTCCACACCGGTGGTGTGGCCGTACTCCGGGTGGCCGGGGGTCTTGGAGCCCCAGGTCCGGAACGCCTTCAGATCGTCCAACTCCAGCCCGAAACCGGCCAGGTAGAGCTGGGTGTAGAGGGTGAGCGACGAGTGCCCGGCGGAGAGCACGAACCGGTCCCGACCGGTCCAGTCCGCGTCCGCGGGATCGTGGCGCATCACCTTCTGGAAGAGCACATAGGCGGCGGGCGCGAGGCTCATGGCCGTACCGGGGTGGCCGTTGCCGACCTTCTGTACGGAATCCATGGCCAGGACGCGGGCGGTATCAACGGCCCGCTGGTCCAGATCGGTCCACTCAAGGTCTGTGGTGGTCGGCTTGGTGCTCACCCTGGGTCAGGGCTCCTCTCCACATGTCTGTGCACGTGTTCCCACGTGCCGTCCCCCGGTGACGCGAAAGCACCGGGCGGCATCGAGCCTACCCGCGACACGGCCGACGGCCCGTCGGTGAAGCCGCCGGCCCGCCCGTGGGAGCGTTGCCGCAGGCAGGGCCGGGCGTTCAACACGAGCGCACCCCCGTGCGGAGCGGCGTACGGGCAGCCTCTAAAGTGACGTCGTACGCGCAAGCCACGACCGGACCCTTTCCTCGGCTCCGGGGCTTGCTGGGAGTCTCTGTCAGGGGTGTGCGTGACGGCCGTCGAATCCCGTCCAGCGGGGGTGCTCGGGACGAGCCCCGGCGCCCGGCCGTTCGGGGCCAGGGTCAAGGCATTCGTGGCCCTCACCAAGCCACGAATCATCGAGCTTCTGCTCATTACCACCGTGCCCGTGATGTTCCTCGCGGCGCAAGGGGTGCCCGACCTCTGGCTGGTGCTCGCCACCTGCTTCGGTGGCTATCTCTCCGCGGGCGGCGCCAACGCGCTGAACATGTACATCGATCGCGATATCGATGCCCTCATGGACCGCACCTCGCAGCGACCCCTGGTCACCGGCATGGTGTCGCCGCGTGAGGGCCTGGTCTTCGGCATTACGCTCGCGATCGTCTCCACGCTCTGGTTCGGGCTCCTGATCAACTGGCTCTCCGCCTGGCTCTCGCTCGGCGCGCTCCTCTTCTACGTCGTCGTGTACACGATGATCCTGAAGCGGCGCACCTCGCAGAACATCGTCTGGGGCGGCATCGCCGGCTGCATGCCGGTTCTGATCGGCTGGTCCGCGGTCACCAACTCGATGTCCTGGGCCGCGGTCATCCTCTTCCTGGTCATCTTCTTCTGGACGCCGCCGCACTACTGGCCGCTGTCGATGAAGGTGCGCGAGGACTACGCCCGCGTCGGGGTCCCGATGCTGCCGGTGGTCGCCTCCAACCGGGTGGTGGCCCGCCAGATCGTCCTCTACAGCTGGGTGATGGTCGGCGTCTCACTGCTGCTCACCCCGCTCGGCTACACCGGGTGGTTCTACACGACGGTGGCGCTGGCCACCGGCGGATGGTGGCTGTGGGAGGCCCACGCACTCCAGGCGCGCGCCAAGTCCGACGTCACCGGCGGCAAGCTCAAGGAGATGCGCCTCTTCCACTGGTCGATCACCTATGTGTCGCTGCTGTTCGTCGCGGTCGCAGTGGACCCCTTCGTCAGCTGACGGGCCCTGCCGGCCGGCCCCGCACCCCCTCGGGTGCGGGGCTTCATCGTTCTCGGGGACGGTTTCTCGGGCACGCTCTCCCGGAGAGCTTCCCGAAGGGGTCGGAGCGACCTCGTACCCGTGCGTTCCCCAGGGGAGGTACGCACGGCCTTCGTGGCACACACCACGTGGGTGCGCCATCGCCTTCGGGCATACCCGTGCGTAGCATCGCGATCATGGCAGACATCATGCAGTCGGAGCGCCGCGCCGAGCGCAAGGCGGCCAAGCTCGCCCGGGAGATCGGCGCCTTCTCCCGCGCCCACGGGGGCGCCGAGGGTCAACTCGCCTATCTGGGACAGGCCGGTACCCGGATCGTCCTCGTCGGGGAGGACGGCCGCTGGGGCGATCTCGTCGCCCCCACCCACCCGATCGCCGTCGCCGCTGCCGACAAGGCCGGCCTCACCCTCCACGACTCCTTCGACGGAGAATTCGCGGCCAAGGTCCGCACCGGCCCCTACGAGTGGAGCCGGATGGCGGGCATCCAGGTCGGCGGCCCCACGGACGACTGACCCCCGGCGGGGCCCACGCGCAAGGGAGGAGCCCCACCGCGTACGGGATTCCGTGCGCGGTGGGGCTCCTTCGTACGGTCAGAGAGCGGAGAGCACGGGGTCGCTCTGCGCGGGTACGGTGGCGGGCGCCTGCGAACGCTCCCGCAGGCTCAGGGCCAGCCGCAGCACGGCGATCCACATCAGGGCCGAGCCGAGCATATGGGCGCCCACCAGGATCTCCGGCACCCCGGTGAAGTACTGGAGGTAGCCGATGCCGCCCTGGAGCAGCAGGATGACCAGCAGGTCCCGGGAGCGGGCCCGGATGTCGGTCGGGGCGTCCACCACGCGCAGCACGAACCACATCGCGAGGGCCAGCGCGCACACCACCCAGGCGGAGGCGGCGTGGACGTGCGCGGCGTTCGCCCAGTCCCAGGGCATCCGCGGCACGTCGCTGCTGTCGCCCGCGTGCTTGCCCGAGCCGGTCACTCCGGTGCCCAGAACGATCAGCACCACCGAGGTGAGGACGATCGCCCAGGACAGTTGACGGACCGGGCGTGGCACCCGCGGGCGGGGAGCAGCATCCGTCTCGCCCGCCCGGTGCCAGGTGAGGACGGCCACGGTGAGCAGGGCGTTCGCGGCCAGGAAGTGGCCTGCCACGGTCCAGGGGTTGAGGCCGGCCCAGACGGTGATGCCACCGAGGACGGCATTGCTGAGGACGATCCAGAACTGCGCCCAACCGAGCCTGGTCAGGGGGTACCGCCGCGGCTTCGCCGAGCGGGCGGCGATGATCGCCCAGCCCACCGCGGCCGACAACACATAGGTGAGCAGCCGGTTGCCGAACTCGATCGCCCCGTGCAGACCCTGCTCGGGGGTGGCGAAGAGACTGTCGTCCGTGCACTTGGGCCAGGTGTCGCAGCCGAGACCGGAACCGGTGAGCCGGACCGCTCCACCGGTGACGATGATCAGCACCGACATCACGACGGCGGAGAGGGCGGCACGCCGGACGATACGGGGAGACGCGGTCCAGCGTCGGGCGATGAGAGCGAGGGGGGTCTGCACGGCCCTATCGTAGGCGGGTGCCTTGTGCATGTTTTCACGAGGGGTGGGATCGACCGGCGCGCCGCTCTGAACAGTGCCGACGTCCGGTTGGACTGTGTCGGGACCGTGTTGGCGTCCGGTTCGTCATCGCACCGCGTCGGGGGCCGCGGCTCCCTTGCCCGCCGTGTGCGTGACGCAGAACCGCGAGCCGTCCAGATGGCCCTCCTCCTCCCACCACACCGCGATCCGCCACTGTGCGGCCCCCGGTGGCCTAACCGGGCCGTGGAGGAAGGCGTCCACCAGATCGGCGGCCACCGCAGCCGCACTGAGATCGGTCACCGCGTCCGTACCGCGCCACGGATGCGCCAGTGCCGTCCAGGGCGCGCCGTCCTCCTCGCGCGTGTCGAAGCGCCAGACCGCGCGCCAGGAGCGCGCCCGCAACATCCGCCGCACCTCCGCCGGGGCGAGCCCCAGCCCGGCGGCGATCGCCCCGGGCTCCACGCCCTCGATGCGGGCGGCCACCACGGCGAGCGGAAGCAGCGGCTCTGGCAGCAGGCCGTCGGAGTGCAGTCGGGTGAGCCCGCCGTGGAAGGGGCAGCGCCGCAGGCGGCGTTCCAACTGGTCGCCCAGGTGCTCCAGGGCGGCGGCGCGCACGGTGGTGGGCGTTCCGACGTCCGGCGGCAGCGCCCGGAACTCGCGCTGTGACCTGACCGCCCACGCCGCCGCCTCCACCGGGTCGCCGAGTTCCTCCAGTCGATCGCCGAGAAAGGCGTGGGACTGGGCCAGACCCTGTCGATTGCGCGGATCGTGGGGGTCGAGCCGCTCCCAGACCTCGATGGCACGGCGGGTGGACGCGAGGGCGGCGCACCCGTCGGCCCGGTCCGCGGCCGACGGGCGGTCGCCGCCCTGCCGGAAGGAGTAGCGCGGCAGCCCCAGTTCGTCACTGAGGGGCTCCGCGAGGTAGAGCGAGTGGCTGATCAGGGCGTGGGCGTACCAGCGGGCGTGCTCGGGGTCCTGGTCGGCAGGGCCAGCGCAGCGCCTCAGCGCCTCCCGCACCGCGCTGAGGGCGTCCGCCCGCCGACCGGCGTCGAAGTGGTGCCGGGCCAGATCGGTGTAGCGGAGTCCGAGGCGCGCCGCGAGCGGGGGGTCGGTGTCGGCGTGCGGTGTGAGGGCGGCGATCAGTTTGCGGAGCATCCGCTCGCGTGCGGCCGATGCAACACCGGCCCGACCCTTTCTGACCCGAGTCCACTCCGCGTCCAGTCGCAGTGCCGCGGTCCGCTCCATCCGTGCCTCCCACGCGAAAGATCGCACTGATCTTGGTAGGCACATACTGGCGCGGGGTTCAGTACCAGCGGAAGATGCCGGACGCCAACCGGGACAGGGAAGTCGGAATGCGCACCGCCGGGACGCCGCTCGGGCGGAGCCCAGGGCGTCTCCCTGCGGTGCTGCGCCCCCGCTACTCCCAGCGGAAGAAGCGGGCCGCCGCGCCCAGACCGAGGGCCGCCCACAGCGCCAGCACGCCCAGATCCACCCAGGGCAAGGCGGCACCGTGTTGGAGCACGTCGCGCAGGCCGTCCGAGAGCGCGGAGATCGGGAGCAGGGAGAGCACCGACTCCACACCGTCCGGGAACCGGTCCAGCGGCACGATCACGCCACCGCCCACCAGGAGCAGCAGGAACACCAGGTTCGCCGCGGCCAGCGTCGCCTCGGCCCTGAGGGTGCCCGCCATCAACAGCCCAAGCCCGCTGAACGCGGCGGTACCGAGCGCCAGCAGCAGGAGGACGGACAGGGGATTGCCGCGGGGTGACCAGCCCAGCGTCAGGGCGATGGAGGTCAGCAGGGCGATCTGGAGGAGTTCGGTGACCAGGACCGAGAGCGTCTTGGCGCACATCAGGGCCCAGCGGGGGAGCGGTGAGGCGCCGAGCCGCTTGAGCACCCCGTAGCGGCGCTCGAAGCCGGTGGCGATCGCCTGACCGGTGAAGGCGGTGGACATGACGGCCAGCGCGAGCACCCCGGGCGTCAGGAAGTCGACCGCCTCGCCGCTCCCGGTGTCGATGATGTCCACGGTCGAGAACAGCACGAGCAACAGGGAGGGGATGACGACGGTGAGCAGCAGTTGTTCGCCGTTGCGCAGCAGCATCTTCGTCTCGAACACCGTCTGTGCCGCGATCATGCGACCGAGCGGGGCGGCGCCCGGCCGCGGTGCGTAGGTTCCGGCGCTCATGGGCGCACCCCCTCACAGCGGGCGAACGGCCGTCGGCCGCACGCGATCGTGTACCGGTTCATGCCCGCAGCTCCTTGCCCGTCAGCTCCAGGAAGACGTCCTCCAGGGTGTGCCGCTCCACGGAGATGCCGTCCACCGTCACCCCGTGCTGTGCGCACCAGGAGGTGACGGTGGCCAGTAGCTGCGGTCCGACCTCGCCCGATATCCGATAGGCGCCGGGGGTCAGCTCGACCGCTTCGGTGCCGTCGGGCAGTGCCTTGAGCAGGGAGCCGACATCGAGCCCGGCCCGGCCGGTGAAGCGCAGGGTGTTCTCGGCGCCGCCCCGGCAGAGCTGTTCGGGGCTGCCCTGGGCGATCACCTGGCCGGCGTCGATGATCGCGACGTCGTCGGCGAGCTCCTCCGCCTCGTCCATGAAGTGGGTGGTGAGGATGGTGGAGACGCCGTCGCTGCGCAGTTCGCGCACCAGGTCCCAGGTGGAGCGGCGGGCTTGGGGGTCGAGCCCGGCGGTGGGTTCGTCCAGGAAGACCAGTTCGGGACGGCCGACCACGGCCAGGGCGAGCGCGAGCCGCTGCTGTTGGCCGCCGGAGAGCCGACGGTAGGTGGTCCGGCCACAGCTGCCGAGGCCCAGGCGCTCGATCAGGGCGTCCACGTCCAGCGGATGGGCGTGGAGCTTCGCCATGTGGCGCAGCATCTCGTCGGCGCGGGCGCCGGAGTAGACGCCGCCGGACTGGAGCATCACGCCGATCCTGGCGCGCAGCCGAGCGGAGTCGGCGATGGGGTCGAGGCCGAGGACCCGTACGGTGCCGGCGTCGGCGCGCCGGTAGCCCTCGCAGGTTTCGATGGTGGTGGTCTTGCCCGCCCCGTTCGGGCCGAGTACGGCGGTCACCAGACCGGGGGAGACGTCGAGGTCGAGGCCGTTGACGGCAGTCTTCGATCCGTACCGCTTGGTCAGGCCCCGGATCTGGACGACCGGCTCGCTTCGCATACGCGGAGTCTAGGCGGGCGCTCGGGGGCATCGGAGCGCGCCCCCGAGGAGAGCGGATGCCGAGGGGCGAATACCAGCCGAAATGAACTTCTGGTGTTCCTTCGGTGTTCTTCGACCCCACGGCGTCCGAGCGGATTTCTCGTTGCCCCGATGGCGGATCCTCCCGAGGAAACGTCGGCGCAGACGCTGGACCTGCGCTTTCCGCCCTCTTTCAAAGAAATCTCGGTTGGATACGATCAAGGTCACCGAGTGTCCTGATCCAGTGGTCGAAAATCCGGTAAAATGGCTGGTCAGGGGAGGTCCGATGGGCTTCGGTCAGACGGTCTAATTAGGTAACCCTAAGTGATGAAGCGCACCGCCCCTGCGCCCGGACGGCGGTTGTCACGCCCAGACGAATTACGCAACAATGGTGTTGTGAAAAACGTTGGCGAGTCCCTCGGGGAGGACCTTGCGACCGGAACGCGCGCGGATCATCCGACGCGCAACCGGGTCGCGCGGTCCGTCCTGGACCACGGCCCGTCGACCGTCGCCGATCTGGCCGGCCGGCTGGGCTTGACGCAGGCAGCCGTCCGCCGACACCTCGACACCCTCGTCGCGGAGAACGTCGTCGAACCCCGCGAACAGCGGATCTACGGCGCCCGCACCCGGGGCAGGCCCGCCAAGGTGTTCGCCCTGACCGCCTGCGGTCGGGACGCGTTCGACCAGTCGTACGACTCGCTGGCCGTGGACGCCATCCGCTGGATCGAGAGATCAGCGGGCGGCGGAGCAGCGGGTGGGGCGGCCGTCGCGGCGTTCGCACGCGATCGCATCGAGGCGCAGGCCGAGCCCTACCGCGAGGCCGTCGAGTCGGCGCCCCCCGAGGAGCGCACCGAAGCGCTGGCGAAGGCGCTGAGCGTCGACGGGTACGCTGCTACGGCGCGTAGCGCGCCGGGCCCCCAGCAGGGCGAGCAGCTCTGCCAGCACCACTGCCCGGTCGCCCATGTGGCCGAACGCTACCCGCAGCTGTGCGAGGCGGAGACGGAGTTCTTCTCCCGTCTGCTCGGCACCCATGTACAGCGTCTGGCCACCATCGCCCACGGCGACGGCGTCTGTACGACGTTCATCCCGCGCAACCGGCCCCATCCGGCCGGTCACGCGAGCACGCAGACCACCACACCATCAGCATCTGGAAGCACGGCCGGGAGGAACCCCGCATGACTCTCCCCACGGAGACTGCCCACCCCGAACTGGAAGGGCTGGGTACGTACGAGTTCGGTTGGGCCGACTCCGACGCGGCAGGCGCCGCGGCCAAGCGCGGCCTCTCCGAAGACGTCGTCCGCGACATCTCGGCGAAGAAGAACGAGCCGGAATGGATGCTGAAGCTGCGCTTGAAGGGGCTGCGGCTGTTCGACAAGAAGCCCATGCCGAACTGGGGCTCCGACCTCTCCGGCATCGACTTCAACAACATCAAGTACTTCGTGCGCTCCACGGAGAAGCAGGCCGCCTCCTGGGAGGATCTGCCCGAGGACATCAAGAACACGTACGACAGGCTGGGCATCCCGGAGGCGGAGAAGCAGCGCCTGGTCGCCGGTGTCGCCGCGCAGTACGAGTCTGAGGTCGTCTACCACCAGATCCGTGAGGACCTGGAGGAGCAGGGCGTCATCTTCCTCGACACCGACACCGCGCTGAAGGAGCACCCCGAGCTCTTCCAGGAGTACTTCGGCACCGTCATCCCCGTCGGCGACAACAAGTTCGCCTCGCTGAACACCGCGGTGTGGTCCGGCGGCTCCTTCATCTACGTGCCGAAGGGCGTGCACGTCGACATCCCGCTCCAGGCGTACTTCCGTATCAACACGGAGAACATGGGGCAGTTCGAGCGGACGCTGATCATCGTCGACGAGGACGCCTACGTCCACTACGTCGAGGGTTGTACCGCGCCCATCTACTCCTCGGACTCGCTGCACAGCGCCGTGGTGGAGATCATCGTCAAGAAGGGCGGCCGGTGCCGCTACACGACGATCCAGAACTGGTCGAACAACGTCTACAACCTGGTGACCAAGCGCGCCGTCGCCTACGAGGGCGCCACCATGGAGTGGGTCGACGGCAACATCGGCTCCAAGGTGACCATGAAGTACCCGGCCGTCTACCTGATGGGCGAGCACGCCAAGGGCGAGACCCTGTCCATCGCCTTCGCGGGCGAGGGACAGCACCAGGACGCCGGCGCCAAGATGGTCCACATGGCTCCGAACACCTCCTCGAACATCGTCTCCAAGTCGGTGGCGCGAGGCGGCGGCCGTACCTCGTACCGCGGTCTGATCGAGATCGGCGAGGGTGCGCCGGGTTCCAAGTCCAATGTGCTCTGTGACGCCCTGCTGGTCGACACCATCTCGCGTTCGGACACCTACCCCTACGTCGACGTCCGCGAGGACGACGTCTCCATGGGGCACGAGGCGACCGTCTCCAAGGTCTCCGAGGACCAGCTGTTCTACCTGATGAGCCGCGGCATGACCGAGTTCGAGGCCATGGCGATGATCGTGCGCGGCTTCGTCGAGCCGATCGCCAAGGAACTGCCGATGGAGTACGCGTTGGAGCTCAACCGGCTGATCGAGCTCCAGATGGAGGGATCGGTCGGCTGACCCCGACCCCCCACGGCCGGGGCGGGCGCATCCGTGCCCGCCCCGCATGCGACTGATTTCTTGACCCGAAGGCAGAGAGAGAGCACGACGACAGCCATGGCTGAGGCTCAGAACATTCCGGCGGGGTCCACCACCGCCGGCGCGATCGCGGTGGCCGCCGAGTCGACCGTCGCCACCCGTATGAGTGCGCCCCCGTCGTTCGACGTGGCGGACTTCCCGGTTCCGCACGGCCGTGAGGAGGAGTGGCGCTTCACGCCCCTCGACCGGCTCGCGGGGCTGCACAACGGCACCGCCGTGGCCAACGGCGGCGGGGTGAAGGTCGTCATCGACGCGCCCGACGGCGTCACCGTCGAGACCGTCGGCCGGGACGACGAGCGGCTCGGCAAGGCCGGTATCCCCGTGGACCGGGTCGCCGCCCAGGCGTACTCCTCCTTCGAGCAGGCGTCGGTCGTGACCGTGCCCAAGGAGAAGGTGCTCTCCGAGCCCATCCGCATCGCCGTCCACGGCGAGGGCGGGACCGCCTTCGGCCACCAGGTGATCGAGCTCGGCGCGTTCGCCGAAGCGGTCGTCGTCATCGACCACACGGGCGATGCCGTACTCGCCTCCAACGTCGACTACCTCCTCGGTGACGGCGCCAAGCTCACCGTCGTCTCCGTCCAGGACTGGGACGACAAGGCCGTCCACGTCTCCCAGCACAACGCGCTGATCGGCCGGGACGCCTCGTTCAAGTCCGTCGTGGTCACCTTCGGCGGCGACCTGGTCCGGCTCCACCCCCGCGTGTCGTACGCGGCGACCGGCGGCGAGGCCGAACTGTTCGGCCTCTACTTCACGGACCAGGGCCAGCACCAGGAGCACCGCCTCCTCGTCGACCACAACAACCCGCACAACAAGTCCAACGCCGTCTACAAGGGCGCGCTCCAGGGCCAGGACGCCCATGCGGTGTGGATCGGGGACGTGCTGATCCGGGTGATGGCCGAGGGCACCGACACCTACGAGATGAACCGCAACCTCGTCCTCACCGACGGTGCGCGCGTCGACTCCGTGCCCAACCTGGAGATCGAGACCGGCGAGATCGTCGGCGCCGGCCACGCCAGCGCCACCGGTCGCTTCGACGACGAGCAGCTGTTCTACCTGATGGCCCGCGGCATCCCCGAGCAGGAGGCCCGCCGTCTGGTCGTCCGCGGCTTCTTCGCCGAACTGGTCCAGCAGATCGGGCTGCCCGATGTCGAGGAGCGCCTGATCGCCAAGATCGAACAGGAGCTGGAGGCGTCGGTCGCATGAGTTTCGTCCGTGCCTGCGGGCTGAGCGAGCTCGAAGAGGACACCCCGAAGCGGGTGGAACTCGATGGCACCGCGATCTCGGTCGTCCGTACCGAGGGCGAGGTGTTCGCGATCTACGACATCTGCTCGCACGCGAACGTCTCGCTCTCCGAGGGCGAGGTGGAGGACTGTCAGATCGAGTGCTGGCTGCACGGCTCCGCCTTCGACCTCCGCACCGGCAAGCCGTCCGGACTGCCCGCGACGCGCCCCGTCCCCGTATACCCCGTACAGATCCAAGGGGACGATGTGCTCGTCTCCATCACCCAGGAGTCCTGAGTCACCCATGGCAACGCTTGAAATCCGCGACCTGCACGTCTCCGTCGAGGCCGACAACGGCTCCCGGGAGATCCTCAAGGGCGTCGACCTGACCGTGAAGCAGGGCGAGACCCACGCCATCATGGGCCCCAACGGCTCCGGCAAGTCCACCCTCGCCTACTCGCTCGCCGGCCACCCCAAGTACCAGATCACCGGTGGCACGGTCACCCTGGACGGCGAGGACGTCCTGGAGATGAGCGTGGACGAGCGGGCGCGTGCCGGCGTCTTCCTCGCCATGCAGTACCCGGTCGAGATCCCCGGCGTCTCCGTCTCCAACTTCCTGCGCACCTCCGCCACCGCGATCCGCGGCGAGGCACCCAAGCTGCGTACGTGGGTGAAGGAGGTCCGGGAGACCATGGAGCGCCTCCACATGGACCCCGCCTTCGCCGAGCGCAACGTCAACGAGGGCTTCTCCGGCGGTGAGAAGAAGCGCCACGAGATCCTCCAGCTGGAGCTGCTCAAGCCGAAGATCGCCATCCTCGACGAGACCGACTCCGGCCTCGACGTGGACGCGCTGCGCGTCGTCTCCGAGGGCGTCAACCGCGTCCGTGAGTCCGGCGAGGTCGGCACCCTGCTGATCACGCACTACACGCGCATCCTGCGTTACATCAAGCCGGACCACGTCCACGTGTTCGCCAACGGCCGGATCGCCGAGTCCGGCGGCCCCGAGCTGGCGGACAAGCTTGAGGCCGAGGGCTACGAGGCCTACACGAAGGACGGCGTATCTCAGTGAGCGACGCACGCGAGGCCACCGGCCCGCAGATGATCTGCCGCGGGCGGGTGCGCCTCGCGGGCCGCCATGCAAGTGGAAGGGGAAGGCTGTGACCACTGTCCGGCAGGGGCTTGACGGCCTCCTCGACACGGAGACGATCCGTAAGGACTTCCCGATCCTCGATCGGGTCATCCACGACGGCAAGAAGCTCGTCTACCTCGACAGCGCGGCCAGCTCGCAGAAGCCGCGCCAGGTGATCGACGCGATCACCGACTACTACGAGCAGCACCACGCCAATGTGCATCGCGGCGTCCACGTGCTCGCCGAAGAGGCCACGGCGCTCTACGAGGGCGCCCGCGACAAAGTGGCGTCCTTCATCAACGCGCCCAGCCGCGACGAGGTCATCTTCACCAAGAACGCCTCGGAGTCGCTGAACCTCGTCGCCAACATGCTGGGCTGGGCCGATGAGCCCTACCGCGTGGACAGCGACACCGAGATCGTCATCACCGAGATGGAGCACCACTCCAACATCGTGCCGTGGCAGCTGCTCGCACAGCGCACCGGCGCCAAGCTGAAGTGGTTCGGTCTCACGGACGACGGCCACCTCGACCTCTCCAACATCGAGGAGATCATCACCGAGAAGACGAAGATCGTCTCCTTTGTGCTGGTCTCCAACATCCTGGGCACCCACAACCCGGTCGACGCGATCGTGCGCCGCGCCCAGCAGGTCGGCGCCCTCGTCCTGATCGACGCCTCGCAGGCGGCGCCCCACATGCCGCTCGACGTCCAGGCGCTCCAGGCCGACTTCGTGGCCTTCACCGGCCACAAGATGTGCGCACCCACCGGCATCGGCGTGCTGTGGGGCCGGCAGGAGCTGCTGGAGGACCTGCCGCCGTTCCTCGGTGGCGGCGAGATGATCGAGACCGTCTCCATGCACTCCTCGACCTATGCTCCGGCGCCCCACAAGTTCGAAGCGGGTACGCCCCCGATCGCCCAGGCCGTCGGTCTCGGCGCGGCCGTGGACTACCTCAATGCGATCGGCATGGAGAAGATCGCCGCCCATGAGCACGCGATCACCGAGTACGCGGTGAAGCGGCTGCTTGAGGTCCCCGACCTGCGCATCATCGGCCCCACCACGGCCGAGGAGCGGGGTGCGGCAATCTCCTTCACCCTGGGTGACATCCACCCCCATGACGTGGGCCAGGTCCTCGACGAGCAGGGCATCGCGGTCCGGGTCGGGCACCACTGCGCCCGGCCGGTGTGCCTGCGCTACGGAATTCCCGCGACCACCCGGGCGTCGTTCTATCTGTACTCCACGCCCGGAGAGGTCGACGCGCTGATCGACGGGCTGGAGCACGTCCGTCAATTCTTCGGGTAGGGCGGTTGTTGCTGTGAAGCTTGATTCGATGTATCAGGACGTCATCCTGGACCACTACAAGCACCCGCACGGGCGCGGTCTGCGTGATGGCGATGCCGAGGTGCACCACGTCAATCCGACCTGCGGCGATGAGATCACCCTGCGGGTGAAGTACGACGGCTCCCGGGTCGCGGACGTGTCCTACGAGGGCCAGGGTTGTTCCATCAGCCAGGCCAGCGCGTCCGTCCTCAACGAGTTGCTGGTCGGCAAGGAGCTGGCCGAGGCGCAGAAGATCCAGGCCACATTCCTGGAGCTGATGCAGTCCAAGGGCAAGATCGAGCCGGACGATGCGATGGAAGAGGTGCTGGAGGACGCGGTCGCGTTCGCCGGTGTCTCCAAGTACCCGGCACGCGTGAAGTGCGCGCTGTTGAGCTGGATGGCGTGGAAGGACGCGACCGCGCAGGCGCTGGGCAACGGCTCCGGTGCACTGGACGACGGCTCCGGTTCGTTGGGCGACGGCCCTGAGAGGAAGACGGCATGACCGAGAACGCAGGAGCCGCGCTGAAGCCGGCCTCCGAGGAAGAAGTCCGCGAGGCCCTGTACGACGTGGTCGACCCCGAGCTGGGCATCGACGTCGTCAACCTCGGGCTGATCTACGGCATCCACATCGACGACTCCAATGTCGCCACGCTCGACATGACGCTGACGTCGGCCGCCTGTCCGCTCACCGATGTGATCGAAGACCAGGCGAAGTCGGCGACGGACGGCATCGTGAACGAGCTGAAGATCAACTGGGTCTGGATGCCGCCGTGGGGTCCGGACAAGATCACGGACGACGGGCGCGAGCAGCTGCGCGCCCTGGGCTTCAACGTCTGACGCGACCGCCCACCCGGTGTGGGCACGACAACGGCCGTACCGACCGGAGTGACCGGTGGGTACGGCCGTTGTCGTGCCCACCGGGTGTGAGTGGCGCCGAGGCGGCCCCGATCCCCCTCGGCGATCAGCAGACGCCAAGTCGGACGTCCCCGGTGCTCAGGGGCGTCCAAGGGGGGCGCTGCCGGGTGGGTGAGGCGCTTCCCGGCGCCCCTGGAGGGAGATGTCGTCCGCGGCAGGACCCCTCGGTCGTGTACGCACGGCGCGAAAGGGCGCGGGCGCGTCCGTCGCCGTGTGATGGTTCGGACGGACCGGTCGACGCCCTCGGTCGCGGACTCCGGGCCATTCCTCTTTATGTACGGCCGTACGCATCATGTGTACACTCGTACACATGGGATACGCACTCCTGGCCGCGGCCATCGTCGCCGAGGTGGCCGGCACCACCGCCATGAAGTTCAGCGAAGGCTTCACCCGCCTCTGGCCCTCGATCCTCACCGTCCTCGGCTATCTGCTCGCCTTCTCCCTCCTCGCGCAGACCCTGAAGACGCTCTCCGTGGGCACCGCGTACGCGATCTGGGCGGGAGTGGGCACGGCGGCCATCGCGGCCATTGGAATGATCTTCCTGGGTGAGACGGTCAGCGCCGCCAAGTTCCTGGGCATCGGCCTGGTGATCGCGGGCGTCATGGTGCTCAACCTCGGCGGAGCCCACTGATGGCCCGACGCTACGACCCGGAGCGGCGTCAGCGCATCATCGACGCCGCGATCCGGATCGTCGGCGAGAGCGGCATCACGGCCCTCAGTCATCGGACGGTGGCCGCCGCGGCGGACGTCCCGCTCGGCTCCACGACCTACCACTTCGCTTCCCTCGATGAACTACTGGTCGCCGCGCTCCGCCAGATCAACGAGGGCTTCGTGGCCGCCCTGCGCGCCATCGACCCGCGCCCCGCCCCCGACCTCGCCCACACCCTGGCCCGCATCACGGGGGAGTGGCTGGCCGCGGACCGCTCCCGCGTCGAGCTGGAGTATGAGCTCTACCTGGCGGCCCTGCGGCGCCCCGCGTTGCGCCCGGTCGCGGCCGAGTGGACCCACGGCGTCGTGGACCACTTCAGCCGGGGCACGGACCGGGCCACCGCACGGGCCCTGGTCGCCCTGATGGACGGGATCTGCCTCCAGGTCCTCCTCTCGGACGTCCCGTACGACGAGGCGTACGCACGCGAGATGTTCGGACGTGTGCTGTCCTCCTGAGCCGTTGCGCCCTGGTTGCACGGCACCCCGGCCATCGGGTGCGACGCCCGGCGCCGCCTGCGGACGGAGCGTGAGACCGGTTCGCCCGGCAGGTGCGACCCGCGTTAGGTTCTCCCCATGACCGATACCACCGCCTCGCGCACCACCGGCGCCACAGCCGCCGGGCTCGCCACCCTCGCTGCTGACGGAACCGTCCTCGACACCTGGTTCCCCGCCCCCGTGTTGGAGGCCGAGCCCGGCCCCGCGGGAACCGAGCGGCTCACCGCCGAACAGGCCGCCGAACAACTCGGCGCAGGAGCGGCAAAGGCGTTGGGGCCGGATGCGCGCAGGGGAGTGGAGGTCATCGCCGTCCGTACGGTCATCTCCTCGCTCGACGAGAAGCCGCTGGACGCCCACGACGCCTACCTGAGGCTGCACCTGCTCTCCCACCGGCTCGTCAAGCCGCACGGCCAGAGCCTCGACGGCGTGTTCGGGCTGCTCGCCAACGTGGCGTGGACCTCGCTGGGACCGGTCGCCGTCGACGACATCGAGACCGTGCGCCTGAGCGCCCGGGCCGAGGGACTGCACCTCCAGGTGACCAGCATCGACAAGTTCCCGCGGATGACGGACTACGTCGTACCCAAGGGCGTGCGCATCGCCGACGCCGACCGGGTGCGGCTCGGCGCCCACCTCGCCGAGGGCACCACCGTGATGCACGAGGGCTTCGTCAACTTCAACGCCGGCACGCTCGGCACCTCCATGGTCGAGGGTCGCATCTCGGCCGGTGTCGTCGTCGGCGACGGCTCCGACATCGGCGGCGGCGCGTCTACCATGGGCACCCTCTCCGGCGG
The DNA here is from genome assembly GCF_040638655.1 of Streptomyces sp. NPDC005963. Taxonomy (NCBI): domain Bacteria; kingdom Bacillati; phylum Actinomycetota; class Actinomycetes; order Kitasatosporales; family Streptomycetaceae; genus Streptomyces; species Streptomyces sp. NPDC005963. The sequence continues at coordinate 89,763 of NZ_JBEXVD010000004.1, read as the reverse complement.
CGGCAACGTCATCATCGCCATCGGCGAGCGCTGTCTGGTCGGCGCCGAAGCCGGGGTGGGAATCGCGCTCGGCGACGAGTGCGTGGTCGAGGCGGGTCTGTACGTCACCGCCGGCACCCGCATCACCATGCCCGACGGCGAGATCGTCAAGGCCCGGGAGCTTTCCGGCGCCAGCAACATCCTCTTCCGCCGCAACTCGGTGACCGGCGCGGTGGAAGCCCGGCCCAACAACGCGGTGTGGGGCGGTCTCAACGACGTGCTGCACAGCCACAACTAGTCCACGACCGGTCCACCACCGCGAGGGCTCGATCGGGCCGGGAGCCGTGGCGCCTCGCCGCGGCCCCGGCCCGATCAGTTCCACTCGTCGCGGTGGGCCAGCAGGGTTTCACGGGCCCTGCGCAGCCGCTCCACGGACTGTGGGTCGGCGTCCTGGAGCGGTGCCCTCACGCTTCCCGCGCCCAGGACCGCCTTGGCCGTCACCGCTCCCGGAAGCCCCGAGGCCATCATCAACTCGACCAGGGGCAAGGTCAGTCGGTTGATCCGGGCGGCTCGCGCGGTGTCCCCGCGGTCGAAGGCGTCCAGCACCGCCCGCAGCGCTTCGGGCGCCGCATTGGCGACCGTGCTCACCTGCCCCGCTCCCTCCACCGCATAGAGCGGAAGGTTCAGCTCCTCGCATCCGGAGTAGTACGCGAGCGAGGTGTTCGCGATCACCTTCGTCGAGCCCGCCAGATCCTGCGCACAGTCCTTCACGGCCACGATCCGGGGGTGCTCCGCCAGTCGGAGCATGGTGTCCACCTCGATCCTGACCCCCGTACGGCCGGGGATGTCATAGAGCATCAGTGGAACGTCCACCGTGTCGGCGACCGTGCGGAAGTGCGCCTCGACGGCGGGTTGTGGCGGTCGACTGTAGTACGGCGCCACCACCAACAAGCCGTCAGCGCCGGCCCGTTCGGCCTCCCGGGCCAGGGCGACGGTGTGCCGGGTGTCCGCGCTGCCCACTCCCGCCACCACGGCGACCGTAGGGCCCACGGCCTTCCGCACCGCTCGCACGAGCGCCGTCTTCTCCGCATCGGAGGTGGTCGGAGCTTCGCCGGTGGTGCCGTTGAGGACCAGCCCGTCACAGCCGTCGGCCACCAGACGGACCGCATGGCGTGCGGCTGCGGCGACATCGAGCGCACCGGACGCATCGAAGGGGGTGATCATTGCGCACAGTGAGCGGCCGAAGGGGCGCGGTGTCGTCATGGCGGCAATCTTCTGGGCCCTGACTCTTCAGGTCCACTTAGTTCTTCTTTAAGCAAACGATAAGCAGCACTGAACAGTGACATATGGCGGCGGTCTTGGCCCCACGGTGCTCCGTGGGACACCATGACGGCACGGGGTCCGGCCTTCGTCCGTCCTGCCCCGCAGGGTCTCTCCGTACCCACTGCTCCCTGCGCTCCCGGCACTTCAGCACCGCCGCTCCGTCTGCTCGGCCAGCACTTCCGGCCCCTGCGCCGCCTGTTCCGACCGTTCCATCCGGGCGCGCACTCGCGTGCCCGCTCGCCGCTCGTTTCGCCCCAACGGAGGTCTTCATGAGGCTTGGCAAGCCGCTCGCCAAGGGATACGCAGAAGAGGAGCCGCTGGTTCAGGCGGAGTCCGATGAACCGAGCCCGACCCCGGCCTCGGAGCCGGCGCCGAGCGGACAGTCCGGTACGCATTCCGCCGAGGTTGCGGTAGCTCCGTGAATCCGCGGCTCCTTGAGGAACGCCCTGCGGACCCGCCCATCGGCTACAAGATCGCCCATCCGATGCTCTCGCGCGATCTCACCCGGGCCGGGTTCCTCGGGGTCGCCCTCGGAGGCCGGGAGCCCTACTCCGTGCTGGACGACGCCCACTGCGCGTACGGACATCGACATCGCGTGCCTTCTCGACGCTGTGACTGCGGCTTCCACGCCCTCAACTCACGTGCCAGCGCGCTGGGCCTCACCTGCACTGCCGAGCACCGCACGGCCGTGCTCTTGGAAGTGGCGGTCCTCGGCGTCTATCTGCGCTACGAACTCGGCTTCCGCTACGCACGGCAGCGCGTACGCACCATGACCGTTGGCTGTTGTCCGTGCCTCGGGCGGACGACCCTGCTGGCCGACGCCGGCTGGGGAAGGCCGGGTTGGCATGCGCTGGAGGCGGCCTGCGGCGGTTGTGTCCGGGGCCGCATGGCGCTGACCCTGTCCGACTTCGCGCGCATCGCGGGCCAGGGGCTCTCCGTGCTGCGGGCGGGACAGATCGCGCGCACTCCGGCCGGCTGTTGACCTCAACCGAGCTTGATGTTCAACCCTGGTGATCGACGGCGCACCCACCGGGGGTGCGCCGGTTCGAAGGGCCGTCACCATGATTCTCTCGTTGATCACCCAGCACCAGACCTACGCCCGGCCGGTTCTCGACCGGCCCGACTCCCGTGTCGCGAAGGTCTCCACCTGGGACGTCGGCACTCCCGAGCGCCAGCACGCCACCGTTGCCGCCCTGGCACGGGCTTGGCGGCGGCGCGGCTGGCCGGGGGGCGGGCTGCTCTCGTACACCGTGCACATCGGCGAGGACGGCCATACCTTGCTGCACTACACGCAGTGGACCAGCGAGGAGGACTTCCAGGAGTTCCTGCGCACCGCCACCGACTTCAAGGACGGGTGGAACGCCGAAGTCGACGCCGCAGTCCCCGGCATCGAGCGGTTGGGGCTCCACGGCTACGAGCTCTATCGCAGTGCTGCCGTCCCGGGTGACTCCAGGGTGCCCGGATCGGTGGTGATCGTCGACGTGGAGTTCGAAGGACCGGACGTCGACCGGCAGAGGGCCTGGGTGGACACCGTCTTCGCCGCGCTGCAAGCGGACGAGGACGCGGCCGACGATCCGGACACCGCGCCGGAGGTCACCGCCCTCCAGGGCGCCGGCATCTCCGGACACTTCCATCTGGGCCAGAACGGTGACCGGGTGCTCAACTACGCCGAGTGGGAGAGCGGCGAAGCCCATCAACGGGCGCTGGACGCGCCCGGCAACGGAATCGGTTCGCACTCTAAGGAGTGGGCCCGTGTCCATGCCTTCCCCGGGGTCACCGGGGGCTCGGTGCGCCGCTACACGCCCGGGTTGACGCTCGGCCCGGGCGTGTAGTCATGGGCGTGTCACCGCCGAGGGGCACATCCAACCCCTCGGTGGCCACCCGCCCAACCGATCCACCGGCCGCTCACCAACACACGCGCCAACACACGGGCCCACGGGGGTCAGCGCTCGCGGGGCCCGGGCGACGCACAGGGGGCACGGGGCTCAGGGGCGAAACCGCAGCACCTGCGGATCGTGGTCGCTGTTCTGGTCCGCGAACTCGGCGTTGATGTGGACGCTGTCATAGCTGAAGTCGTCGATCGACGGGCTGGTCAGGATCTGGTCGAGCACCTGGCTGTTGCCCTGGTAGACGTACGAGTACCGCTCGGAGCGCGGCAGCGAGGTGATGGCCGCGCGCAGGACGCCGTCCGCGGTGAGCGCCTTGGTGGTCGCCGAGAACTCGAAGTCGTTGATGTCGCCCACGACCAGGACGTCGGCCCGGCGGTCCGCCTTCAGGATGTCCTTGACGAAGGCGTTCACCGACTGCGCCTGCTGGATGCGCTTGACCTCGGAGATGCGGTTCGGCGGCTGCCGGTGGGAGGTGAGCGCCTCGTCGCCGCCCTTGGAACCGAAGTGGTTGGCGATCACGAAGACGGTGCGCCCGCGGAAGGTGAACTCCCCCGCGAGGGGCTTGCGGCTGGCTTCCCAGGCGCTGTTCGCGGGATCGATCCGGCCGGGCGACAGGGTCAGTGCCGCCCTGCCCCGCTCGCGCACGACACCGGTCGGGGTGGTGGCGTCGCCGCCGGGGCGGTCGGTGAAGGAGACCCGGTCGGGGTTGAAGAGGAAGACCTGGCGGATGTTGCCCCCGGGTTCCCCGCCGTCCTCGTTGTTCTTCGGGTCCACGCTGCGCCACTGGTAGGACGGGCCGCCCGCGGCGGCGATCGCCCGGATGAACTTCTCGACCGTCTGGTCGGCCGCGACCGTTCCGTCGTTCTTCGCCCCGCTGTTGTCCTGGATCTCCTCCAGGGCCAGGACGTCCGGCGAGGCGAGGTTGGTCACGACGGCCCGCCCGAGGGCGTCGAAGGTCTCCTGCGGGTCCGATGGGTCGAGGTTCTCGACGTTGTACGTGGCGACCGCCAGTTCCCCCGAGCGCTGCGGGCGGGTCCGCTCGCGCTCCAGGTCGCGGCCGACGACCGTGCCCAGGGTGCGGGCGGTGAGGGTGTAGCCCCCGTACTGGTTGAAGTCGAGCGGGCCCTCGGACCGGCCGGTCAGCACATCGCCGACGTCCGCCGTGGGAAAGGGCTGCTCGGCGAGGGGGACCAGGGACTGCACCTTGAGCCGGCCGCCGTTCTGCGAGGCGTACGAGCCGTACAGCGCTCCGCCGCGGCCGGTGCGGACCTCCCACGGCTTGACCGTCACCCACAGTTCGGAGAAGGCGCTGGCACCGACCACGGGGGAGGTGCCGATGGTGACGTTGCTCCCCTCCAGGGACTCGTAGTAGTCGAGGGCGAAGGAGCGGGGTTTCAGCGGCAGGGCGTTGATGCTGCCGCCGGCGGCGGGGTCGCCGGCGGGGGCGTAGGCGGACGGCACCGACCGGCCGGTGATGGCGGCGGGCGCGGGCAGCGGGTTCCCCGACGACACCACGGTGACCGAGGGGCGCGAGAGCTGGGTGAGGGACTGGTTGCCGGAGGCCGTGCCCCCGGGAACGAACTCGCTCACCGTGCCCGACACCCGCACTTCGTCACCCACCGTGACCGAGGGGGTGGAGCCGGCCCCGGTGAAGACGAAGATGCCCTCGCTGGTCGCCGGGTTGCCGTCGCCGTGGGGGTCCTGGAACCAGAAGCCGCGGGACGATCCGTAGCCCCGTATGCCGGTCACGATGCCGGGCACATCGGTGACCTGCTGCCCCACCAGCGGGGAGAGGCGGGTGGTGCCCTGGACGTCATGGATGTGAACGCCCGTCGTGCTGTCCACCGACGTCGGCGCGTGCGGTGTCGCGGCGGTGGCGGAACCGGTCAGGAGCCCCGCGGCCAGCGCGGAGGCGATGAGGGTGGCGACTGCGGCGGTTCTCGGTACGGCGGGGAAAGGCATGAAGACTCCGGAATCGAGGGTGGTCGGGACGGCACGGTGCTCGTGGCGTCGTCGCGTGCCGGCGGTACTCGTCTACGGGATGGCCAGGCGTACGACCCACGGTGGTGGGCCTTGGCGCTCTACGCGCGTCAATCTCGGTGCTGCGGCGGGTACTTGTCAAGAGCGGGCGGGAGCATCGGATTCTGCGGCGGGTGCACCGAAAGGCCGTGGTGCCGTCACCGGTGCGTCAATGGTTGGCCGATGCCCACGGCCCGGGCGGCGAAACCCGGTGAAATGCGTCTACGCTGGAGAACCCCCGGCGCCACGTCCGGGCTCCCCAGACCCTTCAGGAGAAGTCCCAGATGCCCCACGACGGTCCCATCCTGCCGCCGGTGCGGCTGCGTCCGGACGCGGAGCTGGCGCGTGCCGCGCTGACCGCCCCCCTGCTGGCCAGGGCCGTACGACTGGCCCGCTGGGCAGGTCCGGAGACCAGGGTGGGAGCCGGTGGAGAGCTGATCGACGAGCAACTGCCGGCCGCGGCCGAGGCCTTGGGGCTCGGTGGTGACGACGACGGGCCCGCGTACGCCAGTGAGGCATGGCGCACGGCCGTCGACGCGGGGCTGCTGGAGGTGCACGATCCGGCCGACCACGAGGCAGCCGGCGCCGCGGACGCAGCGGAGGCGTACGGGACGGTCACCGCGGGGGAGGGCCTGGAGCTGATCGCATCCGGCGGCCCCCGGGACGTCCTGGCGATCTGGCAGGAGGCGCTGGAAGCGGTGTACGCCGACGCCATCGCGCCCCTGTTGGACGAGCTGTCCGAGGCGATCGGCCCGGACGGCGAGATCGACTACGCGGCGCTCGACTGGGACCCGGAGGGCGAGGCCGAGTTCCTCGACGGCGTGCTCGGCAACCTCTATCTGCTGACCGTCACCGACGGTGCCACGGGCGGCGAGCCGGTGCCGCTGCCCGCCCTGGCGGCGTCGATGATCGTGCCCGACGACATGGGCGAGCCCACCGATGACATCCTGGAGCAGGTCTCGGTCGCCATGATGCGACTGGACGACCAGTTCAGGCTGTTGGAGCCGATCGGACTGGTCGAGTACCAGCCGGTGGACGAGACCCTCATGGTGGAGGAGTCCGCAGACGGCTCCGCCTCGCTTGAGGACGAAGACCTCTCGCGGTACGGGCTGGTGAAGCTGACCCCGCTCGGTCTCCACGGGGTGCGGGTCCGGCTGCTGGAGGCCGGGGTGACGGCCCCGGTCGTGGGGGAGCTCGCCGACAAGGGCGCGGACGTGCTCCTCGACGGGCTCGCCCGCTATCCCGAGGCGGCGGCGCACGCCGAGACCGAACAGTGGTTGGCCCAGCGGGAGCCCGCGGCTGCCGCCCATGAACTCCTGGCCGCCGCCCGCGGTTCGGACGCCGGGGGCCCCTTGCGCAGGCTCCGCTGCCAGCAGGCGTTGACCCGCGTCGGCGCCCAGGCCGAGCCGGAGGTGCGCGCGGTCCTCGACGACGCCGAACTCGGGGGACTCGCCCGGGTCTGGCTCGCCGAGCGCGGCGCATCGGACGTCCCCGCACCACCCGAGTCCATGGTCTTCTGGCTCTCCATCGACACCATCGCCGCCCAACTCGACGCTGACGGCGAACCGGACGAACTGCGCGGTCTGGTGGAGGGTCTGACGGGCCAGCACAGCGGGTTCTTCGACGCGGCATGGCGCGTGGACCACCCGGCGACGGCGGACGTGCTCGAAGCCATGGGGCGGATGCACCCGAACAAGCGCGTCGCGAAGGAAGCCCGTAAGGCGGCGTTCAAGGCCCGCTCCCGCTGAGGCCCCGGTCGGGCGCGGAGCCGGGATTCCGGGCCCGACCTGATCGTTCCCTTCCCCGTGGATCGACCGCGTGCACGGCGCGTCCGGGCGCCCCTGCGACCTGGTGGGGCTCACCCGCGGGCCAGCACCCCCAGCGCCCGCTCCACGTCCGCCGTCGCGTTGTACAGGTGGAAGGCCGCCCGCAGATACCCCGCCCGCTCCGCGACCACGATTCCCGCACCGGCCAGGTCCGCCGCACGCCCACCGAGTCCGGGTACGGCGACGATCGCCGAGTCCGAGACCACCGGGGAGTGCCCGAGCGCCGCCAGCCCGGCACGGAACCGGCCGGCCAGTTCGGTGGCGTGCCGATGGAGGGCGGGCACACCGATCTCCTCCACCAGTTCCAGCGATCGCCGGGCGCCCTGGTACGCGAGGAACGCCGGAGGCTCGTCGTAGCGGCGGGCCGAGTCCGCCAGCCGCTCCACCGGCCCGTACGGCGGCCCCCACAGCTCCTCGGCGGCGAACGGGCCCGCGTGGAGCGGTGTCACCGTGGTCTGTGCCGCTTCCGTGAGGGTCAGGAACGAGACCCCCCGCGGGCAGAGGAGGAACTTGAAGCCGCCCGTCACCGTGTAGTCCCACTCCCCGGCGCGCAGCGGCAGCCACCCCGCCGACTGACTGGCGTCCAGGAGGGTGCGGGCCCCGTGGACGGCCGCTGCCTCCCGCACCGCGGGAAGATCGGCGATCCGCCCGTCCGCCGACTGCACCGCGGAGAAGGCCACCAGCGCGGTCCCGGGGCCCACCGCGTCCGCCAGCCCGTCCAGCGGGACGAACCGCAGCTTGAGGTCCCCCCGGACGGCGAAGGGCGTCACGACCGAGGCGAACTCGCCCTCGGGGAGCAACACCTCGGCGCCGGGCGGCAGCGAAGCGGCGATCAGCGCGGTGTGGACGACGACCGAGCCGCCGAGGGCGACCCGGTCCTCACCCACCCCGACGATCCTGGCGAACGAGCGGCGGACGGCGACCAGGGCTCCGTACTCCCCGGCGCCGTCCGTGCGCCCTGCGGCCAACCCGTCCATGAGCGCCGTCATCGCCGTGACGGCCCGGGCGGGCAGCAGCCCGCAGGTGGAGGTGTTCAGATACGTCGTCTCCGGCGCGAATTCGGCACCTACCAGGGTCTCCATGGACTCACCATGTGCCGCACCCGAGCCCGGGTCAATCGGGCATCGCCCTGTGATGGCCTTCTTCCGGACAGTGCCTCCGGGACGACTTCGCCGAGTCGATCAGCTCGGCGGCACCTCATGGGCCCCGTCCGGCTCACAGGCCGGGGCGGCCGGCCCTCGCATCCGCCTCGCGCCCCTGCCACGCCTGTTCCAACGCCTGGGTGAAGAGTTCGACCGGCTGGCCGCCCGAGACCCCGTACCGGCGGTCGAAGACGAAGAAGGGCACGCCGTTCGCGCCGAGCTCCGACGCCTCGCGCTCGTCGGCGCGCACCTCGTCGGCGTACCGCGTCCCGTCGGCGAGCACCGCCCGGACCTCCGTCTCGTCGAGTCCGGCCGCCACGGCGATGGCCACCTGGACCTCCGGGTCGTACACCGATCGCTCCTCCGCGAAGTTGGCCCGGTAGGCACGGGTCAGCAGTTCGTCCTGGAGCCCGCGGTCCTTGGCGAGGTGCAGCAGCCGGTGGAGGTCGAAGGTGCTGCCGTGGTCACGGCCCTCGGTGCGGTAGTCGAGTCCCTCGGAGCGTGCGTTGGACGCGACGTGCTCCTCCATGGCGTGCGCCTGCTCCAGGGTGCGCCCGTACTTGCTGGCGAGCATCTCCACGACGGACGCGGTGTCGCCCTTGGCCCGCTGGGGGTCGAGTTCGAAGGAACGGTGGATCACCTCGACCTGATCGCGGTGGGCGAACTCGGCGAGGCCCTTCTCGAAGCGCGCCTTCCCGATGTAGCACCAGGGGCAGGCGATGTCGCTCCATATCTCGACGATCATGCGGGGTCTCTCCAGGGGTTCGTGATGGATGGGGCCGTGTGTCCCACTGTGGGGGAACACGCAACGGTTCGGTCGGATTCCTGCTCGGCGGCCCGGGATCCGGTCGTCGGGGCGGACTGCAAGATCTTCGCCCGAGGGCCGGCAGCTCGTGCGATCGCATTGGCGTACGGGCGGGCGGACGGCGGTGCCGTGCTCGTCAGGAGCCGTCCCGCAGACCGCTGGGCCACCCCTCCCGGTAGTCGATGCGATCGAAGCTCACCACGCAGCCCTCTCCCACGGGTGACTGGGCGAGGAACCCCACCAGTGCGGCGCCCGCGGTCTCCTCCGTCCCCAGCGCGAAGATCCTCACGAAGGTCCAGTGCCGGCCGTCGGTCGATGCGTGGAAGGCGAACGCCCGCCCCGTGCGGCTGATGCGCAGCCACACGCTGTCTCCCTCGACCTCGAAGGAGTTGGCGTCGTCGGAGTGGCCCCGGGTGACGACCGTGCAGATCGTGGGCTTGTCCGGGGAGAGCTCCAGACAGAGCTTGGCCCATTCGCGCTCGTCCACGTGCAGATAGAGCGCGCCGGCGTCGAAGGAGGCACGGAAGCCGACCGTGACCCGGGCGATGAGCTGGAAGTCGCCCTCGGGTGCGCCCAGCAGCCGAGGTGCGTCAGACGCGGGATCGAGCGAACTGCCCGCGGGCGGTACGAAGCGGTCCGCCCTGGCGCCCGCCCATCCGGTCAGCACCCCGTTCTCGTAGGACCAGTTGGCCTGTGGGCCGTACGCGCGCAAGGGGAAGGGGAGCCCGGGCAGCTCACAGGGGTCGATCATCGGGGCAGTGTGCGTCAGCCGGGGGCGGGTCGTCCACCCGCGACACCGTCCCCGTCCCGTTCGGAGCAGCGCCGTGCCGCCCGCCCGTACGGGACGCGGCGAGTTGGTCGGTGCCGGTGGCGCGGCTGATCCCCGGCCGAGCCATATGAAGAAAATGTGAGAAACGGGACGTCAGGGAACTCCTGTGACGATCCCCTTCGTCTTGCAGTGGGATGAATAGGACAATCAGGCATGCCGCCGTCTTCAGTCTGCTGCTGGTGCTCGCCCTCCTGGTGCGGGCCACCTGGCTCCAGACCTATGAGGCCGAGGCCCTCGCGGACCAGGAAAAGAACCGACGCAACATCATCGACCAGTACGCACAACCGCTCGGGGACATCGTCGTCGCCGGCACCCCCGTCACCGGATCCAAGCCGACGACCGGCAGCGATCTGGCGTACCAGCGGACCTACGCCGACGGTCCTCTCTACGCCGCCGTGACGGGCTACAGCTCGCAGGCGTACGGCGCCACCCAGCTGGAGGGGATCTACAGCGAGGTCCTGGACGGCACCGATGACCGGCTGAAGGACCCGGTGGACGCGCTCATGGACAAACAGCTGAAGCCGGGGAACGTGCTCACCACGATCGACCCCGCGGTCCAGCGGGCCGGATACGAGGCGCTGGGCGACATCAAGGGAGCCGCGGTCGCCATCGATCCCACCACGGGCAAGATCCTCGGCATGGTCAGCACCCCCTCGTACGACCCGTCTACCATCGCCGGGATCAACGACGGGGAACAGTGGCGCAAACTGCTCGCGGACGAGGACAAACCACTGGTCAACCGTGCTCTGCGACAACCGCTGGCGCCCGGTTCCACCTTTAAGCTGGTGGTCGCGGCTGCGGCCCTGGAGAAGGGGCTCTACGACTCCGTCGACGAGCGGACCGACAGCCCCCTCCCGTACACGCTCCCGGGAACCACCCGTGTCCTCGTGAACGACATCCCCTCCGCGCCCTGTGAGAACGCCTCGCTGCGGACCGCCCTGCGGTACTCCTGCAACAACGTCTTCGGGAAGCTCGCGGCGGACCTCGGCCAGGACGAGGTGCGGGCCACGGCCGAGAAGTTCGGCTTCAACGAGGAGAAACTCGACGTGCCGGTACGGGCCTACGCCAGTGTCTATCCGACCGGCTTGGACAAGGCGCAGACCGCGCTGACGGGCATCGGCCAGTTCGACGTGACCGCCACGCCCCTCCAGATGGCCATGGTCTCCGCCGCCATCGCCAACGACGGTGTGCTGAAGGCTCCGCACCTGGTCTCCGAGGTGGAGGACGCGGACGGGAACACCCTCCAGTCCGGTGGCGCAGGCTCCTCGTCCAGGATCGTCTCGGCCGAGACCGCCAAGGAGTTGCGCAGCGCCATGGTCACGGTGGTGGAAGACGGGACCGGATCGAACGCCCGGGTCGACGGCGCCGAAGTGGGCGGCAAGACGGGTACCGCGCAGCGCGGCGAGAACAACAGCAAGACGCCGTACGCCTGGTTCACCTCGTACGCCAAGGACGACGACAGCGGCAAGGAGGTGGCGGTCGCCGTGCTCATCGAGGACGCGGGCGGTCCGCGCTCCGAGGTCAGCGGCAACGGACTGGCCGCCCCGGTCGCCCAGAAGATGATGGCGGCGGCGCTGAAGTGAGATCAGCGCACGGCGCGACCTTCGGGGAAGGCGCGGTCGACGAAGCCGGCGATGTGCCGTCGCAGCGCCGCGGCGGCGCCGAGGGCGTCACCCCGCAGCGCCAGCCGGAGGATCTCCCGGTGCTCGGCGTCCTCGCGCGCCCCTGATGGGTCGGCCGTCCACACGACGGCCGAGACCAGCGCGGCCTGGTCCCTGAGATCGTCGAGCATCCGGGCCAGGAGCGGATTGCCGCAGGGCAGGCAGAGGGCACGGTGGAAGTCACCGGACGCCAGCGAGTGCTCGGCCGGATCGGTCGCCCGTGCGGCCCTTGCAAGAGCCGCCGCGGCCCCGCCCAGATCCGCCTCCAGGTCGAGCGAGGACTCCACGACCCGACGCAGCGCCTCCGGTTCGAGGAGCAGCCGGACGTCGTAGACCTCGCGGGCCATCGCGGCGTCCACGGTCCGGACGGCGACCCCCTTGTACTGACTCATCACCACGAGCCCACTGCCCGCCAGGGTCTTGAGCGCCTCGCGCACGGGAGTCTTGGACACCCCGAACCGGAGGGCCAGTTCCGTCTCGACCAGCGGTTGTCCCGGCCGCAGCCGTCCGGTGAGGACGGCATGTCTGATTCCTTCCAGGACGTACTGGGTGCGGGAGGGGACGGGGGCGACGGTCATGGGGCGCCTTCCGCGTCGATCTCCTCCATGGGATGTGGCTGGATGACGCTAGACAGGGTCGAGCAGCGGCGTCAAGGTCACGGGACCCGCGCCGGGCTGCCCCGTTCCCCCTTGCGACGTGCGGAATCGAGCCCTCCGGCGGTCTTCGCGCAGCTGCCCGTGCCGGGTGCGGCGCCCGTCCCGTACGTCGACCCGACCCCGCACCGGTCATGCGCACTTCCGCCGGGGTGCTCGCGCGCCGGTCATCGGGTGCACGAACCGCCTGGTGGCGGCCCTTCACCCGGTCGGTCGCCGACCGAAAAGGTAAGGGAACGGCAAAGCCGTCTCGCTCGTTACCCCAGACATGACAGCTATGACCCCCGGCTCGAACATCCCCCTGTCCGCCGCTCGAATCGCGGTGGACGTCGCCGCTCCGGTGCGGCTCGACGTATCGGGCCTGCTGCTCACCGCCGATGGCAAGGTGCGCTCCGACGACGACTTCATCTTCTACAACCAGCCCGTGGGCCCCGGGGTGACCTACCGCTCCGGCGGGGGTGCCGCTCCGGACGCGATCGTGGTGGACACCTCCGCGGTGCCGGCCGGCATCGAGAAGATCGTGGTCACGGCCAGCCCCGACGCCGCCGGGCAGACCTTCCAGGGCGTCGAGCCGACGGCCACCATCCGCAACGCCGACGACGGCAGCGCCCTCGCCACGTTCACCCCGCCGCAGTTGGGTGGTGAGACCGCGCTCGTGGTCGTCGAGGTCTATCTGCGCAACGGCGCCTGGAAGGTGCGCGCGGTCGGCCAGGGGTATGCCAATGGGCTCGCGGGCATCGCCAAGGACTTCGGCGTCTCCGTCGAGGAGGAGCCGCAGGCGGCGCCGTCCGCCCCTGCCGCTGCGTCCGCACCTGTCGCACCCACCGCGCCCGTCGCTCCGGCCCCCGCCCCGGTGGCCCCGGCCGCCCCCGCGGCGCCGCCCGCCCCGCCCGTGGCGGCGTCGGGCTCAGGCAAGATCAACCTCGACAAGGGGCGCGTCAACCTCCAGAAGAACCAGACCGTATCGCTGGTCAAGGGCGGTCGTCCGTTGCTCTCGCAGGTCAAGATGGGCCTCGGCTGGGAGCCCGCGTACCGCTCCAAGGACATCGACCTCGATGCGTCCGTGATCGCCTACGGCCCCACGCGTAACCACCTGGACAGCTGCTACTTCGGCAAGCTCACCATCCTCCAGGGCGCCATCAGGCACTCGGGCGACAATCTGACCGGTGAGGGTGCGGGGGACGACGAGGTGATCACCGTGGACCTCGGACGGCTCCCGGCGGACGTCACCGGCCTGGTCTTCACGGTGAACTCGTTCTCGGGACAGAAGTTCACCGAGGTGGCCAAGGCGTACTGCCGGCTGATGGACGCGGCCACCGGTGAGGAGCTGGCGCGCTTCGACCTGACGAGCGCGGAGCCTCAGACCGGGGTGATGATGGCGAAGCTGATCAGGCAGTTCTCCGGTGAGTGGGAGATGACCGCCATGGGCGACTTCGTGAAGTCGCGGACCGTGCGAGGCATGGTGAAGCCGGCCGCACAGGCTCTGTGACCGGGCCGCCGGGGCCCGCCGCGGATCGCACGGCGGGTTCCGGAAGCGCGTTTCGGAGGCAGCGACCCTCAGAGTTTTGCGAGCTTGGTGTAAGGACTGGGGATTCTCCCCTTGCGACCGGCGAAGTCGACGTGGACAGCGGCATTGCCGCTCTCCACCGCGATGACTCGGCCCAGACCGTATTGATCGTGCGAGACCCGGTCCCCCACCGCGTACTCCTCGATGGGAGGACCCGCCTGTGCGCGGTTGAAGGGACTCGTCGGCAGATGGCGCCGGGATTCGGCTGACTTGTTCATTGCCGTGAGTATGACTCCTCCCGGGGCCTGAGGACATGTCCAATGCGGAACCGTGGTCAGATCGCAATGCCGCCTCGCCGGTGTCGAGGCCGCAATAGAGCCATCTACGCGCGTGGACCTGCTGGTCGTGCGCGCCTCGGAATTCCGTCCTCGCGATGGACCCGGCCATCACCCCGGGAGGTCGTTCGCGGAGCTCGTGGTGCGAGTCCCGGCCATCCGGCCTCGGGCCTCCGATCCGTGACCTCGACTCCGTTCCCGAGTCCCGGCCGGGCGCCGCGGCCCGCGCGGCGAGATCCCGCCTAACCCTCGTCGTGACAGTCCGCCGTCTGTACGCAGAGGTTGGCCTCCACCTTCCCGAGCAGTCGCACCAGCTCCCCGCGCTCCCCTTCGTCCAGCCCGGCCAGGGTGCGCGTCTCCAGTTCGGTCATCGCCTCCTGCACCGCCGCATTGAGCGCACAGCTTTCGGCGGTCGCCTCCACCAGGGCCGCCCTGCGGTCCGCAGGGTCCGGTCGACGACGGACGTGTCCGGCTTGTTCGAGCCGTTGCAGCATCTTGGTGACGGTCGACGGATCGAGCTCCAGGGTCTTGATCAGGTCGGACTGGCGCAACGGGCCCGCGTTCCACAGCTGGATCATCAAGGACTCCTGCCCCGGGTAGAGGTCGAGCCCCTTGAGCAGCTTGGCCGCCACCATGCGGTGCAGCCGGGCGGTCCTGGACAGGGAACGGCTCACCGGCCCGCCCAGGGCGCAGGCGGACAGCGGCTCGGAACAGACGGGGTCGGCGACTGCCTCGGGTTTCATCGTGACTCCTCGGTGGTGGGCTGCCGTGTGCACAGTGTCCCCGAACGTCGGGCAGCACCTCCAGGGAAAACTTTACCTTGGCCGGCCAAGTAAATGCGCTACAGTGACTCCCGGCGGAAATACTTGGCCGACCACATATCCTTTTCTGGAGTCCTGATGACCACCGCGTTCGACCCGATCGACCTCTCGGGCAAGAAGCTGGCGAACCGCATCGCCATGGCCCCCATGACCCGCAGTCGCGCCTTCGGCCCCGGCCTCACGCCGACCGACTCGGTCGTCGAGTACTACGCCCAACGAGCCGGCGCCGGCCTGATCATCACCGAAGGCATCCAGCCCTCGATCACCGGACAGGGCTACCCCGACACCCCCGGGCTGCACAGCGACGAACAGGTCGCCGCCTGGCGCAAGGTCACCGACGCGGTGCACGCCAAGGGCGGAAGGATCTTCGCCCAGCTGATGCACTCCGGACGCATCGGCCACCCCTCGCTCTTCCCCGACGGCCGCGCCAGCGTCGCCCCCTCCGCGGTCGCCGCCGCAGGACAGCTCTTCACCCACGAAGGCCCCAAGGACTTCCTGCCGCCCCGCGCGCTCGATGCCGCGGAGATCCCGGAGGTCGTGGAGGAGTTCACCCACAGCGCGCGCAACGCGGTCGAGGCGGGATTCGACGGCGTCGAACTGCACGGGGCCAATGGCTACTTGATCCAGCAGTTCCTGGCGTCGAACACCAACCAGCGCACTGACGAGTGGGGCGGCTCGGTGGAGAACCGCATTCGTTTCGCCACCGAAGTCACCCACTCCGTGGTCGCCGCGATCGGCGCGCACCGCACCGGTATCCGACTCTCGCCGCGCAACGAGTACAACGACATCGCCGAAGCCGACGCCCACGAGGTCTACCCGGCCCTGATCCGCAAGCTGGACCCGCTGGGCCTGGCCTACGTCCACATCTCGGAGACCAACGAGAAGGCCCGCGAGATCACGCTGGAACTGCGTCGCCAGTACAGCGGAACCGTGGTGCTGAACCCGGCGACGGAGGGACCGACCGACCACGCCGCCCTGCCGCTCATCGCGGAGGGCGTCGCCGACATCATCGCCTTCGGCTCGCTCTTCCTCGCCAACCCCGACCTCCCGGTCAGGTTGCAGAGCGAGGGCCCGTACAACGCTCCCGTCCCGGCCGCCTTCTTCGGCGGCGGCGACGAGGGGTTCATCGACTATCCGGTGCTGAGCACCGTCTGATGGACAGCAGGCGGGGCCGGTCCGGACGCCACCCGGACCGGCCCCGCCGCGGTGCTCACGAAGCCCGTGGAGCCGTCGTGCTCACCACGTTCCTGCCCCCGCACGCGCACGGCACGCGGTGCGGTCAGCGGATCGGGGTGAAGTCCCTGGCGCCGATGAAGTCCGGACGCGGCACCGGCGCCGCGAACGGCTGGACCGCCGCGTTCTCCACGCTGTTGAACACGATGAACACATTGCTGCGCGCGAAGGGCGTGATGTTGTCGCCCGAGCCGTGCATGCAGTTGCAGTCGAACCAGGTCGCCGAACCGGCCCGCCCGGTAAACAGCCGGATGCCGTGCTCCTGCGCGTACCGGGTCAGCGCCTCGTTCGACGGCGTGCCGGCGTCCTGCATCTGGAGCGACTTCTTGTAGTTGTCCTTCGGGGTCTCGCCCGCGCACCCCAGGAAGGTCCGGTGCGACCCGGGCATGATCATCAGCCCGCCGTTGGTGTCCCGGTTCTCGGTCAGGGCGATGGACACCGACACGGTGCGCATGTTCGGCAGCCCGTCCTCGGCGTGCCAGGTCTCAAAGTCGGAGTGCCAATAGAAGCCGGAGGCGCCGAAGCCGGGCTTCACATTGATGCGCGACTGGTGGACGTAGACGTCCGAACCGAGGATCTGGCGGGCCCGGCCCACCACACGCTCATCGCGGACGAGGGCGGCGAACACCGCACTGAGCTTGTGCACCTCGAAGACCGACCGCACGTCCTGGGACGCGGGCTCGATGATCGAGCGCTCGTCGGCTCGGACGGACGGGTCGGCGATCAGCCGCTCCATCTCCGAGCGGTATACGGCGACTTCGTCGTCGGAGATCATGTCCTCGACGGTGAGGAAGCCGTCGCGTTCATAGCCGCGCAGTTCGGTCGGGACGATGGGCCCGGGCGCGCCGGGCGCCGACCAGACGACCGGATCCTGGCGCGGGGTCATCACCTCTCCCACGCCTCGGGTCGGGTAGAGATCGGTGCGTACGGGTGCGGTCGTCATGATTCAGCCCTCCTCGGTGAGCAGCGGATAGACGCCGTTCTCGTCGTGGTCCTCGCGCCCGGTCACGGGCGGGTTGAAGACGCAGACGCAGCGGAAGTCGGTCTTGGGACGCAGGGTGTGGCGCTCGTGGCCGTCCAGGAGATACATCGTCCCGGGCTCGATCCAGTGGGTCTCGCCGGTCTCGTCGTCGGTGAGCTCGGCCTCGCCCTCCACGCAGAGCACCGCCTCGATGTGGTTCGCGTACCACATCGACGTCTCCGTGCCCGCGTACAGGACGGTCTCGTGGAGCGAGAAGCCCACCTTCTCCTTGGCGAGCACGATGCGCTTGCTCTCCCAGGTCCCCGAGGCCGCTCTCACATGGCGGTCGGTGTTCTCGATGTCCTTGAACGAACGGACGATCACAGTGGTTCGCTGCCTTTCTTCGGTGGTGGGGCGGGCGCTTCCGCGGCGTCGAGGGGGAAGCGCCCGTGAGGCATGGCGGTCAGCCGGCCAGTCGGTCAGTCGGTCAGCCGGTCTCGCGGACGCTGCGGGCGAGGATGCGCAGGCCCTGGTCCAACTCGTCGGGGGAGATGGTCAGCGCCGGCAGCAGCTTGACCACCTCGCTCCGGGGCCCGGAGGTCTCCAGCAGCATCCCCAGTTCGAAGGCGCGGGTGCAGATCGCCGAGGCGCGCGAAGGGTCCTCGAACTCCAGGCCCCACACGAGTCCGCGGCCCCGGAAGGAGACTCCGGCGTCGGCGTTCTCGGCCGCGATGCCCAACAGCGCCTGCTCGACCTGCTCACCGCGGGCGAGAGTCTGCTTCTCCATCTGCCCATCCGCCCAGTAGGCGTCGAGCGCCGCAGCCGCGGTGACGAAGGCCGGGTTGTTGCCGCGGAACGTGCCGTTGTGCTCGCCCGGCTCCCAGATGTCCAGTTCCGGCTTGAACAGGCAGAGCGACATGGGCAGGCCGTACCCGCTGATGGACTTGGACAGGGTGACGATGTCCGGTGTGATGCCCGCCTCCTCGAAGGAGAAGAAGCCGCCGGTACGGCCGCAGCCCATCTGGATGTCGTCGACGATCAGCAGCATGTCCTGGCGCTCGCACAGTGCTTGGAGCGCGCGCAGCCACTCGCCCCGGGCGACGTTGATGCCGCCCTCGCCCTGAACGGTCTCCACGATCACCGCGGCCGGCTTGTTCAGCCCCGAGCCCTGGTCCTCCAGCAGCCGCTCGAACCAGATGAAGTCCGGGACCTGACCGTCGAAGTAGTTGTCGAACGGCATCGGTGTGCCGTGGACCAGGGGGATTCCGGCACCGGCCCGCTTGAAGGCGTTGCCGGTCACGGCGAGCGAGCCCAGGGACATGCCGTGGAAGGCATTGGTGAAGGAGACGACCGATTCGCGACCCTTGACCTTGCGCGCCAGCTTCAGCGCGGCCTCCACGGCGTTGGTGCCGGTCGGGCCGGGGAACATCACCTTGTACGGCAGGTCGCGCGGGCGCAGGACGATGTTCTGGAATGACTCCAGGAACGCCCGTTTCGCGGTGGTGGCCATGTCCAGGCCGTGGGTGATGCCGTCGCGTTCGATGTAGTCGATGAGGGCGCGCTTGAGCACCGGGTTGTTGTGGCCGTAGTTGAGCGAGCCGGCACCGGCGAAGAAGTCGAGGTAGGCGTGGCCGTCCTCGTCGTGCAACTGGCTGCCCTGGGCCCGGTCGAACACGGCGGGCCAGCCGCGGCAGTAGCTGCGCACCTCCGATTCCAGGGTCTCGAAGACGCTCAGGGCGGGCGGGGTGATGGTCACAGTGGTCTCCAGGGGGTCCTGTGGGGCGAGTTCGTTGAACTGGCCGGGTGGGTGCGGGCATCCCGCTCGTGGCCGCTGACAGTCGCTGTCGGCCGATTGCGGGATCCGCACCCGTGGGGACGGGGGTGCGAAGGGCGTGGGGAGCGGAGTGCCGGACCGTGGTCAGGGGCCGAGCGGCCCGATCCGGTAGAGGACTTCCGGTTGGTGTGCGCCTGTGGGCTGCCCCGGTGCTGCGGATTCTCGGGGTGCTGGGGACCGGTGCTGCGGTTCGTCGGGGAACAGGGCGCCGTCGAAGAGGACTTCGCGGTCCACCCGTGCGCCGTGACGCCGGGCGAAGGAGGTGAAGAGTCGGTCCGATGCGGTGTTGTCGGGGGTGATCGTGGTCTCGACCTCGCTGATGCCGCGGTCGACGGTGACCTTGGCGGTCAGCGCGTCGAGCAGCACTCCGGCGAGCCCCCGGCCGCGGAACGAGTCGTCCACGGCGATCTGCCAGACGACGAGGGTCGTCGGTCGATCGGGCCGGGCGTACCCCGTGACGAAGGCGACCGGCTCGCCGTCGGGGGCACGTGCCACCAGCGAGGTGGCGGAGAAGTCACGGCACCACAGCAGATAGCTGTACGAGGAGTTGAGGTCGAGCACCTCGGAGTCGCGGGCAATGCGCCAGAGCGCGGCTCCGTCCTCTACTCGCGGGGGTTCAACGGTGATGAATTCGCTCGACGGGTTGGCTCGTACAAGGTCTTCCTGTGCGGCGGTCATGCCCAAGTAATTTACCGAGCAAATTCGAAAAATGCATGGATGGGAGGGGTTGGGTGAGATCACTTCCTGTGTTATCGCGCAGGCGCGAGAACTGATCATGGAGGGAGGCGTTATCGCCTATTTTAAGGGGTGCGAAAGGGATTTTCAGGATGCGCTGTGGAGTCGGTCACATCTCGATATCGCCCCGGAGAATATTAATGAAACTCATGCGTTTAGGGAGATGGGATGGGGGCAGACGAGAGAGGGAAACCTGCCATAGATAATCCTTCCGATAAATCCGCTCCGACGTGGGTCGATTTATCGAATGCGGCGAACTGAATTCTTGATGTGTTCCTGTCGCTCGGCGTCGGAAGTCGCCGGTTATGGGCTACCGGGCGGTGGATTGCCGGCGGAGCTCCCTGCGCTCCCCGCTCGATAGGCTCGGCGTGCTTTACCTGCTGTGTGCGCTGTGTGCACTCTGTGTGCTTTGCGGTGCTCGATGTGCTCCGTGCGCTCCCGACGCATGACCCGGGGCCACGGTTTCCCGCGCATCGCCCCTGCCCGCCCCGGCAGCCCGGGGACATCGACGCAGCACAACGGCCCCCGAGGCGGCGCCGAAGCCGCCCGGAGGCCGATGCGTGTGCTCGGGGGGCCAAGGAGGTGGCCGGCCCGCTGTGTTCGAGGTGCGGTCAGGCCCACACCTCGCTCACCGCGCGTCCCGCGGCCTCCAGATCCACCGTCGCGCCCGACTGGGCCAGGGCCGACCCCAGCGCGGTGAGCGAGGAACGCACCGCACCGCGGGTGGCGTCCACGCCGTAGTGGTTGACGCGGACCATCTCCTTGGCCAATGCCCCGCCGCCCGCGATCAACGGCAGCGAAGGGTCGGCGGCCAGAGCCCGCGCCACCAACTCGGATGCGTCCACGCCCGCCGGCACGCGCAAGGTCGTCGCCACCGGAGCCGCGTCCCGCGCCTCGTACACATACGGCTCCAGACCGCCCCCGAGCGCCGTCGCACCGGCACGCGTCGCGGTGGCGGCTGACGCATGGCGGGCCATCACCGCGTCCAGGCCCTCCGACTCGATGCGCTCCACGCACGCCTCCAGGGCCAGCATCTCCAACTGGGCCGGAGCGTGGAGCAGGGCTCGGCGTCCGCCGTCGATCCAACGTTCCTTCCAGTCCAACAGCGACAGATAGGAGCGCCGGGGCGCAGCCGGGTTGGCCGCGAACCGCTCCCAGGCCCGGGCGCTCACCGAAACCGCCGACACACCGGCCGGTCCCCCCATGGCCTTCTGCGCGCCGATCACGCACAGGTCGACTCCCCAGGCGTCCGGCAGCAGCGGTTCCGCGGCCACCGAAGCCACCGCGTCCAACATGAACAGGGCCCCGTGACGCCTGACGACCTCACCGATCTCCGCCACCGGGTTGGTGTTGCCCGTCGCCGCCTCCGCGTGCACCAGCGAGACGAAGTCGATCTCCGGGCGGGCGGCCAACGCCTGCTCCACCTGCTCCGCGGTGACCGCGGTGTGGAAGGGCACCTCCAGATCGACGACCGTGGCGCCGCAGTCCCGCAGCCAGTTGCCGAACGTCTGCCCGTAGGGGCCGGTCACCACGTTCAGCGCGGTCGAGCCGGCGCGGGCACCGCTGCGGATGCAGCCCTCCAGCGGAAGCAGCGCCTCACCCTGGGTGATCACCACATCGTGCTCGGTGTCGAGCAGCGCCGCCACACGACGCTCGATGCTCGCGAAGTGCGCGGCGGTCAACGGGGGCAGGTCCAGGAGCGGATGTGTCACGGTGGTGCCTCTTCAGGTCCGCGCTTCGGGGTCGCGCAATGGGGTCGTCTTCTGTTGGGGCCGGCCGGACCACGCCTGTGATCAGCGGCTTTCAGCATCACGCACGAGGGTACCCACCCCCGCGCACCACCCTCGTACAGTGCTGGCATGAGCGATCACGCGGTGCTGCATGTGAAGGGGCGGGTGCTCGCCGGCCCCGAGGACGTACGGGACGAACTATGGGTCGTCGGGGGGCGCATCACCTACCAACGCCCCCATGTGACCCGGGACGTACGGACCGTGTCCGGTTGGGCCCTCCCCGGGCTGGTCGACGCCCACTGCCACGTCGGGCTCGACCGGCACGGCCCGGTGGACGACGCCACCAGTGAGAAGCAGGCGCTCGCGGACCGGGACGCCGGCGCCCTGCTGATCCGGGACGCGGGCTCACCGTCCGACACCCGCTGGATCGACGAGCGCGACGACCTTCCGAAGATCATCAGGGCGGGCCGGCACATCGCGCGCACCCGCCGCTACATCAGGAACTACGCGCACGAGGTCGAGCCCGACGACCTGGTCGCGTATGTGGCGCGCGAGGCGCAGCGCGGTGACGGCTGGGTCAAGCTCGTCGGCGACTGGATCGACCGGGAGGCGGGTGACCTCACCGCCTGTTGGCCGCGCGGCGCGGTGGAGGCGGCGATCGCGGAAGCGCATCGGCTGGGAGCTCGCGTCACCGCCCACTGCTTCGCCGAGGATTCGCTCCGCGATCTGGTGGAGGCGGGCATCGACTGCATCGAGCACGCGACCGGACTCACCGAGGACACCATCCCGCTCTTCGCGGAACGCGGTGTCGCCATCGTCCCCACCCTCGTCAACATCGCCACCTTCCCCGCCCTCGCGGACGGCGGGGAGTCCAAGTTCCCCCGCTGGTCGGCCCATCTGCGCAGGCTCCACGAGCGGCGTTACGACACCGTGCGCGCCGCGTACGACGCGGGGATCCCGGTGTTCGTCGGTACGGACGCGGGCGGTTCGCTGGCCCACGGTCTGGTCGCGGCCGAGGTGGCCGAGTTGGTGAAGGCCGGTATCCCACCGCTGAAAGCACTGTCGGCCACCACCTGGGGTGCCAGGCAGTGGCTGGGGCGCCCGGCACTGGACGAGGGCGCTCCGGCGGACCTCGTGGTGTACGCGTCCGATCCCCGGGCGGACGTCAGGGTGCTGGCGGCGCCGCAACGGGTGATCCTCAACGGCCGGGTGATCGGCTGACCCCGGCCCGGTCGACACGGTGTTCGCGGGCCTTCCCCGGGCGATGGGGGAGGGGCACGCGCCCGGGCCCCTCCCGTGCGGCGGCCCCTTGACCGAGCGTTACTTCAGCTGGTCACGGCTCGTTGAACACCTCTGGGCACCCCCCGGGTCATGCACCGGCACGCGACCGGGCCCGTGAGACACGCCGCCACTTCAGGAACACCCGTACGTCACAAATCGAATGTGGACGCGGAAACCCCCTTTGGAGTGAACTAACCCCAGGTGTCTGTCGGTTCACTCTGAGTGCGTAAAGATTCCCGTGTCCCCGTCGTCACGGCCCGCATGTCCCTGCGGGCCGTGCGGCGATGCCGTAACTCTCGTGGGGGTTCCACCACCGTGAACAGCAATGCCTTCCGCACGTCCGCACGCCGCTGCGCCGCCGTCACCGCCTCCGTCGCGATCGTCGCGGCACCGATGGCGCTCGCCGGTCCCGCACACGCCACCGGCGGCGGCAGCGAGGGAAGGGCGAGTGCTGTCGTGCTCCGCGCCGGACTCGACGTCTCGCTGCACAACAAGACCGTGCAGATCCCCCTCAAGACCACGCTCAACGAGGTCACGGCACCGGCGAGCGCCGACAAGACGGCGCTCTCCGTCCGGCTCGACGGCGTCGACGGGGGGAGGCCGTTCTCGGTGCTGCGCGCGGACGTGGCCACCTCCCGGGGAACCGTCGGCAAGAAGCAGGCCGAGGGGTACGCCCGTCTCGTCGGCGCCCGGGTGCATGTGCCGGGACTTCCGCTGCTCTCCCTCATCGAGGTCGAACAGGTCACCTCCCGGGCCACCTGCCGGGTCGGCGCCCGCCCCACCGCCACATCGAACGTGCTCGGTCACGTCAAGGTGCTCGGCAAGAAGGTGACGCTCACCGCGGGCGGGCGGACCGCGGTGACCGTGCCGGGCGTCGGCACGGTCACGCTCGACCTGTCCCGGACCCACACCACCTCCCGCACGGCCGCAGCGACCGCCCTCGCCCTCAAGGTCGCCGTGAACCCCCTCAAGCTGAACGTCGCCGAGGTCAACGGGTCGGTGACCCTCGTGGAGGCCACGTGCGAGGCGCCGAAGGCCCCGCACCGGCAGCAGGAGACCCAGGCGCCGCAGGAGCCCGGACAGCAGCAGACCGAAGCCCCCGCGGAGACCGGAGCCCCGCAGGAGTCCGCGCCCACCGAGGGGATCAAGGCGCTCTCCGGCGGGGAGCCCACCGAGAACCTCGCCGAGACGGGCGGTAGTTCGACCACCAAGTACCTGGCTGCCGGCTCGGTGCTGCTGCTCGGCCTCGGCGGCGGTGCGCTGCTGATGGTCCGCAAGCGGGCACGCGCCCGCGGCTGACAGCCGGCCCCGGTGGGGCAGAGCGGAAGGGGCGGGGTTCCGACGCAGGGCGGACCCCACCCCTTCCGTACCTCCGATGCCGTACGGAACGTCAGTGGCCCACCATCGTCAGCGCCTGGTCCAGCGCCTGGAGGAAGCGGTTCGTCGTCACCCGGTCCCGTACCGCGATGCGCAACCAACCGGGGCCGAGACCGGGAAAGGTGTCACCGCGACGCACGGCGAACCCGAGGGAGCGCAGCCGTTCGCGCACCTCCGCACCCCGGTGCACATGGGCGAGGACGAACGACGCCTCGGCCGACTCCACCACCCGTACCTCGTCGAACTCCGCCAGACCGGCCAGCAGATGGGCCCGCTCCAGTGCGATCGACTCCGCCGCATGCTCCGCCTCCTTCAACGCCGCCGGGCTCATACACACTTCGGCGGCGACCAGGGCCGGCGTCGACACCGGCCACAGCGGTTGGACGCGCTCCAACTCCGCGATCACCTCCGGTGGCGCCAGCACATAGCCGACGCGCAGACCGGCGAGGCCCCAGGTCTTGGTGAGACTGCGCAGCACCACCAGCCCCGGTATGTCCGTACGGTCCGCCAGTGTTTCGCGCTCCTGCGGTACCGCGTCCATGAACGCTTCGTCCACGACGAGCAGCCGTCCCGGCCGGGCGATCGCCGCAAGATCCGCGGCCGGATGGAGCACCGAGGTCGGGTTGGTCGGATTGCCGATCATCACCAGGTCCGCCGTATCGGGCACGGCCGCGGGATCGAGCCGAAAGCCGTCCTCCTCCCGGAGCACGAGCCGGTGCACGGTGTGGCCGGCGTCCCGCAGAGCCGCTTCCGGCTCGGTGAACTGCGGATGGACGACCAGGGGATGTCGCACCCGCAGCGCCCGGGCGAGCAGGACGAACGCCTCCGCCGCACCGGAGGTCAGCAACACCCGCTCCACCGGAAGCCCATGGCGCGCCGCAACCGCTGCGCGTGCCGCGCGACCGTCCGGATAGCTGGCGAGCGTCACCAAGGAGGCGGCGATGCGTTCGCGCAGCCATTCGGGAGGGGTGTCGGTGCGCACGTTGACCGCGAGATCGGTCATGTGCGCAGCACTGTCCCGGACTTCGGCATCGCCGTGGTGGCGCAGGTCGTGGGGGTCAGTGTGCGTGTACATGGCTGCTGTCTGGACTTTCGTGGGTACGGGGGAGCGGGGACGTCACACGTGCTCCTTGGGGGTGAGGGACGTACGGCAGGAGGGAGCGCGTGACGGGAGAGACCACGCGGTGATCGGATGCGACATCCCCGGGTGGGGGCGCGGTGGTGGGGAGGGTCACCGCGCACGACGGGGTCGGAATCGCAGGGTGTCGGCGGGGCCTGCGCGCGCCGGCCGGGAGCGCCCGGTGCGGTGCGGGGGAGGCGGCGCGGCGGCGACATCGCGGGGGCGGTCGTACCGTCTGGCCCGGACACCGTCTGGCCCGGACACCGTCGCTCCGCGAAGGATTCGTACGGCCGTCGTCGGTGGCGCGGTCGGGCGCGCCACAGGGGCCGCGGGCGGTTCGCCGGTACCTGGTGCACGGCGCCGCGCGGTCTGAAGGAGGCCATCGCAACCCGTGCGGGGTCGCCGCTCGGTCCACGATGAGCGGGTGGCTGGGTTGCCGACCGTCACGATCGTCATCCTGTCCACCATCGCGGCATCCACTCCGTGCACTGTGCTCACATGGCCTGTTCTTTTCGGTCTCTTGGGGTGATGGAGAGAGCGAGAGCCTCCCCTCCTCCGGACGACCCTCACCATGGTCGACCCCGTTCGAGGCGGCTCGGGGTGAGGGGCCAGCCTTGAGGCCGGGTCGGCACGAGGACCTGTCAACTACCGCAAAGTCTGAGTGGGGAGGCTCTGAACAGCAATATTGTCACTCGGGTGACCATGCTGACGCCCCTGGTCCCGGCTGTGGTGGCAAGGAGTCGCCCGCCCTGCCCGTACGAGGATCCTCCCTGTGGGCCATCAGCCCGCCGCCCTGCTCACCAGCAGGGCCATCCCCGGTCACGTCGAGGCCGGATTTGGACCCTGGACCCTCTTTATCCCTGCCATGGACCTCGGTGATCGACACTCTGCGTACCACCGCACAGGTCGCCCCGGCGGGCCTCCCCTCCGGCCGGGACACCCGCTTCGGCACCAGCAGCACGCCCCCACTGGCCAGCGCAGCGGCCTCCGCGACCGACGGGGTGCCGACGGCGCCCAGCGGAGCCGCGGAAGGATGCGGTACGGGGACGCGGGCCAGCCGGTCCGCAGGATGGGTCACCAGCGGGACGCCCAACCACTCGGCCAGCGCCAGGACCCCCGGCTCACCGGCCTTGGCCACCACGGTGGCCACCTCGGCGACGGCCGCGGTCGCCAGCCCCGCCGTTCGCAAGGTCTCCTCGACGAGTCCGACCACCTCGCTCACGGGCACACCCCGCGAGGCACCGACCCCCACGACCAACAGCCCCTCGCCCGGGGCCGTCCACCCGCTCATCGCCCCCACCGCCCCCCGCGGTGACAAGCAACCCGCGCAATGCCGAGGCGTGCGCTGACGACCTGGTCCATGAGCTCACTCCCCCCGGGGCAAACGGGTGATTGCGGCGGGTCCCGCAGCAGGAACCGCACAGCGGCGGATCGATCCGCTAGCAAAGGCGCATGGCGGTGTTCGTTGCGCTCGGCGCGTTCCTGATGACGCTGTTCGGCGGTTGGGTCGCGCAACGCGTCACCGACCGCCGCCATTTGGTGCTGGGCCTGGCCGGCGGTCTGATGCTCGGCGTGGTGGGACTCGATCTGCTGCCCGAGGCACTGGAGGCGGCGGGCGAGGACGTGTTCGGGGTGCCCCAGGCGCTGCTGCTCTTCGTCGGCGGCTTTCTGGTGGCACACATGGTGGAACGTCTGCTGGCCGCCCGCCAGATCTCCCACGGCGCCGCGGAGGAGCGCGTTCCGCAGGTGGGGCTGACCGCGGCCGGCGCCATGGTCAGCCACAGCCTGATGGACGGCATCGCGATCGGCGCCGCCTTCCAGGTGGGCGATGCGATGGGGATCACCGTGGCACTGGCCGTCGTCACCCATGACTTCGCCGACGGCTTCAACACGTACACGATCGCCAGCGTGTACGGGAACACCCGGGCCAAGGCCATGGTGATGCTCTTCGCCGACGCTCTCGCGCCGGTCGTCGGCGCGGCCTCCACCCTGCTGTTCACCCTGCCCGTGGAAGCTCTCGGCAGCTATCTCGGCTTCTTCGGCGGCGCACTGCTCTACCTCGCCGCCGCCGAGATCCTCCCCGAGGCCCACCACTCCCACGCGGCCGGCCCCACCCTGCTGTGCACGACCGCGGGGGTGGGGTTCATCTGGCTGGTGACCGGCATCGCCGAATGAGGACCCCGAACCGGCCGGCGTCGCCCCGGCAGCCGAGGGCGCGCGCCACCGGCTCATCGTGTGCACCGGGCGACGAATCGCGCGGCCACCCCCGGCTCGGCCGCCCAGTGGGTGTGCAGATAGCTCGCGTGGACCCCGCCGCGGACGAAACCCTCCATCCGCGGCTGCGGAAGTCGCATCCCCCACGCGGGGTCCGGTCCCGCCGACGGTTCGATCACCGTCCGATGGAACTCGTGTCCCCGCAGCCGCGTCCCCACGGCCGCCAGACAACTGTCGGTCACGGCGACCGCCTCGCGGTATCCGAGGGTCAACCGCTCACCCATCCGAGCATCGGCGTCCAACACCCCGCACATCGGTCGGCCGTCGAGCGACCGCGCCAGGTAGAGCAGACCGGCGCACTCCGCCGCCACCGGTCCACCGGAGCGGGCGAAGTCCGCCACGTCCTTGCGCAGCGCCTCATTGGCGGACAGCTCGGCACCGAACACCTCGGGGAAGCCGCCCCCGATGACCACGCCGGAGGTCCCCACGGGGAGTTGGGTGTCCCGCAGCGGGTCGAAGGGGACCACCTGCGCACCGGCCGCCGCCAGCAGTTCGACGTGCTCGGCGTACGAGAAGGTGAAGGCCGGGCCACCGGCGACCGCGACCACCGGCGAAGGCCCCACCGCCGTCTCAGGGCCGACCGACGTTCCCCTGCCGCCCACGGGTGGGGACCAGGGCGTCGTCCCCAACGGCGGCGCACTGCGCGCAAGGGCCAACAGACCCTCCAGATCACACCCCTGCCGCACCAGATCGGCCATCGCGGCAACCGCGGCCAGGGCCTCGGTCCGTCGTTCCGCCACCGGCACCAACCCCAGGTGCCGTGACGGGGTCGCCACCGCCTCACCCCGCCGCAGCACCCCGAGCACGGGCACCCCGGACTCCTCCAGGGCGTCCCGCAACAGGGCCTCGTGCCGGTCGGTGCCCACCTTGTTGAGGATGATCCCCCCGATCCGCACCTCCGGATCGAACGAGACGAAGCCGTGGACCAGCGCCGCAACCGACCGCGACTGCGACGAGGCGTCGACCACCAGCACCACCGGTGCCCGCAGCAACTTCGCCAACTGCGCCGTGGACGCCAACTCCCCGGCCCCCGAAGCGCCGTCGTACAGCCCCATCACCCCCTCGACCACCGCCAGATCGCATCCGGCAGCGCCGTGGGCGAACAACGGCGCCATCAACTCCGTACCGCAGAGGTAGGCGTCGAGATTGCGGCCGGGCCGGCCGGTGGCCAGTGCGTGGTAGCCGGGGTCGATGTAGTCGGGACCCACCTTGTGCGGGGACACGGCGAGACCCGTGGCGGCGAAGGCGGCCATCAGGCCCGTCGCCACGGTGGTCTTGCCGCTGCCCGACGACGGGGCCGCGATGACGAGACGTGCTACCACTCGATGCCCCGCTGCCCCTTCTGACCTGCGTCCATCGGGTGCTTCACCTTGGTCATCTCGGTCACCAGATCCGCGAACTCCAACAGTTCGGCCGGTGCGTTACGGCCGGTGATCACCACATGCTGGTTGCCGGGCCGATCCCGCAGCACCGAGATCACCTCGGCCGTGTCCACCCACCCCCAGTGCAGCGGGTAGGCGAACTCATCGAGGACGTACAGCCGGTACGCCTCCGCCGCCAGGTCCCGCTTGACCTGCTCCCAGCCCTCCCGGGCCGCCTCCTCGTTGTTGTACTGCGCGTCGCGCTGCACCCACGACCAGCCCTCGCCCATCTTGTGCCAGTCCACCCGGCCACCCTCGCCGGAGGCCCCCAACACCTTCAGGGCGTTCTCCTCGCCGACCTTCCACTTGGCCGACTTGACGAACTGGAACACCCCGATCGGCCACCCCTGGTTCCAGGCGCGCAGGGCCAGCCCGAACGCGGCCGTCGACTTGCCCTTGCCGGTGCCCGTGTGGACGAAGACCAACGGACGGTTGCGACGCTGGCGGGTGGTGAGTCCGTCGTCCGGAACGACGGACGGTTGTCCTTGCGGCATCTACGCGGCCCTTCCCATCGAGATCGATCCGGCCGTGCGCCGGGCGCTCTGCTCGCCCGGCTGCCGGGCGTCCTTCACCAGACCGGCGATGGCGTCCGCCCGCAGCTCGTCCAACGTCACCGCGGTCCCCGCGAGATCCGTCGCCAGCCGGACCGCGAGGCCCAGCCGGACCGGCCCCGACTCGCAGTCCACGACGATCGCCGCCGTGCCCTCGCTCGCGTGCAACCGGGCGGCGCGGGTCGCCAGACCCACCGGATCGGGGCCCTTGCCGGTCGCCCGGCCATCCGTCACCACGACCAGCAGCGGACGGCGCGAGGGGTCCCGCATCCGCTCCACCCGCAGGACGTCATGGGCCTTGAGCAGACCGGCGGCCAGCGGAGTGCGCCCGCCCGTCGGCAGCAGGGCGAGCCGGGCCGCCGCCGTGTCCACCGACGACGTGGGCGGCAACGCCACTTCGGCATCCTGGCCGCGGAAGGTCACCAGCCCCACCTTGTCCCGACGCTGATAGGCATCGAGCAGCAAGGACAGCACGGCACCCTTGACCGCGCCCATGCGCTGCCGGGCCGCCATCGAACCGGAAGCGTCCACCACGAACAGCACCAGATTGCTCTCGCGCCCCTCGCGAGCCGCCTGCCGCAGATCGTCCCGACGGATCACCAACCCCCGGCCGCTGCGCCCCCGAGCCTGCTGATGGGGGGCTGCGGCCTGCACGGTCGCCGCCAGGTGCAGTCGGGTCAGGGCGCCGCGGGGCCGGTGCGACCCCGTCGTCCGACCGTGCTCGGCCCTGGCGCGCGAGCGCCGACCGGCGGCCCCCTCACCGATGCCGGGAACGCTCAGGGCCTTTGTACGGAAGGGCTCCGTGGCCTGGACAGCGCGTTGCTCACCGCCACCGGCCCCGGGGGATTCCTGCGGGGCGGGACCTTCGGGCGCCGGTGCATCGGGAGCGTCCTGCGACGGCGGGGTGCCAGGAGTCTCCGGACTGTCCGGGGCGTTCGGCGGCGATCCTCCGCCGTCCGGCCCGCCGCCGGGATCGGGATCGGGATCGGGATCGGGGTCTGGGTCCGTCTCGGGCGGGTCCGGTTCACCCGACCCACCGAACTCCTGCAACGTCTCGTCGAGCTTCTCCTCGTCGAGCCCGGGCGCATCGAAGGGGTTGCGCCGACGGCGGTGGGGCAGCGCCAACAGCGCCGCCTGCCGGACGTCCTCGGCGAGCACGTCCGTACGCCCCGCCCAGGCGGCCAGTGCGGTGGCGGCGCGCGCCATCACGATGTCGGCGCGCATCCCGTCCACCTCGAACGCCGCACAGGTGGCGGCGATCTGCCGCAGGGCGTCATCGCCGAGCGACACCGTGGGCAGCAACGCCCGTGCGGCGGCGATCCTCGTCCGGAGCGCGTCCTCATCGGCCGTCCACCGCAGGGCGAACGCGGCCGGGTCGTCGTCGTACGCCAGTCTGCGCCGCACCACCTCGACCCGCTGGTCCGGCTCGCGCGAAGCGGCCACCTCCACCGTCAGCCCGAACCGGTCCAGGAGCTGCGGCCGTAGCTCACCCTCCTCCGGGTTCATCGTCCCCACCAGCAGGAAGCGCGCCGCGTGCCGCACGGACACGCCCTCCCGCTCCACATACGACGCCCCCATCGCGGCGGCGTCCAGCAGCACGTCCACCAAGTGGTCGTGGAGCAGGTTCACTTCGTCGACGTACAGGATCCCGCGGTGCGCGTCGGCGAGGAGCCCCGGCTCGAACGCCTTCACACCGTCCGCCAGCGCCCGCTCGATGTCCAGGGCGCCGACCAAGCGGTCCTCCGACGCACCCACCGGCAGCTCCACCATGCGCGCGGGGCGGGCCGACGGAAGTCCGGGCTCGTGCGGTCCGTCGGGACACGCCGGATCGGGCGCGTTCGGGTCGCAGGAGAACCGACAGCCCGGAACGACGGCCACCTCCGGTATCAGCGCTGCCAGCGCCCGGACCGCCGTGCTCTTCGCCGTGCCCTTCTCACCGCGGACGAGCACACCGCCCACCTGCGGTGATACGGCGTTCAGCAACAGGGCGAGCCGTAGGTCGTCCTGTCCGACAATGGCGGTGAACGGGTACGGCGTGCTCATCCGGCCTCCTCAGAGGGGTGCGAGTGGGTCTGTGGGTGCCGAGGACTCCCCGGCGGTGGTGCGATGGGCGCGGCATCGGTGTGGCGATCCGGAGCCTTCGGTGGCTGCGCGTCGCCGTCTCCCGGCGTGGCCCTGTCCTTGGACGTGGTGCCGGGCAGTGGTGGGGCTCCTGGCGGGACGAAGGGAAGCCCCGCAGGAGGGCCCTGTTCGATGAGCCGCAGCAGGGCGTCCGTGTCCGCGTGCTCCTCGACGAGATCGCCGAGCCGGTCCAACTGCTCCTCGCGCAGCGCCGCGAACGATGTGTCGGGGGCCGGTACGAACCGACGGCCGGCGGCTCGGGCGACCGCCCGCAGGAACTGCCGACGAAATCCGTCGCTCTCCAGCGAACCGTGCCAGTGGGTGCCCCACACCTGCCCGACGCGGCACCCCGCCAGGAAGGGCTCCCCGCCCAGGACTTCGGCCACCCCGTGGTGGATCTCGTACCCCTCCACCGGCTCCCCGAGGGCACTTCCCACCGGCCGGGCGAGCGTCTTGTCGGTCGCGAAGCGGATCCGCACCGGGAGCAGGCCGAGGCCCTTGACCGACCCCGCCCGGGACTCCACCTCGTCGTGGATGTGTTCGCCGAGGAGCTGGAAACCCCCGCAGATGCCCAGCACCGGACGGCCGGCAGCAGCCCGCCGCGCCAACTCGCTGGCCAGACCGCGTTCCCGGAGCCAGCGCAGGGCCCGTACCGTGCCCCGGGTGCCCGGGACGATCACCAGATCGGCATCGGCCAACTCCTCGGGCCGGTCCACGAAGCGCACGAGCACGCCCGGCTCAGCCGCCAGGGCATCGACGTCCGTGAAGTTGGACATCAGCGGAACGGCACACACCGCGACCCGCAGCACGTCATCGCCGACCGGGGGAGCGGTGACCGACTCGCGCACGGCACCGCGCAGGGACACCCTCAGACCGTCCTCCTCGTCGATGCCCAGCCCGTGGGCGTACGGGAGGACCCCGAACGTCCGCCGTCCGGTGAGGCCGTGGAGCATGTCGAGGCCCGGCTCCAGCAGGGAGACGTCACCACGGAACTTGTTGATGAGATAGCCCGCCACCAGCCGTTGGTCCTCGGGCGCGAGCAGGGCCGTCGTGCCGAAGAAGGAGGCGAACACCCCACCGCGGTCGATGTCGCCCACGACCAGCACCGGCAGCCCGGCGGCGCGGGCGACGCCCATGTTGACGATGTCGGTGCGCCGTAGGTTGATCTCCGCGGGGCTCCCTGCCCCCTCGCAGATCACGGCGTCGTGGGTGGCCCGCAACTCCTCCAGGCACTCCACGACGGTGGCCAGCAGGGCCTGCTGCCGTCCACCGTGATAGCCGCGCGCGCTCATTTCGCCGACCGGCTTGCCCATCAGCACGACCTGGCTTGAACGGTCGCTGCCGGGCTTGAGGAGCACCGGGTTCATCAGTGCGGTCGGCTCGACCCGGGCGGCCTGCGCCTGCATCGCCTGGGCCCGACCGATCTCCGCGCCCTGACGGGTGACGAAGGAGTTCAGCGACATGTTCTGGCCCTTGAAGGGGGCTACCTTCACGCCCTGTCGCACCAGCCAGCGGCAGATGCCCGCCGTGACCACGCTCTTGCCCGCGTCCGACGTGGTCCCCGCGATCAGCAGGCCACCGCCGGCGCGTCCTCGGCCCGTCATGAAGTCCCTCGCCTCCCCCGCCGCCCCGGACGGGGTGCGGCGGCCCGTCGGAACAGCGACCGTCCGACCGCGCTCACGCCGAGCGCCAACAGACCGACCCGACGCGACAGCCGCACCGCGCGCTCGATGTCGGCGACCTCCACCGGCCGGCCCACGGTGTGCAGGACCGGCCGGTGTTCGACCCGGCCGGCGTACGAGAGCGTCCCGCCGAGCCGTACGCCCAGCGCGCCGGCGAACGCGGCTTCCACGGGGCCGGCGTTGGGGCTCGGGTGCCGGTGGGCGTCGGCCCGCCAGGCCCCGAAGGCCCGCGGTGCGTTCCCTCCAGCGACGGCGGCCAGCACCGCCGTCAGACGTGCTCCGGGCCAGCCGGCGACGTCGTCGAGCCGTGCCGCTGCCCAGCCGAACCGCCGATGACGGGGGGAACGGTGACCCACCATGGCGTCCAGGGTGTTCACCGCCCGGAACGCGACCAGCCCGGGCACACCGGCGACCGCCCCCCACACCAGGGCCCCCACGACCGCGTCGGAGGTGTTCTCGGCAACGGACTCGACGACGGCCCGCGCGATCTGCTGCTCATCCAGGTACTGGGGGTCGCGTCCGCACAGATGCGGCAGTCGGGCGCGGGCACGCTCGACGTCACCGGCCGTGAGCGCGGCACCGATGGCCCGGGCCTCCCGGCCCAGCGACGTCCCACCGACGACGGTCCAGGTGGCGATCGCGGTCAGCGCGACGGATGCGACGGGACTGCGCCGTGCGGTACGGGAGACGAGCGCGGCAGCGGCGGTCGCCCCGCCGACACAGAGCCCGGTGTGGACGGCACCCCAGCCGCGGTGATCACGCCACAGGGCCCGTTCGACGGCACCGGCGGCCTGTCCGAACAGAGCGACGGGATGCCCCCTGCGCGGGTCGCCGAGCAGGAGGTCGCCCAGGAGCCCGGCAGCGGCGCCGTAGGCGAAGACACGATCGTTGCGCATCGGCTCAGACCGGGATTCCGTCGCGGAGAACCCGCGGAGCCGGCCCGTGGGAGGTGTGTGCTCCCCGCCGGGCCGCCGTCGTCGCCGGGAGTGCACCGGGCGGAACTCGATTGCCGTGGGTCGGAGCAGGGGCTGGACCGCAGCCGGGCATGGCGATATGTCCTCACTCAGGGTGTCCGCGCCCTGGTTCGACGTGATCGGCGGCGAGAGTTCCTGGCTCGCGGGGAGACTCTCCCCGGTCACAGTGGCGGGACCGCGCCGGATTCTCACCGGCTTCCTCTACTGCCGTCGTACTTGGCCCCGGCAGTCCACCACGCTCCGAGAACAGCCGTCAACCTGCCGTTGACCTGCGACGGTGCAGTGTGCCGAGCCACACATCGCCCCTACTTCCCGATGGCTCCCACTGGTCATGCAGGCAGGAAGAGGCACAGTCACGCAGACGCACGGACACACAGCAGCCGGGCCGGAGATCTCGAAAGATCTCCGGCCCGGCCGGTGAACGACTGCGGTGAGGCGGTGCGGCCTCAGGTGACGATCAGGAATATGCCGTAGCTGATCGCCGCCATGCAGAGGGCGAAGCAGGTGTAGGCGCCGATCCGGGGGAGGACCACCGAGCCGGTGCCGGAGGCGGTCGTCGCCCCCTGCTTGCTCAGACCGATGATGCCCAGGGTGAACAGACCCACCAGGGCGATGGTCGCGACGAGACTCACGCCGAAGACGGAGCCGAGGGCTACCCAGTCGATTTTCATGGTCTTCAGTCCTTACACCGCGGCCGGGCTTGCGGGACCGGCTTCGGGGGTCGCGGCATTGCGGGCCGTAATGGTCGTCTTGAGGTCGTCCAGCGAGGTGTCCATCGATGTGCCGGCCGGGGGCGGGGTGACGGCGGCGATGGCTGCGGTCACGACGCCTGCGGGCTCGGCGTCCTCGCCGGTGTCGTTGACGTTGGTGTGGTCGACGACCTGGCGGCGGGAGATGAACCAGATCGCGGCCGAGGAGACGACCAGGAAGGTGGCGACGACCGCCACGCCCCAGTCACCCTGCTTGGTGATGTACTCGGAGCCGGCGGCCACCAGACCGGCGGCAGGCAGGGTCAGACCCCAGGCCACGAACATCCGGGTGGCGGTCGACCAGCGGACCACGCCGCCCTTGCGGCCCAGACCGGCACCCATGACCGCACCGGAGCACGAGTGGGTGGTGGAGAGGGAGAAGCCGAGGTTCGACGAGGCGAGGATGACGCTGGCCGCACTGGTCTGGGCGGCGAAGCCCTGCTGCGGCTGGAGGTCGGTGAGGCCCTTGCCCATGGTGCGGATGATGCGCCAGCCACCGAGGTAGGTGCCCAGGGCGATCGCGATGCCAGCGGAGGCGATGACCCACATCGGGGGGTTGGAGCCGGGGACGAGCACTCCACCGGCGACGAGCGCGAGGGTGATGACACCCATGGTCTTCTGGGCGTCGTTGGTGCCGTGGGCCAGGGACACGAGCCCGGCCGAGGCTATCTGGCCGGCGCGGTAACCCTTGGCGGTCGACTTCGGGTCGGTGTTCCGGCCGAGGCGGTAGGTCAGCCGGGACGCGAGGTAGGCGGCGATGCCCGCGACCAGCGGGGCTGCGATCGCGGGGATGAGCACCTTGGTGACCACGGTGCCGCCGTTGACCCCGCTGATGCCGACCGATGCGATGGTCGCACCGATCAGACCGCCCATGAGGGCGTGCGAGGAGCTGGACGGCAGACCGATCAGCCAGGTCAGCAGATTCCAGAGGATGGCGCCGACGAGCGCCGCGAAGATCACTTCAGGGGTGATGCCTGACTCGTTGACGATGCCGCTGGAGATCGTTTTGGCGACCTCCACCGAAAGGAATGCGCCGACGAGGTTGAGCACCGCGGACATGGCGACCGCGGCCTTGGGCTTCATCGCGCCGGTCGAGATGGTCGTCGCCATCGCATTGGCCGTGTCGTGGAAACCGTTCGTGAAATCGAACACGAGAGCCGTCACGATCACAATCGCGAGCAGCAGCGTGATGTGTTCCATTTACCCAGGCAATCTATCGACGTCAGTGACATCGCGAACGTAGATAACCTGGGTGAACGGAAGGTGAACTGAGGCGAGATTCGCGATGTCTCCAAGTGAGGTTCGAGATTCCACTTGTGCCCTGAGTGATCTCTTCGGGTCGTCTGCGTGGCCGTGCTTCCGGGCCTACACCGGTCGCCACGCCCACAAGGTGGCGTTTGCACCCTTTGTGGTGATCTGCATCACGGGATGGCCTGTTGCCTTCCGGCCATGCCTGACAGGATCGATCCATGGCCGAACGCATGTCCAAGAAGTCCATCGAACACGTGTGGCGGGACGTCGTGACCACCGCCCGCAGAACGGCCGCCGATGGCCTGGTGGTGGGTACGTCCGGCAATGTCTCGGCGCGGGTCGGCGACCTCGTCGTCGTCACCCCCAGCGGAGTGCCCTACGAACGTCTGCCGACCGAGGAACCCGTGGTCGTCGACCTCTCCGGACGACAGATAGCCGGAGACCTCAAGCCGACCAGCGAACTCCCCCTCCACCTGCAGGTTTACCGTACCTCCGACGCCGGGGCCGTCGTCCACACCCATGCGGTCCACGCCACGGCCGTCTCCACGCTCGTCGACGAACTGCCGCCCGTGCACTACATGACGGCCGACCTCGGCGGACCCGTCCGCGTGGCTCCCTACGCCCTCTACGGTACGGAGGAGCTCGCCCGGAACATGAACCTCGCCCTGGACGGCCGCAGCGCCTGTCTGCTGCGCAACCACGGCACGATCGCCCATGCCGATTCGTTGGACCGCGCCTACGACCGCACCGCCCAGCTGGAGTGGATGTGCCAGGTCTGGCTCGCAGCGTCGTCGGTGCCTGGTCGACAGCCGTCCCTGCTCTCACCGGCCGAACTCGACGAGGTGGCGGTCCAGCTGCGCGGGTACGGCCAACGCCCCTGACGACGCGTTCCGCTTAGGCCCGTGGCACCCCGCAACCAGGCCCCCAGCAGCGCTTTCCATGTGATGGCCAACCATCGTGGCCGCGGAACCTCGTGAAAGTGCGGACCCGGCCATTCCTCGACGGGGGTGCAAACGGGTCCGGGGCATCGGCTCGCACCACGACGACAGGGAGCGCCCCGCCCGTCGTCGGGTCGGCCGGGACGGCCGTCCCGCGGATGGGAACGAGCCAGTGAAGTCGCGATGAACACACGATTTCCGGCCCGTGGGCGCCAGGACGCTCCCGGGGTTCACTGGCTGGATTTCGACGACGGGTCGAACACGGCGCCGTGGAGCACCGCAGGGCTGACCGACCGCTCCCCACCCCGGAGGGGTAAGGGCCCGGACGGCTCAACCCGACGTGCCGGATGTCGACAGGCCGCCGGGACGGGGCGCCGGGTGCGCACCCGGCGCGGGAGGGCACCGCGGCGACGCCCCGGCCCGGACGGCTGTCGGAGGAGCGCTAGCGGCGTCTCCCGGGACTTCGGCGCACCCGGACAGTCGACACCGGCAGTGCGGTGGCGGTGCGCCGGCGATGCCCTGCGCCGTCGGCACGCCCTGGGCACGGTTGCCCCGTGGCGGAGCCGGAAGCCCCTCGCCCACTGGCAGGGCTGCTCCGCCATACCGACACTGGGATGGTGCGCCCCGTTACTGCGACGGCAGCGGCCGTCACCACGCTCATCGGCATCGGTGCGGCTGCCCTCGCGGCCGGACGGTACGCCGGCGACGCCGCCCTCAAGACCACCACCGGCCGACCCCTCCCCGGCGATCCCCGGCTCACCGTGCACGCCACGGCCGCCGGTCAGATCACTCTCACCCGCAGCCTCGCCTCCCGGCGGCCCGGCATCTACGGACTCGACGGCCCCGACGTCCACGCCGTCGTCGGTCCGGCGCTGGACGGGGTGCAGCACCCCGCAGACACCGTGGTGCGACGGTTGGAGAGCGTCAGCCACGGCACCCTGGACCCCGGGACCAGGGTTCGGCTCACACCACAACTCCACACCGGCGACCCGACGAGTGCCCTCGGCATTGAGCACGTGGACGTCAGCGTGCCCGGCGAGCTCGGCCCGCTGCCGGCCTGGTACGTCCCGGGGGCGCGTGAGACCTGGGTGATCGCCGTCCACGGTCTCGGAGCCACTCGCGAACACCCCTTGAATCTGTTGCCGTTCCTCCACGGGCTGCGGATGCCGGTCCTGGGCCTCGGCTACCGGGGCGATCCCGATGCGCCCCGCTCACCCGACGGGACCGGCCACCTCGGCTACACCGAGTGGCGCGACCTCGATGCCGCCCTCCGCTTCGCCGTTCGCAACGGGGCGAACCAGGTCGTTCTCCACGGCTGGTCCACCGGAGCCACCATGGCTCTGCACGCTGCCGCGAACTCGGCCCTGCGCGAACGGATCAACGGTCTCGTCCTGGACTCCCCGGTACTCGACCGGGAAGCCACCCTGCGGGCCCTGGCCGCGACCCGGCATCTCCCGACCCCCCTGTTGCCGCTGGCCGTCAAGGCGGCCCAGAGCAAGGCGGGGCTCCTCGGCGACCAGCCGTTCGCCGCGGGGGACACCCAGCTCCCCGAGGTGCCGACCTTGATCATTCACGGGCCCGACGACACCGTCGCGCCCTGGCGGTCCTCGCGTGACCTCGCCGTCCGCCGTCCCGATCTGATCCAGCTCCACACCGTGCGCAACGCTCCCCACGCGGCGATGTGGAACGCGGACCCCGCCCGATACGAAGAGGCCCTCCGTCGGTTCCTCACCCCTTTGATGTAGTCCCCACCATCCGGTTGACGGCATCGGCCGGCTTCCCCGGGAGTCGCCCGAACCTGCGGTTCATCGGGTTCCGTTTGGGCTTTCGGGCTGTCAGCGGGAAGACTGGACCCTGTGACGTCCCGAAAGCCTGATGAGCAATTGGCGCGCAACTCCAGACTTCGTCTTGTCCGCCCGCGACCACTGGCGACCGCCCGGCGGGCCGTGACGACCCGGCGCACCCGTCCAGCACCGAGGCCCCCCGAGGGCACACCTCCGCCGGCAGAGCTCGCGCGTCAGGCGCGTGGGGTCCTCGCCGATGCCGTACGCGTCGCCCGTTGGGCGGCCGTGGAGCGCGATCCCCGCGCCCAACCACTCGCTGAACAGGCCCGTGAAAGGGCCGCCGCCGCACTGGAACTGACCCCGCTACAGGTGCGGTCCGCCTGGGACCGCGCCAGACTCGCGGGCCTCGTCGAGATCCACGGCGAAACCGCCCGTCCCGGCTGGCGACTGCGGGCCTGGGACCGCGACGACATGGCCGTGCTCCGCGGCTGGGTCGCCCTCTTCGACGCCTGGTCGCTCGCCCACCCGGCGCCCGGCGACATCGCTCCCACCTCGGTGGCCGAGGTCGTCGAAGCCGTCCCCCAACTCCTCTCCCTCCTCCAGCTCTCCGCCGGCCCCGTGCTGCTGCCCGCACTGCTCGACCTGCTGGAACAGCGCGTCGCGGAGTTGCGCGAAGAGCGCTGCGAAGTGCCGTACGGACCGCAGCACCCACTGTCCGCCGCCCCCGGGGAGAACCCAACTGCGCCGGACACGACGGATGCGCCTGCCGCGGACACCGACACCGAAACCGTGTCGACTGAAACGGCGTCGACCGAAACCGATGGCGCCGGCGCCGACGCTCTGATTCCCGTCCCCACCGGCCGGCGCCCCCTGGCAGAGCCCGCGTCGAACGGTCGGGTCGACTCTCTCTCCCCCCTCCTCAACTGGGCACTCGCCGGGCTCGCTTCGGTCGGAGCGCTCACCCTCGACCCGGGCCACTCGGCCACCTTGACCCCCCTCGGCAACTGGGCGGTCTGGGTCAAGCTGGAGCAGATCTGCGTCGCGGCCCAGAGCCCGGCCGGGAACATCGAACAGCCCGCCGACGACATGCTCCGGGGCTGTGCCCGCCTCACCCCGGGTCCCGCCCGCGCCGAGTACCGCGCCTGGCTAGCCGCCCGTACCGTTTCCAGCGCGGTCGCCGAACTGCTCGACGTCGCCCGTGGCGACGATGCGCTGCTGCGCGGGCTGGCCTTCGAGGCACTCCGCGTCGTCGGTGCGCCCGCCGAGGCGGAGGTCCGCGCCGTCGCCGGGGAACTCACCCTGCGGCCCTACGCGCTGTTGTGGATCGCCGAGTACGAAGGAGCGGACCCCGAGGACGCCCATGACGTCCTCACCCGTGAGGAATCGACGTGGCTCTGGGTGGACACCGCCGCCGCCGTCGCGGACCACGGAGAGCCCCAACTGCTCCTGCGCCACCTCGACTCGGCGGTCCAGGGCACCGTCCCCGCACTGCTCGATGCCGTCCGCTCGGGACGCCATCCGCGTACGGTCCAGGTCCTGGTCGCCCTGGCCGCCGCCCATCCCGACCCGGCCTTGGCGAAAGCCGTGCGACGGGCCGCGTTCCAAGTGCACACCGGCGGCGCATGACCCCGCGCGTCGGGGGCTTCCCCAAGGCCCCCGGCGGCGCAGCGCCCGGCACGGACGGACCCCTTCAGCTGCTTCCCGGCTGATAGGTGCCGAAGCTCCACACGTTCCCCTCGTGGTCCCGCACCAGATAGTCCCGCGCCCCGT
The DNA here is from genome assembly GCF_040638655.1 of Streptomyces sp. NPDC005963. Lineage (NCBI taxonomy): Bacteria > Bacillati > Actinomycetota > Actinomycetes > Kitasatosporales > Streptomycetaceae > Streptomyces > Streptomyces sp. NPDC005963. The sequence goes on along the minus strand of NZ_JBEXVD010000004.1, from coordinate 49,188 downwards.
AGTCCTGGTCCGTGGGAGTGGACATCACATCCGCCCGGTGCTCCACTGCCCGTGCGTAGTGGGCATCGACATCGTCGACATGGACGAAGACACCCGTCGATCCGCCCACGGCCATCAGTTCGTCGAACTTCCCGCCCGTGCCCCGACTGCCCAGCATCACCATGCCGTTGCCATGGGTGAGCTCGGCGTGGACGACACGGCCCTCGTCGTCCTCGTACACCGCGTGCTCGGTGAAGCCGAACGCCTCCGTCAGCTGTTGGATGGCACCCTTGGCATCCTGGTAGAGAATCGTCGGGCAGATGCTCGGTGTCGGTGTCGGTGTCGGTGTCATGACCGGTACTCCCTCCGTCTACGGATGGAAATGTGAGCTGCGTCTCAGTCTGGCACTCGCCACTGACAACGCCCTTCGGGCGCCCCGGCTCGGCGGTGGCCGCAGCTTTGCGCCGAGTATCGATCACTCTGGTGCGACCCGCCCTTTTTGCTCCTCCGTGGTGGCGAGCGACCCCGGCGAGCCCGATGCCCCATCTGCCGGGACGCATCGGATAAACCACTTGCGCACCCCCGTTAGACTGGCCCTTATGGCCACTCTCCTTGCGCATTAGGCGGCGTCGAAGCTTCCACGCCCCACCCTTCCGCCGTCCATACCGCCTTGGAGTCCGTCCGTGATCACCGCTTCCGGCATCGAGTTGCGCGCCGGTGCTCGCATCCTCATCGAGTCCGCTTCCTTCCGCATCGCCAAGGGCGACCGCATCGGCCTGGTCGGTCGCAACGGAGCGGGGAAGACCACCCTCACCAAGTGCCTCGCGGGCGAGGGCGTTCCCGCCGCCGGCACCATCATCCGCTCAGGTGAGGTGGGCTACCTCCCCCAGGACCCGCGCACCGGTGACCTCGACATCCTGGCCCGCGACCGCATCCTGTCCGCGCGCAACCTCGACACCGTGCTCAAGAAGATGCGGGAGAACGAGGACCGGATGGCGAACGGGCAGGGCGCCACCCGCGAAAAGGCCATGAAGAAGTACGAGCGCCTGGAGACGGAGTTCCTGACCAAGGGCGGGTACGCCGCCGAGGCCGAGGCCGCCACCATCGCCGCCGCACTGGGCCTGCCCGATCGGGTGCTCGGTCAGCCGCTGCACACGCTCTCCGGCGGTCAGCGCCGGCGGGTCGAGTTGGCCCGCATCCTGTTCTCGGACGCCGACACCCTGCTGCTCGACGAGCCCACCAACCACCTCGACGCGGACTCCATCGTCTGGCTGCGCGACTACCTCAAGACCTACCGCGGCGGCTTCATCGTGATCTCCCACGACGTCGATCTCGTCGAGACCGTGGTGAACAAGGTCTTCTACCTCGATGCCAACCGGTCCCAGATCGACATCTACAACATGGGCTGGAAGCTGTACCAGCAGCAGCGCGAGGCCGATGAGAAGCGCCGCAAGCGCGAGCGGCAGAACGCCGAGAAGAAGGCCGCCGCACTGAACTCGCAGGCCGACAAGATGCGGGCCAAGGCCACCAAGACCGTCGCCGCGCAGAACATGGCCCGGCGCGCCGAGCGTCTGCTCGCCGGTCTGGAGGACGTGCGCGCGGCCGACAAGGTCGCCAAGCTGCGCTTCCCCGAGCCCGCGCCCTGCGGGAAGACGCCCCTGACCGCGGAGGGGCTGTCCAAGTCGTACGGGTCGCTGGAGATCTTCACCGATGTGGACCTCGCCATCGACAAGGGTTCCCGCGTCGTCATCCTCGGTCTGAACGGCGCCGGCAAGACGACCCTGCTGCGGCTGCTCGCCGGGGTGGAGAAGGCGGACACCGGTACGGTCACTCCGGGACACGGGCTGAAGCTCGGCTACTACGCGCAGGAGCACGAGACCCTGGACCCGGAGCGCACGGTCCTGGAGAACATGCGTTCCTCCGCCCCCGACCTGGATCTGGTGGAGGTCCGCAAGACGCTCGGCTCGTTCCTGTTCTCGGGTGACGACGTCGACAAGCCGGCCGGGGTGCTCTCCGGTGGTGAGAAGACCCGATTGGCCCTGGCCACCCTGGTCGTCTCCGCCGCCAATGTGCTGCTGCTCGACGAGCCCACCAACAACCTCGACCCCGCCAGCCGGGCGGAGATCCTGGGTGCGCTGCGCACGTACAAGGGCGCGGTCATCCTGGTCACCCATGACGAGGGGGCCGTCGAGGCGCTGGAGCCGGAGCGGATCATCCTGCTGCCCGACGGGGTCGAGGACCTGTGGGGTGCGGACTACGCGGATCTGGTCGCCCTCGCCTGAGCCGAAGGCCGCCCGCACGGTGGCGGCCCGGCGAAGCGCGTTCTCTCCGATCACCCCTTCTCGACCGGCGCGGCCGGCCGGGAGGAGTCAATCGGATGAGTCGATCGGAGGAGCAGCCGCGCCAAGGCGCTCAGGTGCCCCGAGCTTCCGGGCCTGGGACCCGCTGATCCACTTCGTATGGATCATTCGGCTCACGGGTGATCCATCATCTGAGTGAGTGTGTCTCATCCCGTGGCGCGGCATCTGTTGAGTGCGCGCCACCCATGCACCGGCGTGCGCCCTGACGGCGCACTTTTCCGCACCAGTGCTGACCAGCCAGTTCCTGGAGCGAGTGATTCCAACCTGCACACAGTGCAAAGTGGAATCGATCATTCCGGGTGTGTTGGTCGTACTGCACGCGCCAAAGCCGCGTGCACGGACCTTGTCGAATGGGTGGCCAGGAAGCGCGTAAGGGGTGATCATGAGAAGTCCAGAGCGCACTTCCCATGAGGAGGCACGGGTGGCCGAGACTCTGAAGAAGGGCAGCCGGGTGACCGGCGCCGCGCGCGACAAGCTCGCGGCAGACCTGAAGAAGAAGTACGACTCCGGTGCGAGCATCCGGGCGCTGGCCGAAGAGACCGGCCGGTCCTACGGGTTCGTTCACCGGATGCTCAGCGAGTCCGGAGTGACGCTGCGGGGACGCGGCGGAGCGACGCGAGGCAAGAAGGCCACATCGGCCTGACGGTCTGAGGGTCGTGGTTCGCCATCGGTCTGCGAGGTGGCCATCCGGTCGATCTGGCGGTCGATCGGGTGGTTGCCCCGGGATGGTTACCGTGCAGTAGCTTTAGCTGCATCGATGCCGTCCTGACCGGAGGTGCCCCATGACTTCGCTCGACCCTGCTCGTGACTTCGTGCTGGACAAGGACGGCGTACGACTCACCGTCGAGGACGCGGTCGCCACCGTGACCCTGACCAACCCGGGAAAGCTCAACGCCCAGACTCCCGCTCTGTGGCGGGCGTTGGCGCAAGCGGGTCGGTCGCTACCGGGTTCGGTGCGGATCGTGGTGCTCCGCGGTGAGGGCAAGTCATTCTCCGCTGGGCTCGACCGGCAGGCATTCACACCGGAGGGCTTCGACGGCGAGCCGTCGTTCTTCGATCTGGCACGCAGCTCCGATGCGGAACTCGACGCTGCCATCGCCGAGTACCAGGAGGCTTTCACCTGGTGGCGACGGAGCGACATCATTACGATCGCCGCCGTTCACGGACATGCGATCGGTGCGGGCTTCCAGCTCGCTCTGGCCTGCGATCTGCGGGTCGTGGCGAGCGATGTCCAGTTCGCCATGCGCGAGACCAGTCTGGGGCTCGTCCCCGATCTCACGGGGACCCACCCCCTGGTGTCGCTCGTGGGATATGCACGTGCACTGGAGATCTGCGCGACCGGTCGCTCCGTCCATGCCGAGGAAGCCGAGCGCACGGGCCTGGCCAATCTGGTCGTGCCCCGGGACGAGCTCGACGATGCGGTACGGGACCTGGCGTCTGCGCTCCTCGCCGCCCCCAGGGACGCGGTCATCGAGACCAAGGCCCTGCTCCGGGGGGCTTCGTCGCGCTCCTACGAGGAACAGCGCACGGCGGAACGAGCGGCACAGGCGCGACGGCTGCGTGATCTCGCAGGAATCGGCGACTGATCGTTCGCACGCTCCTCGGCGTGCCGGTCAGCCTTCGGCGGGCTGCTCCGCCGTGCCCACGGCCGTCACCAGGACCACCACCGGCCGGCCGTCGTTCCCCAGCGCACCGCGTACCGACTCGCGCACCGCGCCCACCACGGCCAGCGGGCGGTGCCCGGCGGCCGTCGCCACTTCGACCCGGATGTGATCCGACGCGAGGTGTACGGGGTCCCCGAGGGTCGACGCCAGATGCGCCACACCCGGGGCGGCGGACGCAGCCAGGGCCGCAGGTCCCTGCGGTTGGGCGGGGCGTCCCCCGGGTGGGCGAGCGGCGGTCATGTCTTTTTCCCGGGGGTGGCCGGCCGGTCCTGCCGGGGCGTCCGACAGTCCGCTCACGCCCAGGTCCGTCTCCTCGATCACCAGGTCGAGACCGTGCGTCGCCGTGCTCCAGAGCAGTTCGCGGAGCTCTGAGGCGACCGTGGGCAGCGGTCGATCCGCAGGAGCGGTGAAGTCCGCCTCGATGCGCAGGGCCCCGGGCGGCAGGGCGCTGGGTGGTGGCGGAACCGTGGGGGCAGCTGCCTCCGCAGGGTCGGCCAGTGACACCCTCACCCGCCCGAGCGTCACCGCGGGCAGTCGTTGCACGGCGGTCCGCAGCACCAGTACGGCCGCCTCCTCCGTCAGCCACGCCCCGTCCGTCGCAACCCCCAGGGGCAACAGCCTCCCGAGGCCGAGCCGATTGCGTACCGCATCACCTGTGGTCATGGCTCCAGCGTGCCCCATCCCCGGCGCAAGAGTGGGAAACCATGCTTAATGTGGGCACAAGGGGTGTTCTTAGGGGCCCGCAGTAGTCGAGCAGGGCCGATGGGCACTCGCCAGGGGGGTGCTACCGCTCGGAAAGGACGCACGACGATGAGCGAGTCAGCCCCGAGGAACCGGACCGATGCGGGCCATGAGCCATCCGGCGATGACCTGAGGAAGACGCCGTCCAGCAAGCGCGGCGATCCGGCCACCCGCGGTCGGACCACCATCGCCGATGGCGTCGTGGAGAAGATCGCCGGACTCGCCGCCCGCGATGTGCTGGGTGTGCACGCCATGGGCAGCGGACTGTCCCGCACCTTCGGGGCGGTACGCGACCGGGTGCCCGGCGGCAGCAAGTCGAGCGCCACCCGAGGAGTGAAGGCCGAGGTCGGCGAGGTCCAGACCGCACTCGACCTGGAGATCGTCGTCGACTACGGCGTCTCCATCGCCGATGTCGCCCGCGCGGTGCGGGAGAACGTCGTCTCCGCGGTGGAACGGATGACCGGCCTTGAGGTCGTCGAGGTCAACATCGCGGTGAGCGACGTGAAGCTGCCCGATGAGGAGGACGACGAGCCGGAGTCGCGCCTCCAGTAAGTCCGGGACCTTCCCGCCCCCAAGACCGTAGAGGAGCACACGATGGGCATGGCTGTGGTCGGCCTCGTGGCCGGCATGGCGCTCGGTTTCGCCGGATACTTCGGCGGGTTCGGCGCATTCCTTCTGGTCGCCGCATTGGGGGCGGTCGGCTTCGTGGTGGGCCGCTTCCTCGACGGCGACCTGGAACCCGGCGACTTCTTCCGTGGCCGCGAGCGCGGCGATCGGCGGCGGTGACACCGAGTGGCAGCGGAGCACCGTACGAAGTCGAAGGGCACCGGCGACGGCCGGGTCGCCCCCTCCGAACGCGGCGCGACTTTCATCGCCGACCGCGTCGTGGCCAAGATCGCGGCGCAAGCCGCGCGGGAGGCGCTCGACGGGTCGCCCAAGGACGGCGGGGCGCCCCACGCCACGGTGGCCGTGCGCCGTGACGTCGCCCGGGTGCGCATCAGCCTGGAACTCGACTACCCCACCGACATCGGCCTCAAGTGCGGAGCCGTCCGTCGCCGGGTGTCCGAAAGGGTTCGCACCCTGGCCGGCATGGATGTGCCCGAGGTGGCGGTACTCGTCGAACGGCTCCGACCGGCCCCCGCCCCACAGGTGCGCGGCCAGGTGCAGGAGGCGGCGACATGACCGAGCCCGCCCCGCCCGGGGAGGAGAGGGCACCCGAAGCCAAGGCACCGCCCGCCGGCAAGGCCGTCAAGGCGGGCCGGTTCTGGTCGTTCCGCAGGGTGCCGGCCGCGATCCTGGCCCTGGTGGTGCTCGGCGGCGCGGGCCTGCTGCTCTACGACGTCGCCGCGGTACGCGCGGACCGACCGGCCATGCAGTGGCGCCGCACCACCGCCGACCACCTCGCACGCTGGCGCGTCGACGAGCCCTGGGTCCTCGTCGTGGCCGCCGCCGTGGCCCTGCTGGGTCTGCTCCTGCTGGTCCTCGCACTCACTCCCGGCCTGCGCGCCCTGCTGCCCATGCGCCGCGACCAGCCCAACGTCCGCGCGGGACTGGACCGGCAGGCGGCCGCACTGGTGCTGCGCGACCGGGCGATGGAGGTCCCCGGGGTCCAGTCCGTGCGGGTGCGGCTGCGCCGCAAGAAGGCGGCCGTGCGCGCCCGTTCCCACTTCCGGGAGCTCGACGACGTCCACACGGACCTGGACGCCGCACTCGGCGCCGCCGTCGGCGAACTCGGCCTGGCCAAGCCACCCACGCTGAACGTGCAGGTCGCACGGCCCTCGGCGAAGAAGGGATGAACCGCGATGCTGCGGACCGTCAATCGTGTGCTGCTCGGCCTCGCCGGACTGGTGCTGATCTGTCTGGGGGGCGGGGTGCTCGCGGCAGGTGCCGGGCTGGACGTGCCCTCGTGGTGGCCCTGGGACGGACAGCGCGATGTGCTGCTGAGCACGGCGGACCGTGAACGCTGGCGGGACGAGGGGTGGTGGTGGCCGGTGGTCATCGCCGTACTGGCGTTGCTGGTCCTGTCTGCGCTCTGGCTGCTCAGCGCCCAACTGCGCCGGTCCCGGCTGACGGAGGTGCTGGTCGACAGCGGTGACGGGGACGGTGCCCGGGTGCGCGGCCGGGCCTTGGAGGGCGCGGTCGAGGCGGAGGCGCAGTCGCTCGACGGGGTGTCCCGGGCCCGGATCAGACTGACGGGGCGTCGGGGCGAGCCCACGGCCCGGGTCCGGCTGCTGCTGGAGCCCCACGCCTCACCTGCGGCGACGCTCCACCGCCTCACCTCCCAGGCCGTCGCCCACGCCCGCGAATCGGCCGGGCTGGCCGCCCTGCCGACCGAAGCCCGCCTCGCCGCAGCGAAACACGACGCCACCAAGGTCAACTAGAACCGCTCCCCGAGGCCGTCCATGTGATCGGCCTCGGCTCGGCGCCCGGGCGCGGGTTCAGAACGCGTGGCGTGCGCCGCCGTCGACCGGGACCATCACTCCCGTCAGATAGGAGGCGGCCGGGGACAGCGCGAAGGCCGCCACCGTCCCGAACTCCTCGGGGGTGCCGTACCTGCGCAGCGGGATGCGGGATTCCGATCCGGCGCGTGCGGCGTCCGCGTCGCCCGACAACGCGTCCAACTCCCGGACCCGGTCGGTGTCCATCCGCCCGGGCAGCAGTCCGACCACGCGGATGCCCTGGGGGCCTAGTTCGATCGAGAGCGACTTGGCGAACCCCGCGAGCCCCGGCCGCAGACCGTTGGAGATCGTCAGACCCGGGATCGGCTCGTAGACCGATCCGGAGAGCACGAATCCGATTACCCCGCCCTCCTGGAGGGCGGCGGCGGCCGTGCGCGCCATCCGCACGGCGCCCAGGAACACCGACTCGAAGGCCGTCCGCCACTGTTCGTCGGTGTTGTCGGCGGCGAATCCGGGTGCCGGTCCGCCCACGCTGATCAGCACGCCGTCGAACCGTCCGTAGTGCGCCCTGGCCATCGCGATCAGTCGCTCGGCGGCCTCCGGGTCGGCGTTGTCCACGGCCGCGCCGATCGCCCCGGCGCCCAACTCGGCGGCGGCGTCCGTCACCGTCTTCTCGTCGCGCCCGCTGATCACGGTCTTCGCGCCTTCGGCGACCAGGGCGCGCGCCGCGGCGTTCCCCAATCCTCGCGAGGCGCCGGTCACCACGTAGACGCGGTCCTTGAGTCCAAGATCCATGGGTCTATCCTGCCTCCTCCTCACGACCCAGCGCGAGAGCCGTGGTCACGAGCGCGATATGGCTGAACGCCTGGGGGAAGTTCCCGAGCTGACGCCCGGCCACCGGGTCGTACTCCTCCGCGAGCAGACCGACGTCATTGCGCAGGGTCAGCAACCGTTCGAACAGTTCCCGGCCCTCTCTGACCCGACCGGTCATCCGCAGGGCGTCCGCCAGCCAGAACGAGCAGGCCAGAAAGGCTCCTTCCTGGCCGGGCAGACCGTCCACCGCCGCGCCCTCGGTGCTGTAGCGGCGCACCAGACCGCCCGGGGTGCCGAGCCCGTCCCGGATCGCGTCCACGGTGCCGATCACCCGCGGGTCGTCGGGCGGGAGGAAACCGACCCGGGGAATCAGCAGGGTCGCCGCGTCGAGTTCTTCGGAGCCGTAGGACTGGGTGAAGGTGTTCCGCTGGGGGTCGAAGCCCTTCTCGCAGACCTCCCGGTGCACCTCGTCCCGCATGGCGCGCCACCGTCCGGCGTCGCCCCGCAGTGAGGGGTCCGACTCCAGGGTGCGCACCGCACGGTCGGCCGCCACCCACGCCATGACCTTGGAGTGGACGAAGTGGCGGCGCGGTCCCCGCACCTCCCAGAGCCCCTCGTCGGGCTCCCGCCACTTCGACTCCAGGAATCCGAGCAGGCTCAACTGGAGGTACCAGGCGTGTTGCTGGGCGGGCAGTCCCGCCTCCTTGGCCAGGAACAGCGAGTCCATGACCTCGCCGTACACATCGAGTTGGAGCTGTTCCACGGCGGCGTTGCCGGTGCGTACGGGTGCGGAGCCCGCGTATCCCCGCAGCCAGGGCAGTACGGTTTCGGGCAGCCGTCGTTCCCCGGCCAGGCCGTACATGATCTGGAGGTCGGCCGGATCACCGGCGACGGCCCGCAGGAGCCAGTCGCGCCAGGCGGACGCCTCCTCCTGGTAGCCGGCGTCCAGCAGGGCGTCCAGGGTGAGGGTGGAGTCCCGCAGCCAGCAGAAGCGGTAGTCCCAGTTCCGTACGCCGCCGAGTTCCTCGGGCAATGAGGTGGTGGGGGCGGCGACGATTCCACCGGTCGGTCCGTAGGTCAGCGCCTTCAGGGTGATCAGGGAACGGACGACCGGCTCCCGGTAGGGACTGCCGGGACTGGTCCGACAGCGCGCGGCCCACTCCTGCCAGTCCCGCAGACTCGTGTCCAACGCCTCGAAGGGGTCGACGCACTCGGGTCTCGGACGGTGGGAGGGGTGCCAGGTGAGGACGAACGCCACCTTCTCGCCGGCACCGACCGTGAAGGACGACACGGTGCTGAACTGCTGGCCCCACGTCTTGACCTGCGGTTCGCTGCGCAGCCACACCGAATCCGGGCCCGCGATCGCCACCCGGTGGCCGTCCGCGCGGCGCATCCAGGGCACGACCGAGCCGTAGTCGAAGCGCAGCCGCAGGACCCCTTCCATCTCGACCGAGCCGCTGATGCCCTCCACGATCCGCGTGACGGCGGGTGCCTCGTCGCGCTGTGGCATGAAGTCGATGACCTTGACGCTGCCGGTACGGGTGGCCCACACGGTCTCAAGGACCAGCGAATCGTCCAGATAGCGCCGACTGCTGCACAGGTCCGCACCCTTGGGGGCGAGGCGCCAGTGTCCGTTGTCCTTGCTGCCGAGGATCGCGGCGAAGCAGGCCGCCGAGTCGAACCGCGGGAGGCACAGCCAGTCGATGGAACCGTCGGTGCCGACCAGTGCCGCGGTCTGGAGATCGCCGATGAGGGCGTAGTCCTCGATGCGTAGGGTCACGCCTTGGCCTGTTCCCGTCGGCCGCGCAGACTAAGCAACCGGACGACCAAGCGGGTGCGAATGCCGGATTCGCCCGGACGGTCAGTGGGCAGGGGCCCCGGGCGCGCGGACGGTCAGACGTTCACCGGCGTTGTGGAAGAGTCGGGACTGTCGGCAGCGGAGGAAGCGTTTGCGGAGGCCGCCGCCCGTCGATCGCGGACCTCACGGCGAACGAGGATCACCCAACCGATGGGCACCCCGGTCGTGAACAGCCACCACTGGATCGCGTACGCCATGTGCGCACCGATCGAGTCGTGGTCGGGCTCGCGGATCTGCTCCGGTGTGTCGCCCGCGGGCTGCGGTGCGGTCATCTCCAGATAGCCGCCGACGACGGGCATCCCGAGCGCCTTCGACTGTTGGGAGCTGTTGATCAGCATCACCTGGCGGGGCGGCAGCCCGGAGCGCTCCTTGATGCCGCTGCCCCGTGCGGTCTCGTCGGCCTTCAACCGGCCGGTGACCGTCACCGTGCCCCGGGGCGCGGGCGGCACGTCGGGGAAGGCGTGCTGGTCGCCGCGGTCATTGGGCACCCAGCCGCGGTTCACGAGCACCGCGCGACCGTCGGCCAGGACCAGGGGGGTCAGTACGTGGAAGCCGACCCGGTCGTCGGAGTTGGTGCGCAGCCGGACCACGACTTCCTTGTCCGTGGCGAAGGTGCCCGTGGCCGTCACACGCCGCCAGTAGTCGGAGCGGGGCACGGTGTGGCCCTCGGAGGTGAGCTCGGTCACGGGGACCGGCTTCGCCGCCAGGTTCCGCGCGATCAGCTCGTTCTGCACGACCCGGCGCTCATGGCGGTGGAACTGCCAGAAACCCAGCTCGATCATCGTGGGGATGAGAACGAGGCCGATGAGGGTGAGGATCACCCACTGCCGGGACAACAGGAAGCGGTACACGGCTTCGACCGTACCTGCTGGGTCCCACCGTCCCGGCGCCGGGTCCACCACAACCGTTCCGCGCCCGGCGGCAACAGAGTCCCGGAGCCGGACGGGTCGGCGTCACACCCGGTCGACGATCCCCACCCTGCCCTCCGCGCGGGCGCAGTGCGCCCCGCAGTACCAGTGGCCCTCGACCTCGACGCCCTGGCCGATGATCTGGACCCGACAGTGCTCGCAGATGGGCGCCATGCGGTGGATGGCGCAGGAGAAGCAGTCGAAGACGTGCACCGCGCCTTGCGCGTGCACCTCGAACGACATGCCGTACTCGTTTCCGCAGACCTCACAACGTGCCATGCGCCACAGGGTGCGGCCACGTCCACCGGTCTTCGGCGGCGGCACGCCCGGCCGTCACCCGTCTGCCGGGGTCACGTCCCTGAGCAACTGGGTGAAGCCGGCCTCGTCGACGATCGGCGTGCCGTACTGCTTCGCCTTCAGCGACTTCGAGGTGGCGGCGTCCGGATCGTTGGTCACCAGGAGGCTCGTCAGCCGTGACACGCTCGTGGCGACGTGCAGCCCGGCCTCGATCGCACGGTCCTCCAGCAGCTCGCGATCGACGGAGGTGTCCCCCGAGAAGGCCACCCGCATCCCCTGCCGCAGCGTGGAGCCCACCTCGTACCGCCCCGGGTTGGGGTAGGGACACGCCGGCCGTTTGCGCGCGGGCCGCCAGCTGCCGGCACCGTACCGTCCGTACGACGCCGAGCGGCCGTACGAGGACTGCTGGCCGACGCGGGGCGTCGAGGTCGCGGTGTCGACCCACTCGGTCAGCGGACGGCACTCCAGGAGCGGCAGCCGCAGCCCGTCCTTGGCCGCCGCCCGGAGACTGGGCCGGAACGCCTCGGCCAGCACCCGTGCGTCGTCCAACGCGTGGTGCGCGCGCTGCTGGACCACGCCGAAGTGCGCGGCGAGGGATTCGAGCTTGTGGTTGGTCAGCGGCAGCCGCAGTTCCTTGGCGAGCGCGATCGTGCACAGGCGCTGTTGGACCGGTGCGGTGCGGCCGGCCCGTGCGTACTCCCGGGAGATCATCGACCAGTCGAAGAGGGCGTTGTGGGCGACGAGCACCCGTCCGTCCAGACGCTCCGAGAAGGCATCGACGATCTCACCGAAGAGGGGGGCGCCTTCGAGCACCTCGCTGGTGAGGCCGTGGATCCACACCGGCCCCGGGTCGCGCTCGGGGTTCACCAGCGTGTACCAGTGGTCCTGGACGTCACCCCGGGTGTCGAGGCGGTAGACGGCAGCAGAGACTATCCGGTCGTCCCGAGCGAGTCCGGTGGTCTCCACATCGACGACCGCATACCCCTGGGGATACGCGGTCGGCCATGTCGTTGCTGCTGTCGTGCTGTCGTCGAGCATGGTCACAGAGAATACGGGCCGCCTGAGACAGCGTCCGATCCCCCTGCCCGGTACGCTCCTTGTGGCCCTTTGCGCCCCCTACGCGCCCCCTCGGGCGAGGGATGTCGTACCTCCGGTCGTACCTCCGGTCGATTTGGCGGTCGATCTGGCGGTCGTTCAACCACGCCCCGGGCGCGGCCGAAAGGGCCTGCGCGTACGGGCACCGCAGCTGACGGCCCGCCAGCTGCTCGGGCGTCGCGGGCGGGTCGATCCGCGCCCGCGCGTCTCCCCGATGAGACCCTCCCGGGGTGAGTGCTGACGAACCGCAGGACGCGCCCCGCCCGCTCCCGGGCGACCGCCCTGACGACCCGTCCACCGCGTCCCCGGGACACGAGCCCCACGGCAACGCCCTGGGCACCCGGCTGAACTGGCTGCGGGCCGCGGTCCTCGGCGCCAACGACGGTGTCGTCTCCACCGCCGGTCTCGTGGTGGGCGTCGCGGGAGCCACCGGGGACCGCGACGCACTGCTGACCGCCGGGCTCGCCGGACTGCTCGCCGGCTCGATGTCCATGGCCGCCGGCGAGTACGTCTCCGTATCCACCCAGCGGGACTCCGAACAGGCCGCCCTGGCCGTCGAGCGCAGGGAGTTGCGGGAGCAGCCCGAGGCCGAACTCGACGAACTCACCGATCTCCTGGCAGAACGGGGACTGTCCGCACAGGTGGCCAGGGAGGCCGCGGTCCAACTCACGGAGCGCGACGCGCTGCGCGCCCATGCCCGGGTCGAGCTCGGCATCAACCCGGACGCCCTGGCCAATCCGTGGCACGCGGCCGGCGCCAGCTGCCTCGCCTTCACGGTCGGTGCGCTGCTGCCGCTCCTGGCGATCGTGCTGCCGCCCGCTTCGGTGCGGCTGTGGGTCACGGTCCTGTCCGTACTGGCGGCCCTCGCGATGACGGGGTGGTGGAGCGCGCGACTGGGTGCGGCGCTGGTGCCGCGCGCGGTGCTGCGCAACGTCGGCGGGGGAGCACTGGCGATGGGCGTCACCTACGCGGCCGGGTCCCTGCTGGGGGCTGCCGGAGTCTGACGGAACTCCCTGATCGGGGATGCGGTCGGGTCCGACGATGGGTCGGCGCGTTCCCTTCGTGGGACGCCCGTTTGGCAGAAGTCACCAAAAGTTGCTGACAAACTGTCTTGCATACTTGTCGGTAACACCGTCTAGCCCTGCCCGCCGAACCGCCTCTACCGTGCCAACATGCCCAATCCACCCGATGTCGTGCTGTGGTCCCTGCCCGCATTCGCGCTGCTCACCGTCGTGGAGATGGTCAGCCATCGACTCCGCCCCGACGAAGGGACAGCGGGGTACGACACCCGGGACACCGCCACCAGCCTCGCGATGGGGCTGGGCAGCCTGTTCACCGACCTCCTGTGGAAGATCCCCATCCTGATGATCTACACGGCGGTGTACGAGCTCACCCCCGCCAGGATCCCCCTCGTCTGGTGGACCCTGCCGCTGCTGCTCCTGGCGCAGGACTTCCTCTACTACTGGTCCCACCGCGGACACCACGTCGTCCGGGTCCTGTGGGCCACGCACGTGGTCCACCACTCCAGCCGGAAGTTCAACCTCACCACCGCGCTGCGCCAGCCCTGGACCACCTGGACGGTCTGGCCGTTCTACCTGCCGCTCATCGCCATCGGAGTGCATCCCGCGGCCGTCGCCTTCTGCTCGTCCCTCAACCTCGTCTACCAGTTCTGGGTGCACACCGAACGGATCGGCACCCTGCCGCGCCCCGTGGAGTACCTCCTGAACACCCCCTCCCACCACCGGGTGCACCACGCATCCCAAGGCGGCTACCTCGACCGCAACTTCGGCGGCATCCTCATCGTGTGGGACCGCCTCTTCGGGTCGTTCGCGGCGGAGCGGGAACGACCGGTCTTCGGGCTCACCAAGAACATCACCACCCACAATCCGCTGCGGGTGGCGACCCACGAGTACGTTGCCATCGCGCGGGACGTCCGGGCGGCCGAAGGCTGGCGCGAGCGTGCGGGCCGGGTCTTCGGCCGACCGGGGTGGGAGCCGCGCAAGCACGGGCGCCCCACCGGAGCCCTGGACTCACCCCCGGCCGCTCAGCCCGCTTGCCAGACCGTGTGCCCGACTGACTCCCGAGCTGTTTCCCCGGTCGTGGGAGGCACCCCGTGAACACGCAGCACGACATCGCACCGTCCGCCGGCGCCCCGTGGAACCTGCCCCGACCCGGACCGCTCCTCCCTCCGGGCACGCTCGCCCGGGCCCTCCTGGTCGCCTTCGGACTGGCGCTGCTCGCCGATCTCGGTTCCCTGCTCGCCGACGCCGAACTCGGCCACCGCATCGCCAAGCCGCTGCTGATGCCCCTGCTCGTCGCCCATGTGATCGTCCGCCGCGGCCCCCTGCTGTTGGTGGCCGCCCTCGTCTGCGGCTGGGGCGGCGATGTGTTCCTGCTCGCCGACTCCGACACGGCGTTCCTGGCGGGCATGGGGTCCTTCGCCCTCGGCCACCTGTGCTACCTGGCTCTGTTCGGCCGCGCCCGGACCCCCCGGGGCTCGGTCATCGTCTACGGAGTGGCGCTGGTCGGCGCGGTCGCCGCCCTCTGGCCCGGTCTGCCCGCCGAACTGCGGGTGCCCGTCGCCGGTTATTCGCTCCTGCTCACCGCCATGGCGTGGCGATCGACCGCGCTGGGCGTCGCGGCCGGTGCCGGTGGAGCACTCTTCCTGATCTCGGACCTGCTCATCGCCACCGGGGTCGCCGACTGGCCCCAACCACCCGCACCCGACTTCTGGATCATGCTCCTGTACGGGGTGGGGCAACTGCTCCTGACCCTCGGGGTGCTGTCCCGGCAACAGCGCCGCTGAGTGCGGACGGGCAACCGGGGTCGGTCACGGCAACGGGGGCCGGACGCGTGTTCCGCGTCCGACCCCCGTTGCGTGCGCCGTGCCGCGATCGCGTCCGGTCACCGCCCCTTCGCGGGGTCGCTGCCGGCCGTCCGTCGCGCTTCGGCGCCGGTCACGGCCTACCGGCGTACGGCGTCGAGGGCGTCGGCGACGCCCTCACCGTAGAAGCCGTTCTTGGCCTTCCCGCCCTCGCACACCGCATCGACGACACCGTCGCCGTTGATGTCGTACGGGTTGGTGCACGCCCGGTTGTCGGCCTGTGCGTAGAGCAGGGCCTTCACCGCGGCCGGGGAGGCCTGCGGGTGCTTCGACTTGATGAGTGCCACCACGCCGGCGACGTGCGGTGACGCCATCGACGTACCGGCCTTGTAGCCGTACTTGTTGTTCGGCAGCGTGGACAGGATGCGGCCGTCGGTCGCCGGGGCGTCCGGCTTCTGGAGCGCGGTGCTGTCGCCGCCGGGGGCCGAGATGTCGACCACGCCGTCGCCGTAGTTCGAGAACGACGACTTCAGCCCCTTCGCGCCGAGGGAGGAGGTGGTGACGACGCCCGGCAGTTGGGTCGGGATGTCGAGGCACACGCTCGGGTCGATGACACGGTCCACCGGGGTGGTGTCGTTGGGGCTGCTGTTGTCGCTCACCTGGTCGGCCGCGAGGTCGGTCCGGCTGTTGCCCGCCGCCGCCACGTTCACGGAGCCCTTGCGCTCTGCGTACCGGGTCGCCCGGGTGACGGCCTCGACGAGGGCCGTCTGGTCCGGGTCGTTCGTGCAGTTGAACAGCCACGGGTCCACGTAGTAGCTGTTGTTGGTCACCTCGACGCCGCGCTCGGCCGCCCAGATGAAGCCGCAGACGACGGCCTCGGTGTAGAAGAAGCCATCGGGCGTCGACACCTTGATGCCGGAGACCTTGACGCCCGGCGCCACTCCGGTGACGCCGACGCCGTTCTTGGCCGCCGCTATGGTGCCCGCGACGTGCGTGCCGTGGTCGCTCTCGCCGACGGCGGGCCGCCAGGAGCCGGCCGTGGTGTCCGGCTTGCCGGTGACGCAGTTCGCGGAGGCGGCCTGGTCGAAGTTGGGCGCGAGGTCGGGGTGGGTGTCGTCCACGCCCGTGTCGATCACGGCGACCGTGACCTTCTTGCTGCCCAGCGACCTCTTGTGCGCCTGGTCCGCCTTGATGGCCGGCAGGCTCCACTGGAGGGGTTCGAGCGGGTCCTGCTCGTCCTGGGCGGTGGCCGCTGCGGACTTCGCCTCCTGGGCGGTCAGCGGGCGTTCCGAGGCGATCGACGTGTCCGTCGCGGTCGTCAGCGGGGCGGTCCTGGTGGCGCCGGCCGACACCACTCCGCGGGCCTTCCTGATCTCCGTACCGAAGTCGGGGTTCTGCGAGTGGACGACGATGACACCTATCTGGTCATAGGCGATCACCACCGTTCCGCCCGCTCTCGCTATCGCCTTCTTCACCGAGGCGGCCGTGTGGGAGCCGCTCGCGACGTTCACCACGTACGACAGCTTCGGGCCGTCCGCCACCACTGCGGCGGGCGCTTCGGCCGGGGTGAGGGCCGAGGCAGCTCCCGCGGGCAGGAAGCCGAGCGAGGCCGTGAGCGCCAGACCCGCAGGCAGCGCGATCGCCCGACGCCGCTTGGACAGCAGATGAGCCATGGGTTCTCCACATCATCCGTGACAACCGTCCAGGCACGGGGTGCGCTTGGACGCGTACATGACCAGCGAAGCTATCGCCGATCTTGATCGCCATCAATGTCCGAGCGGAAACCGTCACCAAAAAAGGCCGATGTTGAACCGGTCCGGCGTGCTCTCCGTGCCGTTGTCAGGAGGTGGAGCACCATCACAACCCTCCAGTGCCTCCTGAAAAGCGAAGGTAATCCCCCTTGACCACCACGCCCGTCCCCACCCCTCCCGCGTCACCAGGAGAAGCCGTGGCAACCGACGCAGCGCCGCCGCCCCAGGGCGAGACCGGCACGACCCCCGCCCAGCCCACCACCGAGCAGTTCATCGCGGTGCAGGAGAGCGCGGAGTTCGGCGAACTGCGCAGCACCTACCGCTCGTTCGCCTTCCCCCTGACCGTCGCCTTCATCGCCTGGTACCTGCTGTACGTCCTGCTGTCGAACTACGCGGGCGGCTTCATGGGCACCAAGGTCTTCGGCAACATCAACGTGGCGCTGGTCTTCGGTCTCGCCCAGTTCGCCACCACCTTCCTCATCGCCTGGCTCTACTCCCGCCACGCGGCGGCGAAGCTCGACCCCAAGGCCGAGGCGATCAAGTCCCGCATGGAATCCCGTACGGAGGCGGGCGGATGAGCGACACCCTGCACCTGGCCGTGACCGGGCTGGCGGCCGAGAACGCCACCACCGAACACCGGCCCCTCATCATCACCCTGTTCGCGGCCTTCGTCGTGGCCACCCTGTTCATCACGGTGTGGGCCGGACGACAGACCCGCAGCGCCGCCGACTTCTACGCGGGCGGACGCCAATTCACCGGCTTCCAGAACGGCTTGGCGATCTCGGGCGACTACATGTCCGCCGCCTCGTTCCTCGGCATCGCCGGCGCCATCGCCCTCTTCGGCTACGACGGCTTCCTCTACTCCATCGGCTTCCTCGTCGCCTGGCTGGTCGCCCTGCTCCTGGTCGCCGAACCCCTGCGCAACTCGGGCCGCTTCACGATGGGCGACGTCCTCGCCTACCGGATGCGCCAACGCCCCGTGCGCACCGCCGCCGGCACCTCCACCATCGTCGTCTCGATCTTCTACCTCCTCGCGCAGATGGCCGGTGCGGGCGTCCTGGTCTCCCTGCTGCTCGGCATCACCAACGACGGCGGCAAGATCCTCATCGTCGCCCTCGTCGGTCTGCTGATGATCCTCTACGTCACCATCGGCGGGATGAAGGGCACCACCTGGGTGCAGATGGTCAAGGCCGTCCTACTGATCGCGGGCACCTTGCTCATCACCTTCCTGGTGCTGCTCAAGTTCAACTTCAACATCTCCGAACTCCTCGGCACCGCCGCCGAGAAGAGCGGTCACGGAGCAGCCTTCCTGGAGCCCGGACTGAAGTACGGGGCGACCGGCACCTCCAAGTTGGACTTCATCTCCCTGGGCATCGCGCTGGTCCTCGGCACCGCCGGACTGCCGCACATCCTCATCCGCTTCTACACCGTCCCCACATCCCAGGCCGCCCGCAAGTCGGTCAACTGGGCGATCGGGATCATCGGCGGGTTCTATCTGATGACGATCGCCCTCGGCTTCGGGGCCGCGGCCATCGTCGGACAGACCGAGATCTCCGAGTCCAACAAGGCGGGCAACACCGCGGCGCCCCTGCTCGCCCTCCACATCGGCGGTACGGACTCGGCCGGCGGGGCGATCCTGCTCGCCGTCATCTCGGCCGTCGCCTTCGCCACGATCCTCGCGGTGGTCGCCGGGCTCACCCTCGCCTCCTCGTCGTCCTTCGCGCACGACATCTACGCGAACGTCATCCGCCGCGGCCAGGCCACCGAGAAGGAGGAGGTCCGGGCCGCCCGCTGGGCGACCGTCGCCATCGGCGTCGTCTCCATCGGGCTCGGAGCACTCGCCCGGGACCTCAACGTGGCCGGCCTGGTCGCCCTCGCCTTCGCGGTCGCCGCATCGGCGAACCTGCCGACCATCCTGTACAGCCTGTTCTGGAAGCGGTTCACCACCCAGGGCGCCCTGTGGTCCATCTACGGCGGACTGATTTCCTCCGTGGTGCTGGTGCTGTTCTCGCCTGTCGTCTCCGGCAAGCCGACATCGATGTTCAAGGACCTGGACTTCTACTGGTTCCCCCTGGAGAACCCCGGCATCGTCTCCATCCCGCTCGGCTTTCTCCTCGGCTGGCTCGGTTCACTGCTGGGCAAGGAGGAGCCGGACCGCGGCAAGTACGCGGAACTGGAGGTCAAGTCCCTCACCGGTACCGGAGCCCACTGAGCCGCACGGGCACGGTACGGGGGCCAGGGCGTAGGAAGCCGCCGCCCTGGCCCCCTCATTCTTGTCCCCCTGCTCCGGGCGCCCTGCTCCGGGCGCACCCTGCCCGGGCACCGACACGGTCGATCGTCAGACCGCTGACGTAGGCTCGACAGCAGCAAGGAGCGTCGTCGGGCGTCCGGCGCCGGCGGCCCCTCGCTGATCGCACGCGTACGTTCGTCCGATCCGCTGGGATGTTCGCCGGGAAAGGGGGCTCGCGGTGCTCGTCGATACCTATGGCCGGGTCGCCACCGACCTCCGTGTGTCGCTGACCGACCGATGCAATCTCCGGTGCACGTACTGCATGCCGGAGGAGGGCCTCCAATGGCTGGCCAAACCGGATCTGCTCAGCGATGACGAGATCGTACGGCTGGTGGAGATCGCCGTCTCCAGGCTGGGCGTCACCGAAGTCCGCTTCACCGGCGGAGAGCCGCTGCTGAGGCCGGGACTGACCGGCATCGTGGAGCGCTGTGCTGCGCTCGCACCCGCCCCCCGGCTCTCCCTCACCACCAACGGCATCGGCCTCAAACGCACCGCAGCCGCCCTCCGGGCCGCAGGTCTCCACCGGGTCAACGTCTCCCTCGACACCCTCCGCCCGGACGTCTTCAAGACGCTCACCCGACGCGATCGCCACCGCGATGTGCTCGCCGGGCTGGAGGCCGCATCGGAAGCCGGCCTCACCCCCGTGAAGATCAACACGGTTCTGATGCCCGGCCTCAATGACGACGAGGCACCGCAGATGCTCGCCTGGGCCATCGACCACGCCTACGAACTGCGCTTCATCGAGCAGATGCCCCTCGACGCCCAACACGGGTGGACGCGCGACGGCATGATCACAGCAGGTGACATCCTCACCTCGCTGCGCACCCGCTTCACGCTCACTCCCGAAGGGGACGACCGGCGCGGATCGGCACCCGCCGAGCGCTGGATCGTGGACGGCGGGCCCCATCGGGTCGGAGTGATCGCCTCGGTCACCCGCCCGTTCTGCCGCGCCTGCGACCGCACCCGGCTCACCGCCGACGGTCAGGTGCGCAACTGCCTGTTCGCCCGCGAGGAGACCGACCTACGGGCCGCCCTGCGCTCGGACGCCCCCGACGAGGAGATCGCCGCGTTGTGGCGGCAGGCGATGTGGGGCAAGAAGGCCGGCTCGGGCCTGGACGACCCCGAGTTCCTCCAGCCGGACCGTCCCATGTCGGCGATAGGCGGCTGAGCGACTCTCCTCCTGGGGCCGGACCGCCCCGGAGCTCCCCCTACTCTGCTGCGTTGCCTTGGCCCGATGCCTCCCACTCCTCCAGTGGTACGCAGTCCTTGAGGAACCCGCGGAGGCTGAGGAACTGGGAGAGGTGTTCCCGGTGTTCCTCGCACGCGACCCAGGTCTTGCGGCGCTCGGGAGTGTGCAGCTTCGGGTTGTTCCAGGCCAGGACCCAAACGGCCGGCGCACGGCAGCCCTTGGCGGAACAGATCGGGGTTTCTTCGCTCACCAGCACATTGTCCACAACAAACGACGCCGAGCAGCCACGGGGGGAGCTGCCCGGCGTCGGTCCGTCGCTCCGACGGGGGATGCGGAGCGCGTAGGCAGTATGTCACGCACCATGGGGTACGAGGCACTGGAACTTCATGATTGATCTGAGCTTTTCCTGAGGTTGGAAAGCGCCTCGTACCGGCGGTACGGAGCGTCGACCGCGCCCTCTCAGGTCAGGTGCCCTGCGGCCGGTGCGCGTCGGTTCCGAAGGCCGTTGCGTCCGACGGCGATTCCGGATCCCCTGACCGCTCCACGGGCGAGATCATCGGACGCACCGGAGTGGAGAGGAAGCTCGACGGCAACGAAGGAGCGTTCTCCCGGCCCGCGTTGGCGATCACCACGGCGATGTACGGGAGCAGGATGCCGAGGGCCAGGGCCACGATTGCCACATGCCGCTCCACGTTCCACAGCACGGCGCCCAGGACCACCGAAACAGTGCGCACCGACATGGAGATCACATAGCGACGCTGACGGGCCCGCACGTCGTCGGCGAGCCCCGCTCGCGCTCCCGTGATCCGGAAGACCTCCGCGTCTGCCTGCTTCCCCATCACGTTCCACCGCCCGTTTCCGCCGTCGGACACTCCCTGGTCCCAACCGCCTCCACCGTAGCCCGCCGGTGTGACGGCCACGAGAGGGGGGCGGGTGCGCTGCGTGATCACCCTGCGTCGCACCCCGTATGGCGCCGCCCGACATGCGCCGTACGGACTACGGGCTGACACTGACGACAGAACTGCTCACGCAGAGCCGTACGAGGAGGCAGCAATGGGCTGGTTGTGGGCGATCATCGTGGGATTCGTGCTGGCACTGATCGCCAAGGCGATCCTGCCCGGAAAGCAGCACCTTCCCTTGTGGCTGGCCACCATCTGCGGCATCGGCGGCGCGGTGCTCGGCAACTGGGCCGCAGGCGGGATGGGCATCGAGGAAACCCCCGGCTTCGACTGGGGGCGTCACGCACTCCAACTTGTCTTCGCCGTCGCCCTGGTCTTCCTGGGAGACCGGGCGTGGATCGCGATGAAGGGCAACAGGCAGAGAGCCTGAGCGAGCCCGGCCCCGGCACCGATCGGGGTCGGGTACGGGCGCGGCAACGAGACGGCGGCCACCCGGGTACTCCCGGATGGCCGCCGTCTCGTTGGCCTACCTCGTCCAACAGCGGATCGGCAGGCGAACCCGGTCAGCCCAGTTCGACGGCGGCCAGGTTCTTCTTGCCCCGCCGCAGCACCAGCCAGCGGCCGTGCAGCAGCTCCCCGGTGTCCGGGACCGCGTCCTCGGCGGTGATCTTGACGTTGTTCACGTACGCCCCGCCCTCCTTCACCGTGCGCCGGGCGGCCGACTTGCTCGCCGCCAGCCCCACCTCGGTGAACAGGTCGACGACCGGGGCCAGCTCGGAGACCTTGGCGTGCGGCAGCTCGGAGAGCGCGGCCCGCAGCGTCGGCTCGTCCAACTCCGCCAGCTCGCCCTGACCGAACAGCGCCTTCGACGCGTTCATCACGGCGGCGCACTCCTCGGCGCCGTGCACCAACGTCGTCAGCTCCTCGGCCAGCGCCCGCTGGGCGGCCCGCGCCTGCGGACGCTCCTCGGTCAGCCGCTCCAACTCCTCGATCTCCTCGCGCGAGGCGAAGCTGAAGATCCGCAGGAACTTGGAGACGTCCCGGTCGTCCGCGTTCAGCCAGAACTGGTAGAAGGCGTACGGGGTGGTCCGCTCGGGGTCCAGCCAGATCGTGCCGGACTCGGTCTTGCCGAACTTGGTGCCGTCGGCCTTGGTGATCAGCGGGGTCGCCAGCGCGTGCACCCCGGCGTCCGGCTCGACCCGATGGATCAGGTCCGTACCGGCCGTGAGATTGCCCCACTGGTCGCTGCCACCGGTCTGGAGCGTGCAGCCGTGCCGGCGGTACAGCTCCAGGTAGTCCATCCCCTGGAGGATCTGGTAACTGAACTCGGTGTAGCTGATCCCCGCGTCGGAGTTCAGCCGACGGGCGACTGCCTCCTTCGCGATCATCTTGTTGACCCGGAAGTACTTCCCCACATCACGGAGGAAGTCGATCGCCGACAGTCCCGATGTCCAGTCCAGGTTGTTGACCATGGTCGCCGCGTACGGGCCGTCGAAGTCCAGGAACCGCTCGACCTGGGCCCGCAGCCGCTCCACCCACTCGGCGACCGTCTCCGGGGCGTTCAGCGTCCGCTCGGAGTTGGGCTTGGGGTCCCCGATCAGCCCGGTCGCCCCGCCGACCAGCCCCAGCGGACGGTTCCCCGCCAGCTGGATGCGCCGCATCGTAAGGATCTGCACCAGATTGCCCAGGTGCAGACTGGGCGCGGTCGGGTCGAAGCCGCAATAGAACGTGACGGGACCGTCCGCGAACGCCTTCCGCAATGCGTCCTCGTCAGTGGACAGGGCGATCAGCCCGCGCCACTGCAGTTCGTCGACGATGTCCGTCACTTCTCTCGCATCTCCTTCAGAGTCATCACACGGCCCGGTGGTGGGCCCCTTCGAGGTTATACGCCCCGGCTGACCGAACTCATATTGAAATCGGGGACCCGAAGCGCCGGCATGGCGGCCCGGGTGAACCAGTCGCCCCATTCCCGGGGCAGGGTCTTCTGCGTCACGCCGGCCTCCGTCGCCCGCGAGAGGAGACCCACCGGTGACTCGTTGAACCGGAAGTTGTTCACCGCACCGACCACCTCCCCGCCCTCCACCAGATAGACGCCGTCCCTGGTCAGACCCGTCAGGAGCAGGGTCGCCGGATCCACCTCGCGGATGTACCAGAGACAGGTGAGCAGAAGCGCACGACCGCTCGTCGCCGCCACCATCTCCTCCAGCGAGCGCTCGTTGCCCCCGTCCAGGATGAGGTTCCCGGCGCCCGGTGCCACCGGCAGGCCCGTCAGCCCGGCACTGTGCCGGGTGGTCACCAACTGCTCCAGCTTCCCGCCGCGCACCCACTCGGTCGCCGACAGCGGCAGACCGTTGTCGAAGACGGACGCGTCATCGCCCGAGGAGTGCGCGATCACGAACGGAGCCGACTCCAGACCCGGCTCGTGGGGATCGCTGCGCAGCGTCAGCGGCAGCGGCGACAGCGTCTCGCCCACGCGGGTGCCGCCCCCCGGCTTGGAGAAGACCGTACGCCCCTCCGCCGCGTCCCGCGCCGCCGCCGACCACAGCTGGTAGATCAACAGATCGGCGACCGCCGTCGGCGGCAGCAACGTCTCGTACCGCCCGGCCGGCAACTCGATCCGACGCTCGGCCCACCCGAGCCGCTGCGCCAGTTCCGCATCGAGATCGGCCAGGTCCACGTCCTCGAAGTCGCGGGTGGCGACCCCCGCCCAGGCCGAGCGGGAACGGTCGGGGGACTTGGCGTTCAGCTCCAGCGTGCCGTTCGGCTGGTCGTGGCGCAGCCGTAGCCCGGTGGAGGTCCCCAGATAGGTCGAGGTCATCTCGTGGTTCGCGAAGCCGTACAGCTCCCGCCCGCCCGCCCTGGCTCGGGCGAACGCCTCCCCGAGCGCCGGTGCGAACTGCGCGAACACATCCGAGGAGGTCTCCGCGGGCGCGTCGCGGAAACCGGCCGTGGGCTCCGCGTCCCCGACCAGGGGCTGGGCGTCCTCGGCGGGGTCCGACTTCCTGGCTGCGGCCTCCGCGGCCCGCACCAGCGGCTCCAGTTCGTCGGCGGTCACCGCGGACCGCGACACCACCCCCGACGCGGTGCCCCGCGCGCCGTCGGCGGTCGCGATCACCGTGAGGGTGCGGCCCCGGGTGACCCCGTTGGTGGTCAGTGCGTTCCCCGCCCAGCGCAGATTGGCGGACGACTGCTCGTCCGCGATCACCATGCACCCGTCGGTCGAGGACAGCTCCAGCGCCCGTTCGACGATCTCGTACGGCTTGCTGCTACGGCTCATCGGCCGGCCTCCTGGGTGGTGTTGAGGATGTCCACACCGCGGAACAGCGCCGTGGGGCAGCCGTGGGAGACCGCTGCGACCTGTCCCGGCTGTGCCTTCCCGCAGTTGAACGCCCCGCCGAGCACATAGGTCTGCGGGCCGCCCACCTGCTCCATCGACCCCCAGAAGTCCGTGGTCGTCGCCTGGTACGCGACGTCCCGCAGCTGTCCGGCGAGCCGTCCGTTCTCGATCCGGAAGAACCGCTGTCCGGTGAACTGGAAGTTGTAGCGCTGCATGTCGATCGACCACGAACGGTCCCCGACCACGTAGATTCCGCGCTCGACGCCACCGATGAGGTCCTCGGTCGACAGGCCGCCCGCCACCGGCTGGAGCGAGACGTTCGCCATCCGCTGTACGGGCACATGGCTGGGGGAGTCCGCGTAGGCGCAGCCGTTGGACCGCCCGAGGCCGGTCAGTTTCGCGATCCGACGGTCCGTCTGGTAGCCCACCAGCGTCCCGTTCTTGATCAGGTCCCAGGACTGGGCCTTCACGCCCTCGTCGTCGTAGCCGATGGTGGCGAGCCCGTGCTCCGCGGTCCTGTCCCCGGTCACGTTCATCACCGACGCGCCGTACTCCAACTTGCCCAACTGGTCGAAGGTGGCGAACGAGGTGCCCGCGTACGCCGCTTCATAGCCCAGCGCCCGGTCCAGCTCGGTGGCGTGGCCGATCGACTCGTGGATGGTGAGCCACAGGTTCGACGGGTCCACCACCAGGTCGTAGCGACCGGCCTCGACGCTCGGGGCCCGCATCTTCTCGGCCAGCAGTTCCGGGATCTGCTCCAGTTCGCCCTCCCAGTCCCAGCCGGTGCCGGTCAGATACTCCCAGCCGCGGCCCGCGGGCGGGGCGATCGTCCGCATCGAGTCGAACTCGCCGGTCGTCTCGTCCACCGCGACCGCGCTGACCTGCGGATGCAGCCGCACCCGCTGCTGGGTGGTGACGGTGCCCGCGGTGTCCGCGTAGAACTTGTTCTCCTGCACGGTCAGCAGCGAGGCGTCCACGTGCGCGACCCCGCCGGCCGCGAGGAGCCGTGCACTCCACTCCGCGAGCAGCGCCGTCTTCTCCTCGTCGGCGACCTCGAACGGATTGATCCGGTACGAGGAGATCCAGGTCTTGTCCGCGTGCACGGGCTCGTGCGCCAACTCGACCCGCTCGTTCGAACCGGCCGCAGCGAGCACCTGGGCCGACAGCTTGGCCATGGCCACCGCCTGCCCCGCGACACGCGCAGCCGCATCCATCGTCATGTCCACGCCGGAAGCGAAGCCCCAGGCCCCGCCGTGGACCACCCGCACCGCATAACCCAGATCCGTGGTGTCCGACGACCCCGACGGCTTCGCGTCCCGCAACCGCCAGGCGGCGCTGCGCACCCGCTCGAAACGGAAGTCGGCGTGGTGGGCGCCCAGCGCGCGTGCTCGGGCGAGCGCCGCGTCGGCGAGCGCCCGCAGCGGCAGCGCCGTGAACGACGCGTCGATGGAATGGGCCACGGATGTCTCCTGTCGTATGAGCCCGGTCGCCCCGGTGGGCCGAGCCCGGTCGACCCGATCATGTCGCGCCGAAGCGCCCATTGCCCACCCTCTTTCGACGGCATTGCCCGGTGGCGTTCTGTAGAGACCCCACAGTGACGCGAGGAAGGCGCTGTCAGTGCCCGATTCTCCGGGAGACGTGCGGGACCGATAGTTTCGGAGGTACCAGACCGCTATCGAAAGGGTGATCCGTTGAGCCGCTCGGTTCTCGTCACCGGAGGAAACCGGGGCATCGGCCTCGCCATCGCCCGAGCCTTCGCCGACGCAGGCGACAAGGTTGCGATCACATACCGCTCCGGCGAGCCGCCCGAGGCCCTCACACAGGCCGGCTGCCTCGCCGTGCGCTGCGACATCACCGACACCGAGCAGGTGGAGCAGGCGTACAAGGAGATCGAGGAGAAGCACGGCCCGGTGGAGGTGCTCATCGCCAACGCCGGCATCACCAAGGACCAACTGCTGATGCGGATGTCCGAGGAGGACTTCGTCTCCGTCCTCGACACCAACCTCACCGGCACCTTCCGGGTCGTCAAGCGCGCCAACCGCGCGATGCTGCGCGCCAAGAAGGGCCGCGTCGTGCTGATCTCGTCCGTCGTGGGGCTGCTCGGCTCCGCCGGACAGGCCAACTACGCCGCCTCCAAGGCCGCGCTGGTCGGCTTCGCCCGCTCGCTCGCCCGTGAGCTCGGCTCGCGGAACATCACCTTCAACGTCGTGGCCCCCGGTTTCGTCGACACCGACATGACCAAGGCACTCACCGAGGAACAGCGCGCCGGCATCGTGGAACAGGTGCCGCTCGGCCGCTATGCGCAGCCGGAGGAGATCGCCGCCACCGTGCGCTTCCTCGCCTCCGACGACGCCTCGTACATCACTGGAGCCGTCATCCCCGTTGACGGCGGATTGGGAATGGGTCACTGATCGCCATGAGTGGAATTCTCGCCGGCAAGCGCATTCTCGTCACAGGCGTCCTCACCGACGCGTCCATCGCCTTCCACGCGGCCAAGGTCGCCCAGGAAGAAGGCGCGGAAGTCATCCTCACCGGCTTCGGCCGGCTCAGCCTGGTGGAGCGGATCTCCAAGCGGCTGCCCAAGGAAGCACCCGTCATCGAGTTGGACGTCACCAATCAGGAGCACCTGGACTCGCTCGCCGACAAGGTCCGTGAGCACTCCAGTGACGAGACCGGCCTCGACGGCATCGTGCACTCGATCGCCTTCGGCCCCCAGGGTGCGTTCAACTTCCTGGAGGCGAGCTGGGACGACGTCTCGACCGCCGTGCAGGTCTCCGCGTACTCCTACAAGTCGCTGGCGATGGCCTGCCTGCCGCTGATGGAGGAGCGCGGCGGCTCGATCGTCGGCCTCACCTTCGACGCACAGCTCGCCTGGCCCAAGTACAACTGGATGGGCGTGGCCAAGGCGGCCCTTGAGTCCACCAACCGGTACCTCGCCCGTGACCTCGGCCCGAAGAACGTCCGCTGCAACCTGATCTCTGCGGGCCCGCTCAAGTCGATGGCCGCCAAGTCCATCCCCGGCTTCGAGGAACTCGCGGACGTCTGGAACCACCGGGCGCCCATCGGCTGGGACCTGACCGACCCGGAGCCCACAGGACGCGGTGTCGTCGGACTGCTGTCGGACTTCTTCCCGCGCACGACCGGTGAGATCGTGCACGTCGACGGCGGTGTCCACATGATGGGTGCCTGAGCGCACCCGCACCGCTGCCGTCCGGCCTCGACGACGCCCCCGCTCCCGCACCGACGGGCGGGGGCGTCGTCGTGCGACCGGCGCCGGTAACCCGTTCGGCCCTCAAAGCTCGCGGCCGTGGCGACCGGCGGCCAGGCTGGGAGGCGATCCCCCCTTGTGGTGCAGCCGCGGCCACCTGCCGCAGTACGGCCGAGGAGGTCCAGCCCGTGCATGTGATCCGGTGCTCAGCGTCCGTACTGGCGGCGCTCTCAGCAGTCCTCTGCGCCGCCCCCGGGGCCCTCGGCGAGCCCCAGCACGACAAACCCGAACCACGGCGGTACGAGGCGTACTGCCGTACGGTCGTCGACGGCTCCAGCGCCACCGCCCACTGCAACAACCCCTACCCCGGCAGCGATCGGGTCCGCCTGCACATCGAGTGCGAGCGCTGGTGGGACCTCGACGTCGACAGTGCGCCCGTGCTGGTCGAACCGGCGGGCTATGTGGAGCTGACCGGCCGCTGCTGGAAGGAGATCGGCGCCGTCTGGATCAGCCACCAACCCCTGGCCTATCCATGACATGACGTCGCCCCTGACGGTGATCAGCCCTCGTCGACCGAGCACAGGAAGGGATAGGCCGCCGCCTCCGCGGACGCGCGATCCCCGTCCCCCGCCCGGATCGCCTCCACGAGCCGCGTGTGGTCCACGTACCGCTCCGGGCTGAGCTCCCGTCCGACGTCGGCACGGACCCAGTCACGCAACAGATGACCGAGGTCCGCGTACAACTCGATGAGCACCTCGTTGTGCGAAGCGCTCACCACCGCCAGGTGGAGGGCCACGTCGGCGGCGACGAAACGCTCCGCATCACCCGAGGCCCATGCCTCCTCGCGACGGGCCAGCAGGGTGTCCAACAGCCGTAGGTCCGCATCGGTGCGCCGCTGGGCCGCCCACTGCGCCGCCGACGACTCCAGGGTGGAGCGCACTTCGGCGATGTCACGGGGCAGCGCCCCGGCGAACCGCCGGTGCATGACCCCGGCCAGCTCACTGGTCGCGAGGACGTACGTCCCCGATCCCTGCCGGATGTCCAGCAGCCCGTTGTGCGCCAGGGCGCGGACGGCCTCGCGGACGGTGTTCCGTGCCACGCCCAGCAGCTCGACGAGCTCGGGCTCGGTCGGAATGCGCGTGCCCACGGGCCACTCGCCCGAGGTGATCTGGTGGCGCAGTTGGGCGATCACCTGGTCGGTGAGGCCCGAACGGCGGGGGGAGGTCAGCGGCATGGCGCTCCTCGCGCGGTGAGGTGGCGGGTCGGGACGGTCCGAAGCCTCGAACCGTCTACGGAAACGAACTAAACATCCAATGATTCTATGATGGGGCGATGCCCTCGAACAGAACCACCCAGGAACCGGGGACGGCCGTCCCCCGTCGCGCGGCCGACCGTACCGCCGAAGGGCCGGCCCGGTTCCACGGGGGCACCTGGACCGTACGGCTGATGACCGTGGGCATCGTGCTCGCGGCGCTCAACCTACGACCCGCCATCACGAGCCTCGGGGCGCTGCTGGAAGAGGTGCGGACCGGCCTGGGGATGAGCGGCGGCGTCGCGGGCCTCCTCACCGCCGTACCGCCCCTGTGCTTCGCCCTCTTCAGCCCTGCCGTGCCGTGGTTCTCCCGGCGCTTCGGTCCCGCGACCCTCGTCTGCGTGGGTATGGCGGCCGTCGCCGGCGGTCTTGCCCTGCGGCCGTTCTCCGACGGCACGACCGGCTTCCTGGCCGCCAGCGCACTCGCCCTGATGGGCATCGCCGTCACCAACGTGCTGATGCCGGTGCTCGTCAAGCGGTACTTCCCGGACCGGGTGGGCTCCATGACCGGGCTGTACTCCATGGCGCTCTCGCTGGGGACCGGTCTGGCCGCGGGGGCCACCGTGCCCCTCGCCGACGCACTCGGCGGCGGTTGGCGCATCGGCCTCTCGCTCTGGGCCGTCCTCGCGGCCGTCGCCGTACTGCCCTGGCTGGTGGTGCTGGGACCGCTGAGGGCCGCCGAGCGGAGGCCGACCGCGGAGCACGGGCTGCCGAGCCGCCCGAACCCACCGGTGGGAAGCTCCGCCCTCAGCGCCACCGCCGGCGAAGCCCGCCCCGCTGCCGCCCGCACGGGCGCCGGCCTGCTGCGCAGCCCCATCGCCTGGGCGCTGACCGGGTACTTCGGACTCCAGAGCGCCGGCGCCTACACCGTCATGGGCTGGATCCCGCAGATCTTCCGGGACGCCGGCGTCCCGGCCCGCACCGCCGGCCTGCTGCTCGCGGTGATCATGGCGCTCGGAGTGCCCCTCGCCTTCGCGATCCCACGGCTTGCCGCCCGTCTGCGCAACCAGGGGCCCATCGCCGTCGTGCTCGGGCTCTGCGGACTGGCCGGATACACGGGGCTGTTCTTCGCCCCTGCGGCCGGTGCGTGGGCCTGGGCCCTGCTGATAGGGCTCTCCAACTGTGCGTTCCCCCTCGTGCTGACCATGATCGGGATGCGGTCGAGGACCGCAGCCGGAGTGGTGCGGCTCTCCGCCTTCACCCAGTCCGCGGGGTATCTGATCGCCGTTCCGGTGCCGCTGCTGGTCGGGGTGCTCTACCAGCACGGCGGCGGCTGGGGGTTGCCGATCGGCCTGATGGCGGGGCTGCTCGTACCGCAGATCGCCCTGGGCGTCCTCGCAGGGAGGGACCGGACGATCGAGGACGAGATGGGGATGCGAGACTGAGGAGATGAAGCCAGTCCTCGATCCGAATCCCCAGAACGGCCAGAAGAAGCTTCTCCTGATCTTCGGCACGATGCTCGGTCTGTTCGTCGTGATGGGCATCATCGCGACGATCGCCTCTCCCTGATAGGCCCGCCGGGGGAGGGTGGGGCTAGCACCACCATCCCCTAGGGGGTCAGGTTCAGGGACAAGTGGGTGGGTCACCGGATGGGCCTGTCACCTCACGATCCGTAGGTTTTCCCGTAGCGGAGCAGACCAGCGGACGACCCAGAGGAGACGGCCATGTCGGCGCATTCGCCCACCCCTTCCCCCGCCGCAGGCGGCAGCGGTGTCCGGCTCCACTGGTGGGCGTTGGCCCTGCCGATGCTCGCCTTCGTCTTTCTGCTGCTGCTGATTGCGGATCCCGCCCAGGCGCAGCCCACCGGCGGGGAGAGCGGGATCGGTGACCTCGTCGCCCAACTGCGCCGCCTGCTGTTCCCCTGAGCCCCCGGCTGACGATCCGTCGAGGCCCCTGCCCGCTGACCTCCGCCGACCCGTCGGTGTCCGGTGACGCCCCCTCCCTCACCGGCGTCCCGCCCGTGCCCTCCGCCATCGCCGCAGCCTTGTCCACCTGGCCTTCGTCGGCTTCCTTGCCGCCCCTCGCCCGGGACGCCGTGAGCGTCGCGCCAGGGATTCGGCCGAGGGGGGTGAGCCCTTCAACACCCCGCGCCCGCCGGCACATTTCATGCGAAGCTGGGGTGCATGAGCGTCGCCACGTCTTCCGGAGGGACAGCCCCCGGATCGCCCGCATCTTCCGCAGCCCGCACGATCGTCCTCCTTCGACACTCCAAGGCCGAATGGTCGGACGAGTCCGACCACGAGCGCCCGCTCGCCGAGCGGGGCCGCAAGGACGCACCGGTGGTCGGCCGCCAGCTCGCCGGGACCGGCATTCCGATCGACCTCGCCATCTGTTCGACGGCCACCCGGACCCGCGAGACATGGAAGCTCGCCGTCCACGAGTTGCCGCAGCGCCCCCGGACGATCTACGAGGAGCGGCTCTACGAGGCGTCCCTGGGCGAGCTCATCGCCCTGCTGAGCGAGACCTCCGACGAGGTGAACAACGTTCTGGTCATCGGCCACAACCCCGGGATGCACGCCCTCGCCGATGCGCTCGCGGGCGAGACCGAGGGCGATCTCCTGCCCCGGATGAACCGCAGTGGCTTCCCGACCTCGGCCTACGCCGTCATCACCTTCAACGGCTCCTGGAAGTCACTGGAGCACGGAGTGGGCACCCTGCGTGACTTCTGGACTCCGCACTCCTGAGCCCGGGCCGCGGCCCGTGAGCCGCCGCCGACCGAGAACGTCCCTACGATCGGCACCTTGATCTTCGAGCGGTCGAAGAGGCCCCGGCGCGCGTGCGCCGGGGCCTCGATCGTGGAAGGGCTCAGGATTCAGTGGGCGCGTCGTCCTCGCCGTCCGCCGCTTCGACCTCTTCCCGGGTGATCCCGAGCAGATAGAGCACGGTGTCCAGGAAGGGCACGTTCACCGCGGTGTGCGCGGCCTCGCGCACGACGGGCTTGGCGTTGAACGCCACTCCGAGACCGGCCGCGTTGAGCATGTCCAGATCGTTCGCGCCATCGCCGATCGCCACCGTCTGAGCGAGCGGTACGCCCGCCTCCGCTGCGAAGCGGCGCAGCAGCCGCGCCTTGCCCGCCCGGTCCACGATCTCACCCGTGACCCGACCGGTGAGCTTTCCGTCCACGATCTCCAGCGTGTTCGCCGAGGCGAAGTCCAGCCCGAGCCGCTCCATGAGGTCATCCGTGACCTGTGTGAACCCGCCCGAGACCACACCCACTTGGAAACCGAGCCGCTTCAGCGTCCGGATGAGTGTCCGTGCGCCGGGGGTGAGCCGCACCTCCGCGCGCACCTTGTCCACCACCGATGCGTCCAACCCCGCGAGCAGGGCCACCCGTGCGTGGAGGGACTGCTCGAAGTCCAGATCGCCGCGCATCGCCGCCGCCGTCACTTCGGCGACCTTGTCCTCACACCCCGCGTGGGCGGCGAACAACTCGATGACCTCGTCCTGGATGAGCGTGGAGTCCACGTCCATCACCACCAGCCGTTGTGCCCGCCGGTGTAGTCCCGCCGAGACCACGGCCACATCCACGCCGATCGCCGATGACTGGGTGGCCAGCGCCGTCCGCAACTGCTCGGTCTCGGCGCCCGACACCGCGAACTCGACCGCGGTCACCGGATACTTGGCCAGCCGGAAGATGCGGTCGATGTTGCCGCCGACCGAGGTGATGCGGGCCGTTATGGCCGCGGTCGCCTCCGCGGTCAGCGGATGCCCCAGCACGGTGACGTGGGAGCGGCCACTGCCGCGCGGCCTGTTGTCGCCCGTACCCGAGATGATCTCGGCCTGGAGCTTCAGGTCCTCGGCCCAGCTGTGGATGGTGGCTCGGAGGTCGCCTTCGTCGGCCCCGGCCGATGTGGGTGCGGTGACCAGGGCGCACAGCACGAGCCTGCCCCGGGAGACGACCTGTTCGATGTCGATGACGTCGACGGAGTAGGCGGCGAGAGTGTCAAAGAGTCCGGCGGTGATCCCGGGGCGGTCCTTCCCGAAGATCTTGACGAGAAGGGTACGTACGTCGGAGGTCTGCGAAGCGCTCATGGTTCCTCCACCGTATCCGGCGGGCCCGGACCGAGACGCACCGTCCCGATGGGCGGACATCGGCCGCACTCGCCACCGTACGCCGAGGTGGTGCGGTTCGCCCGCGGCCGTCCTCCCGCCGGGCAGCCGGGCGGTCCTCCTGTCATCCCGGCCGCCGGGCGGGGTCACTCCCATACCCACGGGACCCCACCGGCGAAGCCCTTCATGGCTCGATATCGATGGCGAGAGGGCGCTCGTACCCCCGCGGCCGGGCTCCGGAATCGCTGTTCCGCCGCCCGTGGCCTCCCCTTCCCGGGTCTTCACGAGGCCCGACTTCCGCAGATACAGCCGAGCCTGAAATAGTTCCTCACGATGTTCGCCATCCCTAGACTCCCTGCGACGGGGGTAATTCGGGGGACAAGTAGTGGGGCATGGAGTGCGGGAACTCGTACTGGAATTGAACGGAAGGACCTGGGCCCTTGATCCGTCCAGGTCGTACACCCTGGGGCGGGATCCACAGGGGGACATGGTGGTGGAGGACGCCAGGGTCTCCTGGCGACACGCCAGCGTCAGCTGGGGCGGCCACACCTGGGTGATCGAGGATCACGGCAGCACGAACGGCACCTATGTACAGGGCCAGCGCATCCAGCGGACGGAGATAGGCCCGGGCTCGGCCGTCCACCTGGGCAACGCCACCGACGGACCGCGGCTCGTCCTGTCCACCGCGACCGCCGATGCGCACGGCGGCGGGGCCTCCGGGCAGGTCGGCGGGCGGCATCACCAACACCAGGCGCCCGAACCGCCGCCCGAGGCCCTGCATAACTGGCCGGAGCCCGCGGTCGGCCAGGGCTGGCCGCAGCAGTCGGGCTTGTCCGCCCCCCAGCAGGGCGAACGACAGCACGTCGGAGCGCCTCCGGCCCACGGCGACCGCAGCCCGACCACCTTCTACCAACTCTCGCTCGGCCGGGTGATGCGCATCGGCCGCGCCCTGGAGAACGAGCTGGTCGTCTCCGACCTGCAAGTCTCCCGCTACCACGCCGAGTTCACCGCCACCCCCGACGGCCGCTTCCAGATCCGCGACCTCGGGTCCCACAACGGCACGTACGTCAACGGCCAGCCGATCACCAAGTCGGGCACCGTCAACATCGGCCCCAACGACATCGTGGGCGTCGGCCACTCCACCTTCCGGATCGTCGGCGACCGGCTCGAAGAGTTCGTCGACACCGGAGAGGTCTCCTTCTCCGCACGCCACCTCACGGTCACCGTCGACGGCGGTAAGCAGATCCTGCGGGACGTGTCCTTCGGGGTGCCGGAGAAGTCCCTCATCGGGGTCATCGGCCCGTCGGGCTCGGGCAAGTCCACCCTGCTCAAGGCCCTCACCGGCTATCGGCCCGCCAACCAGGGCGATGTGCTCTACGACAACCGCAGCCTCTACAAGCAGTTCGCCGAACTGCGCCAGCGCATCGGTCTGGTCCCGCAGGACGACATCCTGCACAAGGAGCTGACCGTACGGAAGGCACTGAAGTACGCCGCGAAACTCCGCTTCCCCGGTGACACCGCCGAGAGCGAGCGCGAGGCCCGCATCGGCGAGGTGCTGCGCGAGCTCAAGCTCGACATCCACAAGGACAAGAAGATCACCTCGCTCTCCGGTGGTCAGCGCAAGCGCGTGTCCGTGGCCCTGGAACTGCTCACCAAGCCCTCGTTGATCTTCCTCGACGAGCCCACGTCGGGACTCGACCCCGGCATGGACCGCGATGTGATGCAGCTACTGCGCGGGCTCGCCGACGACGGCCGCACCGTGCTCGTCGTCACCCACTCCGTCGCCGAACTCCAACTCTGCGACAAACTGCTGGTCATGGCTCCCGGCGGTTCGGTGGCCTACTTCGGCCCGCCGGAGGAGGCCCTCAACTTCTTCGGCTACACCACCTGGGCCGATGTGTTCTCCGCGTTCGAGAACTACCGCGACTACGACTGGGCGGGCCGCTGGCGCGGCTCCCAGCACTACCAGATGTACGCGGCGGACATCGACGCCGTCGCCCCGCAGTCCGTGAACATGCCCTCGCCCCAACAACTGCGACCGCCGAAGCCGCAGAGCTGGGGCTCCCAACTCTGGACCCTGATGCGCCGGTACGTGTCCGTCATCGCGTCCGACAAGGGCTTCATGGGCCTGATGGTGATCCTGCCCGCCGTCCTCGGGCTGGTGAGCGTGGTCATCCCGGCCGACTTCGGCCTCGCCGCCCCCAATGACGGCAGGTCCAAGTTCAACGGCGACGCCGGCACGATCATGCTGATCCTCGCCGTCGGAATCTGCTTCTCCGGTGCCGCCAACTCCGTACGAGAACTGATCAAGGAACGGGTCATCTACGAACGGGAGCGGGCCACCGGGCTCTCCCGCTCGGCGTACCTGATGTCCAAGGTGATCGTCCTCGGCATGATCACCGCCGTTCAGGCGATCATCATCTGTGGCATCGGCTTCGCGCCCCGCAGGCTGCCCGAAGAGGGCCTGCTGATGCCTCCCGCGGTCGAACTCTGTCTGGTGGTCACCGCACTGGGCTTCACCTCGATGATGTTCGGCCTGGTCATCTCCTCGCTGGTGAAGACCGCCGAGAAGACCATGCCGCTGCTCGTGATGTTCGCGATCGTCCAGGTCGTCTTCACCGGCATCCTCTTCAAGGTGTACGGATCACCCGGTCTGGAGCAGTTCGCCTGGTTGATGCCCTCCCGCTGGGCCATTGCCGGCGCCGGGTCCACCCTGGACCTCGGCCGGCTGATGCCCCCGTGGGACCACAAGAACCCGGACGACCTGGACCCCCTGTGGGAGAACACGGTCGCCCAGTGGGGCATCAACATCACCGTTCTGCTCGCGATCGGCGTCTTCTGCGGCTTCGTCGTGGCCCGACTGCTGCGCCGCCACGAGCCCGAGGTCATGCGCAAGTAGCGGCCACCGGCCAAGCACGTTCGAAGGGCGGCACCCGCAGTGGGGTGCCGCCCTTCGGCGTGCTCGGCGCTGATCGGCCCGTGACGGCTCAGTAGGCGCCGTTGACGTTGTCGATGGTGCCGTAGCGGTCGGCGGCGTAGTTGGCCGCGGCCACGATGTTGGCGACCGGGTGGTACAGGTCGTGCGGGGTACCGGCCACGTGGTACGCGTTGAACGTCGGCTGGATGACCTGGAGCAGGCCCTTCGACGGCACGCCGTTGATCGCGTTGATGTCCCAGTTGTTGATGGCCCGCGGGTTACCGCTGGACTCCCGCATGATGTTGCGGTGCAGACCGTCGTACGAGCCCGGGATGTCGTGCTTCTTCATGATGTCGAGGGACTGGCGGATCCAGCCGTCGAGGTTGTTCGTGTAGACGGGCTTGCGGGCGGCCTCCGCGGCACGGCTGGCAGACGCCTGCTCGGCAGCGCGCTTCTTGGCGGCGGCCTCGACCGCGGCCTGCTTCGCGGCTGCGGCGAGCTTCGCCTTCTGGGCCGCGGCGGCCTTGACGTCGGCCTTGGCCTTGGCGGCGGCCTTCGCGGCGGCCTCGACCTGGGTCTCGATCGCCGACTGCTGCTTGGTGAGGTGGGCGTGGACCGGCACGGTCTTCACACTGGCGGCATCGGCCTGCCAGGCGACCGGAACGGCCGGAGCCACGGTGGCGGCCTCGGCCTCGGCGGTACCGGCGCCGGGAACGAGGGAGAGGGTGATGGCTGCGACACCGGCGGCGGCGATACCGGCGATCGAGGCCCGGTGGACCTTGGTCAGTCGGGTGCTGGACGCGGACATACAGTCGTACCTCTTCGAATAGCGGATGTCGCATCAGGCCGGGGAGGCGGCGCTGCGCTCCTACGGCGGGCGACTCGGCAATTCTTAGCGGCAGCAAAATGTCCTGGCAAAGGTGTGACGTACGACCCGGATTAGTTGATAACCGACCGGGAGAAACTGCTTTCCCTTTACTTATCAGCCGTTCACATGCCCTTGCTTCGACCACTAAACAGGTTCGTAAGTGACCTGCGTCCTATGTGCGGGCTCACATCGGGTGCGGTTCGGTTTCACTGAATGTTGCGCCAGCAATGCAATGTGTGGGTATCTCGTCCGGGAGGAGGAGATGCACGTCCCCGAACTCGTGCCACAGGTAGAGGCGGCGCAGCGCCTCGGCGTAGGCGCGGCCCAGGGACTCCCGGCCCGCGATGGCCTCCAGCATCAGCAGATGCGAGGCCGCGGGCTCGTGCAGGCCGGTCAGCAGCCCGTCCACGACCCGCACCCCGCGCCCGGCGGTCACGACCAGATCGGTCCACCCCGACACGGGACGCACCACCCCGCTCCCGTCCGCCGCCGACTCCAGCGCCCGGACCGCCGTCGTCCCGACCGCGATGATCCGGCCGCCACCGGCCCGTGCCGCATTCACCAGCCACGCCGTCGCCGCGGGCACCGCGAAGCGCTCCGGGTACGGCGGCTCGTGCGCCTCTGCGGACGCCACCCCCGTGTGCAGGACCACCGGCGCGAACTGCACCCCCCGACTCACCAGCTCCGCCACCATCGCCTCGGTGAACGGCCGAGCCGCACTCGGCATCTCCGCCGAACCCGTGCCATCGGGAGTGGGGAGCGCGAAGACCGTCTGGTACGCGGAGAGCGGCTGGTCATGGGTCGTGTACGCATAGCGAATGGGCCGCCCGTAGCGCCGCAGCAGCTCCGGCACGGCACTGGACACCGAAGCCCACCACAGCCGGTCCGCCCCCGGGGCCAACGGGCCCTCCAGGACCAGTCGGGCCCCGCCCGGCAGCCGTACCACCGCACCCCGGGGGCCGCCGGGACGGGGTGCGGTACTCCCCGCGCCGTCCGGGCGCCGCAGTTCCACGGCCCACCGGCCGTCATCCCCGCAGGTCGAGAAGTGCACCACCACGGCCTCGCCGCCGACTCGGCCGTTCACGGCCGCCGGCAGGGTGGGAGAGGTGTTCACCACCAGGACGTCACCGGCCCTCAGCCGGCCCGGGAGCTCCCTGAACGGGTGGTGGGAGACCAGCGGCCCCCGCGACACCATCAGCCGCACATCGTCCCGGCCGTGGCCCCGTACCTCGGCGGGCAGCCGCGCGGAGAGCTCCGGCGGCACCCGGAGACCGTCCAGGGAGGCCGCAGCCCCGCCGCCCGGGCCCCGGGCGGCTTCCTCATGGTCCTGTGCCATCACGCACGCCTCCATCCCCTCCGTTACCTCATCGCCACCTCACGCCGTCGCGCCCCCCGGGGCCCTCGGCTCCGGCGGGACGCTCCACCACCGGGGCATCCGTCCGCTGCCAGTCCAGGCACGGCAGCGAGCGGACCCCGGCGGTCGTCGCCCCGGAGGCGTCAGCAACCCCTCAGTCCACGGGCCTACAGACCGCCCAGCAGCGCCTGCGCCCCGTACCGGCCGCTCATCGGCCGCTCGTCCAGCAACCGGAGGAAGCCGGGCACCACCGTCTGCGGCGACGGCCGGGGCTCGTCGGCCACCGGGACGGCAGCCGTGTAGAGATCGGTGTCCATGTCACCCGGATCCACCGCCCACACCCGCAGCTCGGGCTCCTCCACCGCCAGCACGGCCGCCAGCTGGTCCAGCGCCGCCTTCGCGGCCCCGTACCCGCCCCATGTCTCGTACGCCTCGGCCGCGGCATCCGAGCTCAACGCGATCACGGTGCCCGCCCCGCTGGCCCGCAGCAGCGGCAGCGCC
Source organism: Streptomyces sp. NPDC005963 (assembly GCF_040638655.1). Lineage (NCBI taxonomy): Bacteria > Bacillati > Actinomycetota > Actinomycetes > Kitasatosporales > Streptomycetaceae > Streptomyces > Streptomyces sp. NPDC005963. The sequence continues at coordinate 10,574 of NZ_JBEXVD010000004.1, read as the reverse complement.
TCCTGCACGAGACCCAGCGCGGCCACCACATTGGTCTCCAGCGCCGTGCGCAGACCCTCCAGGGGCAGCACGTCCAGCCGCACCAAGGGCTCGGCGCCCAACGCACTGGCATTGCTCACCAACAGGTCGAGGCCGCCCAGCTCGCGCGCAGCCGCCACCAGCTCGCGCCGGTGCCCGGCGTCGTTGACGTCCCCCGGTACCGCCACCACCCGCGTCCCGTGGGACCGGACGACGTCCGCGGTCCGCGCCAGCACCTCGGCGGTCCTGGCCCCGAGCACCAGATCCCACCCCCGCCCGGCCAGCGCCTCGGCGAGCGCCCGTCCGAGCCCCTTCGAAGCCCCCGTGATCACCGCAACCGGCATCGCATCCATCCCCTTCAGCACTCAGCACCCGACGCGCCACTGACCGTCCGCGCCGACGCACCCACCGTAGGAACGGCACCCGGCCGACCGCCTCGTCCGCGGGACCCCACCCCGAAGGCACTTCGACCTAGTCCCCGAGCCCTAAGCGAGGGCCGTCCCCGGCCCGATACACGGCGTCACGACCGCCGGTACCGTGAGTTCATGAGTCAGCAACCGAGCACCGGACTCGCCGCCGTGAGCACCGCCCTGCTCGCCATGAGCAGGCATCTTGAGGTGCGTGACGTGCTGAAGACGATCGTCGCCTCGGCCCGCGAACTGCTCGACGCCCAGTACGCGGCACTCGGCGTCCCCGACGATCACGGCGGCTTCGCCCAGTTCGTCGTCGACGGGATCAGCGACGCCCAGTGGAAGGCCATCGGACCGCTGCCCCGTCAGCACGGCATCCTGGCCGCCATGCTCCACGACGCGAAGCCCGAGCGGCTGGCCGACGTCCGCAAGGACCCGCGCTTCGAGGGCTGGCCGGCCGAGCACCCCGAGATGTCCGACTTCCTCGGGTTGCCCGTCAAGGACGGCGACGAGATCATCGGCGCCCTCTTCCTCGCCAACAAGCGCTGCGCCAAACCGCAGGGCGACTGCGGATTCACCGAGGAGGACGAGGAACTCCTGTCGATCCTCGCCCAGCACGCGGCGATCGCCCTCACCAATGCCCGGCTCTACGAGCGCAGCCGCGAACTCACCATCGCCGAGGAACGGTCCCGCCTCGCCCACGAACTGCACGACGCCGTCAGCCAGAAGCTGTTCTCCCTGCGGCTGACCGCCCAAGCCGCGGCGGCCCTCGTCGACCGCGACCCGGCACGTGCCAAGGGCGAGCTCCAGCAGGTGGCCGCGCTCGCCGCCGAGGCCACGGAGGAACTGCGCGCAGCCGTCGTCGAACTCCGACCCGCCGCACTGGACGAGGACGGACTCATCAACACCCTGCGGACCCAGATCCACGTCCTGGACCGGGCGCACAGTGCCACCGTCACCTTCGACACCTGCGGAGTGAAGGCGCTGCCCGCGGCGCAGGAGGAAGCCCTGCTCAGGGTTGCGCAGGAGGCGCTCCACAATGCGCTGCGCCACTCCGGCGCGGACAAGGTCGACGTGGTCCTCGCCCGCCGCGGACAGGGCGCGGTCCTCAGCATCACCGACAGCGGCAAGGGGTTCGAACCTCGCGACGTCCGCCGGGCGGGTCGCCATCTGGGACTCGTCTCGATGCGCGACCGCGCGAGCGGAGTCGGCGGTCGGCTCCGCGTGGTGTCCGCGCCCGGCAAGGGCACGACGATCGAGATGGAGGTCCCCGGTGGGTGACAAGACGGTTCGGGTCCTACTGGTCGACGACCACCAGGTCGTACGGCGGGGGCTGCGCACCTTCCTGGAGATCCAGGACGACATCGAGGTCGTCGGGGAGGCGGGCGACGGAGACGAGGGGGTCGCCCGCGCCCAGGAGCTGATGCCCGACGTCGTTCTGATGGACGTGAAGATGCCCGGCACGGACGGCATCGAGGCACTGCGCAAGCTGCGGGAGCTGTCCAATCCCGCCAAGGTGCTGATCGTCACCAGCTTCACCGAGCAGCGCACGGTGGTGCCCGCCCTGCGCGCCGGTGCTTCCGGGTACGTGTACAAGGACGTGGACCCCGAGGCGCTGGCCGGTGCGATCCGCTCGGTCCACGCAGGTCATGTGCTCCTCCAGGCCGAGGTGGCGGTCGCCCTGCTGTCCCAGGACGAGCCCGGCAGCGGCTCGGGACGTGGCACCTCCCTGACGGAACGGGAGCGCGAGGTACTCGGCCTCATCGCTGACGGACGCTCCAACCGGGAGATCGCCAGGGCTCTCGTCCTCTCGGAGAAGACCGTCAAGACGCATGTGTCGAACATCCTGATGAAGCTCGATCTGGCGGACCGAACCCAGGCGGCCCTGTGGGCGGTACGGCACGGACTGACCGACTAACCGACTAACCGACCGGCTGGAGTGCCTCATTAGCTCAGGAGTTCACTGACGGTTCCGCTCCGGTCTGAGATTCATACTGTCGGGTGTATGTCACCCGGACGGCGCATCCTCCGCGCCGTCCGGCCGTTCTCCAGGGCGAGCCGCGGCGATTGGTCGCGGCGAACGCCAGGAGGAGTTCAAAAGTGAAGAACCTGAAGAAGGCCGCCGCCCTCACCATGATCACCGGCAGCCTCATCGCCGCGGGTGCGGGCATGGCCTCCGCCACCACGGGCGCGCACGCCGGCGGCCACGCCGTGGGCTCGCCGGGCGTCGGCTCGGGCAACCTCGTCCAGGCACCGATCCACGTTCCGGTCAACGTCGTCGGCAACACGGTGAACGTCGTCGGCCTGCTGAACCCCGCGTTCGGCAACCTGGGCATCAACGGCTGACGCTTGCCCCACCCCGCCCGGGCATCCGAAACCTCCTCCCCACGAGCCAGGTCCGGATGCCCGGGCATCGCCGTTCCCCGGTCACCCGTGACGGGCGCCAGAACCCCGCAGGACACGGCAAGCAGCCGCGCGCAGAAAGCCCCGGGCAGGTGGCACGTACTCCCCACCCGGGGCTCCGACCCCGCACCGAGGCCCTCCCGTCAGGACGCGCCCCGCTCCCGTTCCTCCACGAACGCGTTGTACGCGGCCACCTGCGCCCTTCGTGCCACCCGCTCCACGGGCCGGAGCACCTCCCCGCGTGCGCCGATCTGTGACGCGCTCACCGCGCCGCCGAGTCGGGCCCCGCCGCCGTCCATGGCCACCGCGACTAGCAGGGCCACCCGTTGGGCGAGCTCCAACACACGCACCGCACGCGGTGGATATCCGGGAGCCAGCGCCTCCCGGCCGTGCTCGGCGCGCGCCCGGTAGGCGTCCAACGCGGCCTCCGCCACCGGACCCGACGCCGCGACGTCGAGCCGGGTCAGGGCCTCCGTGGCCGCCCTGAGTGCCTCCGCGAGCTCCCGTTCGGCCTCGCCCAGCGACGGCACGTCGGCCGGCGGTGCCTCGCGCACCGACAGGCAGTGCCAGACCACCTCCGTGTGCACGTCGGCCGGGTCCCCCGGGTGGCCGGCTTCCCTGATCTCCGGCACCAACCCGTACGGCGCCCCGTAGCCGACCACGGCCTCCTGCGCCTCCAAGGCGCGGGCATTGAAGTCGGGCGGGCCGCTGAGACCGAGCGGATGCCCCGGCACCGGCAACGCGAGCCGCCAGCCGGTCACCCCCAGCACCCTCAGCCGACCCAGCGCGAGGGTGAGGCCCACCGGCCCCGCCTCACCCGGCAGCCCCTCGACCCGATGCACGGCGTCGTCACCGACGATGGCCAGCACTGCTTCGTCGGGCGACACCAAATGACCCAGGAGGGAGTTCCCCCATGCGGCCAGACGTCCTGAACGCGGTTCCACAAGCATGGCCCCAGCCTAAGGATCGGACCGGGGGACGGGGTTGCTCGGTCGGTGGCGTAGGTTTTCCCATGGGGCTGTGCCCACAGGCACACAACGCCTCCACACAACCTCAAGACGATTGCATGGGGAGACAACGCGCTCATGAGCGATGTACTGGAGCTGGTGGACGTATCCGTGGTCCGCGACGGACGCGCTCTAGTGGACGACGTCTCCTGGTCGGTCAAGGAGGGAGAGCGCTGGATCATCCTCGGCCCGAACGGCGCCGGCAAGACCACGCTCCTCAACCTCGCGTCCAGCTACCTCTTCCCCACCGGCGGCGAGGTCACGATCCTCGGCGAGCGCCTCGGCCGGGTCGACGTCTTTGACCTCCGCCCCCGCATCGGCATGGCCGGCATCGCCATGGCGGAGAAGCTGCCCAAGCGCCAGACCGTCCTCCAAACGGTCCTCACCGCCGCGTACGGCATGACCGCGACCTGGCACGAGAACTACGACCAGGTCGACGAGGACCGCGCCCGCGCCTTCCTCGACCGCCTCGGCATGACCGACTACCTGCACCGCCGGTTCGGCACCCTCTCCGAGGGGGAGCGCAAGCGCACGCTGATCGCGCGGGCCATGATGACCGACCCGGAACTGCTGCTCCTCGACGAGCCCGCGGCAGGACTCGACCTCGGCGGCCGTGAGGACCTGGTGCGCCGTCTCGGCCGGCTCGCCCGCGACCCGATCGCCCCCTCCATGATCATGGTCACCCACCACGTCGAGGAGATCCCGCCCGGCTTCACCCATGTGCTGATGATCAGACAGGGCAGGGTGCTCGCCGCCGGTCCCGTGGAGACCGAGCTGACCTCTCGCAACCTCTCCCTCTGTTTCGGACTGCCCCTGGTGGTCGAACGCAACGGCGCCCGCTGGACCGCACAGGGCCTCCCGCTCCGCTGACCCGCCCCAAGACCGCCGTACACGCATGCGCACATGGGCTCCAGCGCGCCTCAACGTGCGCCGATGTGTGCCGACATGCGTCGACGCACCGCAACAACACAGACGGTGTCATTTCACCGTGGACCTCTCAGAACTCCCGGTTGACCCCGGAAACCCCAGGAGAGATCACCAGTCACACCTGACCCATGGAGGGAGCCGATGACCCCTCCTCGTGCGCGCTGAGCCCTCCTTGCCCCCTGTCGTGACCCCGACCGGCAGACCTACCATGGAGGCGTGGAAATCGACGCGTGGGTGTGGTGGCTGATCGTCGCGGTCGGCCTGGGGATTCCGCTCGTCCTCACGGCGATGCCGGAGTTCGGGATGTTCTCCGCAGGAGCGGTCGGGGGCGCCATCGTCGCGGCGCTGGGCGGGGGCGTGGTCGCCCAAGTGCTCGTGTTTGTGGTGGTGTCCGTCGCCCTCATCGCCGTCGTCCGGCCCATCGCCACCCGACATCGCGCCGGACGCCCCCAGTTCGCCAGCGGAGTTGACGCCCTGAAGGGACGTCAAGCCGTCGTGCTGGAGCGGGTGGACGGCAGCGGAGGGCGCATCAAACTCGCAGGCGAGATCTGGTCCGCCCGCGCACTCGACGCCGACATGGCCTTCGAAGTCGGCCAACAGGTCGACGTCGTGGAGATCGAAGGAGCCACCGCGGTCGTCATGTGACCGGAGGATCGACGCCACAACGACTCACAGAACCCACTGAAGTGAGACAACAGACCGGAACGCTCCCCATACAAGCCCATGGTCTGGGAAACTCGATCATCAAAATCACTCGGCAGCGAAGGACACGGGGAACTCGATGCAACCGATCATCATCGTCCTGATCATTCTGGTGGTGTTGGTCTTCATCGCCCTGATCAAGACGATCCAGGTCATCCCACAGGCCAGCGCCGCCATCGTCGAGCGGTTCGGGCGCTACACCCGCACCCTGAACGCCGGACTGAACATCGTCGTCCCGTTCATCGACTCCATCCGCAACCGCATCGACCTCCGCGAGCAGGTCGTGCCCTTCCCGCCCCAGCCGGTGATCACCCAGGACAACCTGGTCGTCAACATCGACACCGTCATCTACTACCAGGTCACCGATGCCAGGGCAGCGACCTACGAGGTCGCCAGCTACATCCAGGCCATCGAGCAGCTCACCGTCACCACACTGCGCAACATCATCGGTGGCATGGACCTGGAGCGGACCCTCACCTCCCGCGAGGAGATCAACGCCGCCCTGCGCGGGGTGCTCGACGAGGCCACCGGCAAGTGGGGCATCCGCGTCAACCGTGTCGAGCTCAAGGCCATCGAGCCGCCCACCTCCATCCAGGACTCGATGGAGAAGCAGATGCGCGCCGACCGCGACAAGCGGGCCGCCATCCTCACCGCCGAAGGCATCCGCCAGTCCCAGATCCTCACCGCCGAGGGCGAGAAGCAGTCCGCCATCCTCCGCGCCGAGGGCGAGGCCAAGGCGGCAGCCCTGCGCGCCGAAGGTGAAGCACAGGCCATCCGCACCGTCTTCGAGTCCATCCACGCAGGCGACCCGGACCAGAAGCTGCTCTCCTACCAGTACCTCCAGATGCTCCCGAAGATCGCCGAGGGCGACGCCAACAAGCTCTGGATCGTGCCCAGCGAGATCGGGGACGCACTCAAGGGCCTCTCCGGAGCCTTCGGCAACCTCGGCGGCGGTGTCCCCGGCTTCAACACCGGCGGCAACGGCGGCGGCAACCACGGGGGCAACCACGGCGGCGGCCCGGTCGAGCGCCGCGAAGAGCCCCCCGTCACCTGACCCCTCCACCGGATCGGGCATGATCGGTGCATTCGGCACCGATCATCGAGGGGCACAGCGTGACGATCTGGGAGATGCTCGCCGTCTTCATCGCGGGCATCAGCGCCGGCGCCATCAACAGCGTGGTCGGCTCGGGCACGCTGATCACCTTCCCCGTGCTCCTCGCCACCGGCCTGTCACCCGTCACCGCGACCGTCTCCAACGCACTCGGCCTCGTATCCGGGGCCGTCAGCGGCGCCATCGGATACCGGCACGAACTCGCCGGCCAACGCGACCGGATCATCAAGCTCAGCATCGTCGCCGCGGTCGGCGGCATCAGCGGCGCCGTACTGCTGCTCACCCTGCCGCCGACCGCCTTCGAGACCATCGTCCCCGTACTCGTTGCGCTCGCCCTCGTGCTGGTCGTCCTCCAGCCGCGCATCGCCCGCGCCGTCCAGAGCCGCCGCGCCGCCAATGGCACCACGGACGCCCACCCCGACGGCGGTCCGCTCCTCATCGTCGGACTGCTCGCCGCCAGCATCTACGGCGGCTACTTCACGGCCGCCCAGGGCATCCTCTACGTCGCCCTGATGGGGATGCTCCTCAACGAGAGCATGCAGCGGATCAACGCCGTCAAGAACGTCCTCGCCGCGGTGGTCAACTCCATCGCAGCGATCTTCTTCATCATCGTCGCCGAGCCCGACTGGACCGCCGTCGTCCTGATCGCGATCGGTTCCGCCATCGGCGGCCATGTGGGCGCCAAGTACGGCCGCAAGCTCTCGCCCACGGCACTGCGCATCTTCATCGTCGTGGTGGGCACGGTCGCCATCGTCCAACTGCTGCTCCGCCGCTACGGCTGACAGCACGAGGCCCGCCCCTGATCCAACTCAAGGACGGGCCGGAGGCATGACGCTAGGCCGCTTGCCGGGCGAGCAACCACTGCGGCAACTCGGAGCGCTCACCCGCCCTCAACCCCAGCAACATCGCATCGGCAGGCGACGGTACGAATGGCTCCCGCAGCAACGGCATCCCCGCCTGCTCCGGCGTACGGTCCGCCTTGCGGTGATTGTCCTCCGCGCAGGAAGCCACGGTGTTCAGCCAGGTGTCCCCACCACCGTGGGAACGCGGCACGACATGGTCCACGGTCGTCGCGCGTTTGCCGCAGTACGCGCACCGGTACTGGTCCCGCACCAGTACCCCCCGCCGTGACCAGGGTGCCTGTCTTCGAAACGGCACCCGTACGTATCTGCACAACCTGATCACCCGCGGTACCGGAAGTTCCACGGTGGCGGCACGCACCCGAAGTCCGGGATGGGCCTGCTCGACGACGGCCTTGTCCTGGAGGACCAGCACGACCGCACGGTTCAACGACACCGTCGACAGCGGCTCGAAGCTCGCATTCAGCACCAGCGTGTCGCGCATCACGCCCACCTCCGTATCCCGGCCCCACCCGTGATCGGGCTCGCGGCTCGGATCAACTCTGGCTGGGCGCGCCGAGATGGACAACGCAATATCCGCCGCCCTCCCGGGGCTTTCCCCGGGCCCGGAAAAGAAAAAGTGCCCTGCTCTGATCTCTCCAAGACCAGAGCAGGGCAAACAACGGACGAACGGTCAGTGAGCAGAAGGACCTTCGTACTCCCCGATCAGCGAGGCACGCGCGAGCGTGTGGAACCGCAGATTGAAGCCCACGACCGCAGGCGAGGCATCCTCGTCGGGTCCGAGTTCCGCCGTGTCCACGGCATAGATGGTGAACACATAGCGGTGGTTCTCACCCGCGGGAGGAGCGGCTCCGCCGAAGTCCTTCGTCCCGTAGTCGTTCCGGGCGTGGACGGCACCCTTGGGCAAACCCTGGAAGGCTCCGCTCCCTGCTCCTGCGGCCAACTCGGTCACGGAGGCGGGGATGTCGAAGAGCACCCAGTGCCAGAATCCGCTGCCCGTGGGGGCGTCCGGATCGAAGCACGTGACGGCGAAGCTCTTGGTCTCCGGAGGGAACCCTTCCCACCGCAAGTGCGGCGAGACATTGCCCTCGGCATGGACCTGTGCGTCCTTCAGGGCCGATCCCGCTGTGACGTCGTCGCTCACCACCGTGAACGACGGCACCGGCGGATGGAAGTCATGGGGAAGGGGTGCCTTCGTGGACTCGGTCACGGCTGTACCTCCGGCTCGGCTGTTGGTGACTGCTTGCCTACCGTTCCGGAGCCTAGAGCCAGTTCCGGCGACCACCGACATCGGCGAGCCACTGGTTGAGGTACGCACCCCAGTCGGTCGACTGGAAGTCGTGGTGCCCCACCGTGAACGCCTTGTACGAGTCGCTTCCCTCGCTGAACAGTCCGGGCTTCTTGTCCATCTCCACGATGACGTCCATCTCGCGCGCATCCGCGATGAAGGTCAACTCCACCTGGTGCAGACCCCGGTACTGGCTGGGCGGCAGGAACTCGATCTCCTGGTAGAACGGCAGCCGCTGCCGTGTTCCGCGGATGTGCCCGCGCTCCATGTCCGCGCTCTTGAAACGGAATCCCAAGTGGAGGAAGGCATCGAGGATCGCCTGCTGGGACGGGAGCGGATGCACGTTGATCGCGTCCAGATCGCTGGAGTCCACCGCGCGTGCGATCTCCAGTTCCGTGGTGACGCCGATGTTCATCCCGCGCAGCTGCTGCCCGGCGATGCTGGTCACCGGGGTCTCCCAGGGGATCTCCAGGCCGAAGGGCACGACGTGGACCGCTCCTGCCTTCACTTCGAGGGCGCCGCCGAGCCGCTGCTTGACGAACTCAAGGTCCTGCTTGAACTCGCCGTCGCCACTCTCCACCTCGACCCGCGCCTGAAGGCCGACGGACAGCCCCTCGATCTTCTGGTCGACGGAGCCACCCTCGATGCGGACCTCACCCTGCACCACACCACCGGGTACGACGTTCTCCTCGGTGAGCACCGTCTCCACGGAGGCCCCACCGGCTCCCAGACTCGCCAGTAGCTTCTTGAAACCCATGTCCACTCCTTCTTGCTTCTGCTCGGGGCTTGACCCCTACTTACGCACCTCAAGGGTCACCGGTTCCCCGCTACCCTCAGACGGCATGACCGAGACCTCCGACCGTACGCCGTTGTCGCGGGAGTTCTTCGACCGCCCCGTTCTGGAGGTGGCGCCACAGCTCCTCGGCTGCACCCTGGTACGCCGTACGGCCGAGGGCACGATGGAACTGCGGATCACCGAGGTCGAGGCGTACGCGGGCGAGGTCGACCCCGGCTCGCACGCCTATCGGGGCCGCACCGCGCGGAACGAGGTGATGTTCGGTCCGCCGGGTCACGCCTACGTCTACTTCACATACGGAATGTGGCACTGCCTCAACGCCGTATGCGGCCCGGAGGGGCGTGCCAGCGGGGTCCTTCTCCGAGCGGGTGAGATCCGGGTAGGCGCAGACCTCGCCCGCAAACGTCGATTCTCAGCCCGTCATGACAGAGAACTGGCCAAAGGGCCGGCACGACTCGCCACGGCCCTCGATGTGGACCGTGCCTTGAACGGTACGGACCTCTGCGCTGACAGCACGGCGCCCCTGTCACTGCTCCCGGGCCTCGCCCCCAGCGCTGAGCTGGTACGCAACGGTCCGCGTACGGGAGTGGGAGGCGGGGGAGCCCATCAACCCTGGCGCTACTGGATCGACGGCGACCCGACGGTCAGTCCCTACCGGCCGCACGCACCGCGCCGAAGGTCAACTTGACTCGGCACCGGGAGCCGCCTAACGTAGCCCGAGCCGCTTGAGCCGGGCCTGCTGTTCAGCACCCCGGAAGCGGCCATCCACTACACCTCGCAAAACCCAATCGGGTTCTATTTCGGCGTGCCGGAATTCATCCCGATGAACTCGATTATGAGTTGCACTGGGCATCAGCTAACGTAGTGGACACGCCGAAAGGCGAAAAGCCCTTCCAATCGGGTGCTGGATCGAATTCGAATTCCGGAAACGGAGTGAGAAAAAGGTCTGGTAAGGTTGGAAACGCAAGACCGGAGGGAAAAGCCCGGAGAGTCCTGAGAGGGATTTGAAGGAAGCGTCCGTTCCTTGAGAACTCAACAGCGTGCCAAAAGTC
>NZ_JBEXVD010000003.1:418135-418315 GCF_040638655.1 Streptomyces sp. NPDC005963 | reverse complement strand
ACCACCCCCCGGGCCATACCTTCAACAGGGGGGAGCAGTCATGCCGGGCCCGGAGGCCGGGAGCCCCATTGCGGGACCACCAAAAAGGTAATGGGGGAGGGGGGATGGAAGGGAAGCGGCTGCCCCGTTGGAAGACGACGCCATGAGGAAGCACGGAATGTAGTGCCATCCTTACCGAAC